>CAZVDO010000053.1:2337-15221 GCA_964625345.1 uncultured Anaerolinea sp. | reverse complement strand
GCGCTCCGCGGTCGTCGCGCGCTCCGCGGTCGTCGCGCGCTCCGCGGTCGTCGCGGCGCGGCCCGCGATCATCACGGCGGGGCGGCCGATCGCGGTCGAACCGCTCGCGGTCGGGGCGGTCCGGCGGCGGTGGCAGGGGCCGGGTGGCCGCGGCCTCGCGCTTCGGGGCGGCGCCACCGAGCTCGCTCCGGGGCGCGGCGACGATCCGGGCGGGCTCGGCGCCCATGCCCAGGACCCCTCGGCTGCCGGGGGTCAGGATCTCGAAGTCGAGGTCGTCCAGGCCGGCGTTGAACGCCTCCCGGGCGAGCTTGAGGGCCTCCTCGACGGTCTTGCCGGTGAATTCACGGTATGCGGTCATGGTCGCTCGGCTTTCGTGCTGTTCGGCGTCATCTCAGCGTCGTCTCCCTCGCCGGCCCTGCCGGCCCCGCTGTCGAATGGTGGCCGCGGCGGACGTGGACCGGTCGAGGTTGGTCCGCTGGGGCGTGGATCGCGTGGCGGCTCCGGGCGCACGCGTGGAGCTGGACGGCGCCGAGGCGGAGGCCTCGGCGACCGGGAAGCGCGGTTGATGGTCGACGGCGAAGCCCGGGGTCCAGCCGAAGAGCGGGAACATGCCGCCCCAGCCCAGGATCAGGTACTGCTGGACGATCGAGAACACCGTCGAGAAGATCCAGTAGAGGAACAGGCCGGCCGGCAGGATGCTCCCGTAGATCAGGGAGATGAACGGCAGGAAGATCGCCATCTGGCGCTGCGTCCGGGCGGTCGGGTCGTCGGCGCCCGCGGAGGAGGCCGGCGGGAGCGTCATGCGCGACGCGACGAGCTGGACCAGCGACGAGATCAGGGCCAGGATGCTGAGTCCCGAGAACAACGATCCGGCGGTGCCGATGAAGACCTCGGGCACGCCCCAGTTCACGCCGAAGGCGGTCGGGTTCAGGCACGGGTTCAGCACATGCCCGGCCTCGTTCACGATCGGTGCGGCGGCGCAGTGCAGGTCCAGGATCGTGAACCCGAAGACCTCCATCATCGCCTGCGGGTTGAAATTCGTGAGGCCCTGGCTGAAGACCGAGTAGAGCGGGATGAGCAGGAGCATCTGGAGGAACGCCGGCAGGCAGCCGGCCGGGGACACGCCTCGCTCCTTGTAGAGCGCGGCGGTGGCCTGCTGGATCTTGACGCGGTCCCCGCGGAAGCGGCGCTGGAGCTCCTTGACCTCGGGTGCGATCAGCTGCATGCGGCGGGTCGACACGATCTGGCGCCGGAAGATCGGGATCAGCAGGACCTTGATCAGGATCGTCAGCAGGATGATGGCGATCGCGATGTTGCCGGTCAGCTGGTCGAGCAGGACCAGGGTGATGAAGAACGCCTGGAAGATCGGGGTGAAGGCCCAGGCCAGGAGCCCGAAGGGGTTCGCCTCCAGCGGTGCCGGGGTCAGGGGATGGGCGGCCGATGGCAGCGGCGTGGGCGCCGGGGTTTGTCCGGGGGCGAGCGACTGGGCGGCGCCGGGCACGCAGGCCGCGACGACCAGCACCATGGCGACGATGAGCAGCGCCGGGCCGGGAAGCCGCGGGAGGCGGCGGCGGATCCGGGAGGGGATGGTCACCTGCGATGTCCTCGCTTAGCGCACGGGGTCGTAGCCGCCGGGGTTGCCGGGATGGCAGCTGGCGATCCGCCGAGCCCCCATCCAGCTGCCCTTCAACAGGCCGTAGCGTTCGATGGCCTGCTCCGTGTAGCGGGAGCAGGTGGGCTCGTACCGACAGGAGGACGGCAGCCACGCGAACGCGAATCGGTACAGGTGGATCAACCCGATTCCGATCCGCTTCAACGGTCCGTTCCTCCCAGGACACCGCCGCGGGCGAGCTGCCGGCGGAGCGTCGCGACCAAGGTCTCGTAGTCGGCACCGACGAGCGCCGGCCGGGCGATGAGGAGCACGTCCCATCCGGGCTGGATGGACGGCCCCATCGACCTGATCGCCTCGCGGAGCCGCCGCCGGACGCGGTTGCGGATCACCGCCGAGCCCAGGGCCCGGCCGGTGGCCATGCCGAATCGCGTCGTCTCGAAGTCCGTCCTCCGGAACCTGGCGGCGAGGAGCGGGTGGGATCGCATGATCCCGTGCTCCTGGAGGGCCGCGAAATCCTGGGGGCGGGAGAGCATCACGATGCGCGACCGCGGGCGGGCGCGCTCGTCCGTCAGACCGTCAGGCGCTTCCGACCGCGGGCCCGGCGTGCGGCAAGGACGCGACGACCGCCGGTGGACTTCATCCGGGCGCGGAAGCCGTGCTCCTTGGCGCGATGACGCTTCTTGGGCTGGTAGGTCTGCTTCATCGGGACTGTGCGGAAACCTCTCCATCAGGCCTCGGGTCTGGTCGATCGTGTGCACGACCCCTAGAGGCACCAAACGCGCCGGAACGCCTCGCGGCGCTGGCGCGTTCGTCGTCCGGGGGATGATAGGACGGCCCTCGAAGGGGTGTCAACCGACCGTGCACGAAGCGCGCACGCGAGCGGGCGCGCGCGATCCGGCACGCGCCGGGCGGCTCGGGGGCCGGGATGCGACGATACCCAGGGGGAGTATCACGGAATCGCCTTGCGGCGGCCGGCGATCCGGTGCTATCGTTCGGACCCCCCGCCCGCCCAGGCGCCCATCTCGCGCAACGGCGGACCCGAGGATCGGCAGCTCCCAACCATCCCGGCGACCCGCGGCATCGACCATCGCGACCCAGCGATGTCGGCGCCGTTCCGGCCGTCATCAACCGTCGGTCCACCACAGAGAGTCGTCATCGACCCATGGATGCGAAGCAGGTCTGGCGCGCCGCACTCGGGGAGCTCCAGGTATCGCTCTCCCCGGCCAACTTCGAGACCTGGCTGCGCGACACCACGCTCGTGGAGGTCGAGGACAACCGCTTCCGGATCGCGGTACCGAACGGGTTCGCCAAGGACTGGCTCGAGACCCGGTATCGATCGCTGATCTCGCAAACCCTGGCCAGGATCGTGGGCTACAGCGTCCAGGTCGAGTTCGTGGTCGGCGTCGCGCCCGAGGCCGCGGCGGAAGGGGCCGACGGTGCCCCGGCAGCGACTGCCGACCGGCCGGCCGATCGCCCGGTCGCCACCCCGAGTTCGCAGCACGTGCGCGTCGAGGCGACACGGGTCGGCGGCGAAGGCGGTGCCACCAACCTCAACCCCCGCTACATGTTCTCGAACTTCATCGTCGGCTCGGCCAACCGCCTCGCCCACGCCGCGAGCCTGTCGGTGGCCGAACGGCCCGGGCACGCGTACAACCCGCTCTTCCTGTACGGCGGGGTCGGGCTGGGCAAGACCCACCTGATGCATGCGATCGGCAACCAGGTGATGGCCAAGTTCCCGCGCAAGCGGGTCGTCTACGCCACCTCGGAGAAGTTCACGAACGAATTCATCACCTCGATCCAGCAGGGCAAGATCGACGAGTTCCGAGCCCGCTACCGCCGGATCGACCTCCTCCTCATCGACGACATCCAGTTCATCGCGGACAAGGAGCGGACGCAGGAGGAGTTCTTCCACACGTTCAATGCGATCCATGAGGACGGCAAGCAGATCGTCCTGAGCTCGGACCGGCCGCCGAAGGCGATCCTGACCCTCGAGGAACGACTCCGCAGCCGCTTCGAGTGGGGCCTGATCGCCGACCTCACCGCCCCGGACCTCGAGACGCGCATCGCGATCCTCCGGGCCAAGGCCGAGGAGGGCGCCGTCCCGATCACGTCCGACGTGATCGAGTTCATCGCCCGCAAGGTCGTCAGCAACATCCGGGAGCTCGAGGGCGCGCTCAACCGGATCGTCGCCTACGCCTCGATGGGGGCCATGCCGATCTCGATCGAACTGGCCCAGGCCGTGCTCTCGAACGTCCTCTACAACCCGAAGAAGCGCCAGATCACGCCCGAGCGGATCGTCAAGGCCGTGTCCGACTACTACGGCGTCGCCCTCGACCAGCTCAAGGGCCAGAAGCGCGACAAGGCGATCGTGGTGCCACGCCAGATCGCGATGTTCCTCATGCGCGAGGAGACGGACGTGTCCCTCCTGCGCATCGGGGCCGAGCTCGGGGGACGCGACCACTCCACCGTGCTCCACGCCTGCGACAAGATCACCCGGGAATCGGGCGCGAACGACGAGCTGCGGCGCGAGATCTCGGCCGTCCGGGAGCTCATCTACGCCGATTGACCCCCGGCGCCGCCCGGCGCCGGGGTCGCGATCGCCCGCAGGTTCTCTTCCCGCAGACCCCCGCCCGCAGACCGGCACGCTGGCGCCCGGGCATTCCCGCGTCCCGCGCCTGTGGACGGCCCGCCCGACGCCGGTGGACAAGTGTCGGGTCGAGCGTGCGCAAACGAGGCGTCGACGGCGGGCGACGACCGGCCCGGCGGTGCACGCGCCGGGACAACGCGGCCGCGCCGAGGGACCACGATCCACGTGCGCTCCCGGACGCGCCCGGGTTCTCGACAGCGCGGGCCGCGTCATCGAGCGCAGACGCCGGCGTTGCGCACAGCCCGCTCGATCGGGGGCGCGCACGACCGTCCACCGTGTCCACAGCATGATGATGGTGATGACGGGACGTACGTAATGGAGGAAGATACGAACACCATCGGGCAGGCCCGTGACGCGGCGCCCGACGGGACCGGCGCCTCCGGGACGGCGCCCCCCGACCGCGCTCGGCCCACCACGGACCCGGTGGTGCCGCTACCATCGCCCGTAGGTCGCCCAACCCATCGACCCGTCCCTGGAGTGAGAACCTCGTGAAGCTCTCGGTCATGCAGGAGAACCTGGCCCGTGGCCTCTCCGTGGTGAGCCGCGCCGTTTCGAGCCGGGGCACGCTGCCCGTGCTCGCCAACGTGCTGCTGCGCACCGAGGACGCCGGCCTCAAGCTGACGGCCACGAATCTCGAGATCGGCATCACCTACTGGGTGCCCGGCAAGATCGAGACCGACGGGGCCACCACGGTGCCCGCGAAGCTGCTTACCGACCTCGTCAATTCGCTCCAGGGCGGGGATCGCGTGGACCTCGAGCTCGGTGCCGGCGAGACCCTCGACGTCCGGTGCGGGCGGTTCGAATCCCACCTCAAGGGCATCGACGCCGAGGAATTCCCGGCGATCCAGACGACCGGCGAACGACCCACCACCCGAATCGCCCAGAACGTGCTCCGCCGGGCACTCGAGGAGACGGCCTTCGCCGCCGCTACCGACGAGGCGCGGCCGATCCTCACCGGTGTCCTGTGCCGGTTCGAGGGCGAAACCGTCACCCTGGCCGCCGCCGACAACTACCGCATCGCGGTCAAGACGATCCCGGTCCTCGATTCCGTCGCGGACACGAGCGTCGTGATCCCGGCTCGCGCCCTCACCGAGCTCATGCGGGTGCTCGCCGATTCCGACGACCCGGTGGAGGTCGTGCTCGCCCAGTCGCGCAACCAGGTGCTGTTCCACCTCGAGGGCGTGGACCTCGTCAGCCGACTCATCGACGGGCAGTTCCCGAACTACCAGTCGATCCTCCCGACCGCCCACACCACCCGGGCGATCCTCGACCGCGACGAACTCCTTCGCGCCGTTCGGCCGGCGGCCCTCATCGCCCACGAATCGGCCAACATCGTGAAGCTCCAGATCGGCGCGGACGGCGATGCCGGGATCACGGTCAGCGCCAATGCCGAGATCGGCGACCACGTCGGCCAGGTCGAGGCCGCCGTCGAGGGCGACGGGACCACGATCGCCTTCAACGCCAAGTACCTCGCCGACGTGCTGACGAACGTCAACGCGGAGCAGTTCGCCCTCGAGCTCCAGGGCCCGCTGGCTCCCGGCGTGTTCAAGCCGATCGGTGACGACCACTACGTGCACGTGGTGATGCCGGTCCGCACGACCTCCTGAGGGTCGCCACGCTCACATCGCTGCGCCTCCTCGACCTCCGGGGCTATCGGGCGCTCGAGGCGACCTTCGGCCCCGGACCACAGCTTGTCTGGGGACCCAATGCCGCCGGCAAGACCAGCCTGCTCGAGGCCGTGGTGCTGCTCGCGTGGGGCGCCTCGCATCGGACGAGCACCGACGCAGAGCTCATCCGCTGGGGCGCCGACGTGGCACGCGTGGAGGGGCTGGTCGGAGCCGATGCCCTGGAACTTGCCCTCGTGCGGCCGGGGAGTGCCGCGGCCGCGGGCGGCGCGCGCAAGCGGATCCGGGTCAACGGCGTGGCGCGCCGCGCGGCATCGCTCGCCTCGGCCCTGCGGGTGGTGATGTTCGCGCCCGAGGACATGCTCCTCATCGCCGGATCCCCGTCCCTGCGCCGGGCTGCCCTCGATCGCGTGGCGGCGGCACGGTTCCCGGCCTACAGCGCGGCCCTTTCCACGTACACGCGGGCCCTCCAGCAGCGCAACAGCCTCCTCCGGGCCATCCGGGAGGAGCAGGCCGGCCGGGACCAGCTCCGGGTCTGGGACGCGCCGTTCCTCGACGCCGGGGCCGAGGTGGTGACCGCCCGCCTCGCGGTGCTCGACGACCTCGCCGGGCCGCTGGCGGGCGCCCATGCGGAGATTGCGCCGGACGAGGCAGGCGCCGCCCTCCGCCTCCGCTACGAGTCGAACGCCGCGGCCGCGGACGGCGAAACGGCCCGCGCCGCGCTCGCCCGGCGGCTGGCCGACACGGCCGAGAAGGAGGTCTGGAACGGCAGCACGCTCATCGGGCCCCACCGCGATGACCTCGTCTTCACGATGGGCGAGCGAGACCTCGCGGCCTTCGCCTCGCGCGGGCAGCAGCGAACGGCGATCCTGGCGTTCAAGCTCGCCGAGCTCGACCTGCTGACGCAGCTCGACGGCCGGCCGCCGCTCCTGCTCCTCGACGACGTGTTCTCCGAGCTGGACCCGGACCGGCGCAGTCACCTGGTCCGGCGGATCGCCGCCCTGCCCCAGGCGTTCGTGACGACCACGACGCTTGCGGACCTCGACCCGGCGCTCCGCTCCGTCGGGACGGCGTGGCGCGTGGATGCCGAAGACGGCGCGCAGCTGCGCGGACCGAACGCGGGCGGCGCCGCGCCCGTGGCCCTCGAGTTCCCGGCATGAGCGACGAGCCGCGCCGGCGACGCCCGATGTCCCGGATCGGCGACCTCCTGCCCGGCGCCGCGGCGCACCTCGGGCTCGCCGACGAACTGCGCCGGGCGCGCTTCGTGGCGACATTCGACGCAATCGTGGCCGAGCGCGCCCCGGCGGCCCACGGCGCCTGCCGGGCCCTCCGGGTCGACGGCTCGGCGATCGTCGTCGAGGCGGACGCGCCCATCGTGGCCCAGGAACTCCGGCTCCAGGCGATGACCCTGCTCGCGGCGATCCGTGCGGCTCCCGGGGGCGCACCGGTGACCGAGCTCCGCGTCACGCTGCGCGGAGGGCGATCGTCACCCGATCGCTGAGCCGCTCGCGAGGGAGCGACCGGCGTCGCGTGCGATAATCCCCGCCCCGGCCACCCGCCCAGACCTGGCAGAGGCTCGCATGGCCCCGCGATTCCAGATGAAGGTCGGCGTCCTCGCCGACAGCGCCCGGCCCCCCGACTCGCCCGACACGGTCGTCGCGGTCGAACCGACCGTGGGCTCGAGGGCTCGCTCGAAGGGCCACCTGTACCTGCTCGTGACCTCGATGGTCACCGGCCATCGTGCCCGGGAAGCCACGCGCCTCGTCGCCGACGCGATCCGGCATGAGTACTACTACGACGAATCGGCCGGGATCCGGGTCTGCATCGTCAAGGCGATCCTGGCGGCGAACAAGCGCCTCGGCCACGCCCGGGAGCGTTCCGCCCTGGGTTCGGCGAGCGAAGGCGGCCCGATCGGGGTGGCCGTGGCCGTGGTGCGCGATCACGAGCTGTACGTGGCAACCGTGGGGCCCGCCGAGGCCTACCTCAGCCGCGGAGCCCGCCTCAGCACGCTGCCCGACCCCCATCGCGAACGGGGCCTGCCCACCGCCGAACTCGAGCCTGACGTGTGGCGGGGCGAGATCGGGCTCGGCGACCAGCTCGCGCTCGTCTCGCCCAACCTGGTGTCCCAGCTCGGGCCGGAAGAGCTCAAGGACGCCCTGGTCACGCTCCACCCGCAACCCGCGATCGAGCACCTCCACCGGGCCTTCCGGGCGTCCGGGGGCACGGGCAGCGACGGGGGCATCGTGATCGAGGTGGCCGAGGCATCCGCCGTGAAGGCCGGCCGGACGCTCGTCGCCGTGCGCCCGCCGGAACCACTCGCGGGCGCGCCGGACCGATCGCCCATCCCGCTCGCCGACACGCTCAGCGGCGGCGTCGCGGCCGCCCAGGCCGGAGCGCGCCGGGCGCGCTCCGCAGCGGGCGGGGTCGTGTGGGACCTGGTCATGCGCATCCAGGACGCGATGCCGGCTCGACGGCCGTCCCCGCGCCGCGTCACCCCGCTCGCCTCGCGTCGCGAGACGCAGCGACGGGCCGCCGTGGCCGTCCTGGTGTTCGTGGCCGTGGTCGGTTCGCTCGGGGTCGGCGTCTCGCTGCTGGGCGGCAAGGAGGCGCCGGGCGAGGTCATCGCCTCCGCCGAGGCCGGCCAGGTCGCGCTCGCGGCCGCCCGGGATCGGCTCTCGCGGGTCTCCGGCCCGGGGGTCGACCTGGTCGAGACCGAGCCCTCCACGGCCGAGCGGCTGCTCACCGAGGCCGTCGCCCAGCTGGATGCCGCCGATGCGGCCGGGATCTCGAGCTCGATCACCGCGCCGCTCCGACGCCAGGCGGTGGCGGGCCTCGACCGGATCTACGGCGTCGTCGAGGTCGTCCCGACCGATCTCTTCACCTTCCCCGCGGATGCCGGCGTCAACCTCACGAGCCTGGTCCGCGGGCCGGACGGCGCCCCCTACGTCCTGGACCCGGCGACGGCGACGGTGTACCGGATCAACCTTGCCGATCGGACAGCCGTGGCGATCTTCCGCGAGGGGTCGAAGGCCGCCGGATCCACGGAGGATGCCCCGCGCTTCCTGACCGCCGGCGGATCCGACCTGCTGATCGTCGACGCCCGGAACGTGGTGTGGCGCTGGAAGCCGGCCGACGACACGGGAAAGGGCACGACCACCAAGGTCTCGGTGGACGGGTCCCCGGAATGGGGCGACGACCTGCTCGCCGTCGGTACCTTCCTGCGGGACGCGGCGCGCGGCCTCTACAACTTCTACATCGTGGATCCCTCGGAGCAGGAGATCCTCGCATACGCACCGGCCGCCGACGGCAACAGCTTCCCTTCGACACCGGGCAAGCGGTTCACGACGCCGCGGCCCGTGGACGGCGTCACCTCGATCTTCATCGACGGGGACATCTGGATCGCCGACAACGGGGCGATCCTGCGGGTCAGCGGCGGCACGACGGGCGGCTGGGAGGCCGCAGCCCTGCCGGACCTCACCCTCCGGCCGGCACCCTCCTTCATCCACGTGACCGGGGGCCCGGATCGCCGCACCGGCAAGATCTACGGGTATGACCCGGCGAACCGACGCCTCGTCGCCTACGCCAAGTCCAGCGGCGCCTACGTCGAGCAGTACCGGATCGCGGGCGGCGGCTCGGCCTGGGCGGACGTGCGCGGCTGGTACCTCGAGCCGGGCATCGAGGACGCCCCGGACGCCATCGTCTGGATCACCGCGACCGGCCTGGAGCGAACCGTGCTCGCCCCCCTGACCGCGGCGCCCGATCCCACCGGAACCGGGCCCGCGGCTTCCGCGAGCGAACCGGCGGCCACCGTCGCTCCGTGATCCCGCTCCGGGACGCCAACCCGACGCGGCGGACGGCCGTCGTCACCCTCGCCCTGATCGCTGCCTGCGCCGCCGTCTTCGTGGTGGAGCTCGGGATCAGCAGTGACGGCGGCGACGCCGCGCTCGGCGCGTTCTTCCGCGAGTGGGGCGTCGTGCCGGCGCGCGTCTCGGCCGCGCTGTCGGGCGCGGGCGACCCCATCGACGCAGCCCGGTCCCTCCTGACGAGCCTGTTCCTGCACGCGGGCTGGGCGCACCTCATCGGGAACATGCTCTTCCTGTGGATCTTCGGGAACAACATCGAGGACCGCCTCGGGCGCATCCCGTTCGTGCTCTTCTACGTGGGCGGCGGCGCCGTGGCCGGACTGACCCAGGTCATGATCGCGCCGGAGGCGGACCTGCCCCTGGTCGGGGCGTCCGGGGCGATCGCGGCAGTCCTCGGGGCCTACCTCGTGCTCTATCCGCGCGCCCGGGTGCTGAGTTTCGTGTTCCTCGGGTTCTTCTACCAGCTGCTCGAGGTCCCGGCGGTCCTGCTGCTCGGCTTCTGGTTCGCCTTCCAGCTCGTCGACGGCGTCGGGTCCCTGGGCGCCGAGAGCGTCGGCGGCGGGGTGGCGTTCTTCGCCCACATCGGCGGCTTCGTCGCGGGGGCGCTGGTGGCGGTCGTGCTCCGGCTGGCCGGTCCGGCCCGGTCCGGCCCGCGTGTGCGGTCCTGGCCGTCCTGATTCGGCGCCGCCATGGATAATCGCCCCATGGGTCGGCTGGTCGAGATGGTGGTCGAGAGCGTCCGCGTCCACATGCTCTCGAACCGCCACGTCGTGATCCTCAAGGACGTGGAGCGCGAGCGCTACCTCCCGATCTGGATCGGCCCATGGGAGGCGAGCGCCATCGCCATGCGGCTCCAGGGTGTGAGCGCCGAACGGCCCCTCACGCACGACCTGTTCACGGCGGCCCTCGACGCGCTCGGGATCCGGATCAGCAAGATCGTGATCTCCGAGCTGGCCGACGAGACGTATCACGCGCGGCTCTATCTCGAGCGGGACGGCACCGTCGTCGAACTCGATGCCCGGCCCTCGGATTGCGTGGCGCTCGCCGTCCGGGCCGAGATGGGCATCCTCGTGGCCGACGAGGTCCTCCAGCAGGCGGCGCTCGGCGGCGACCCGGACTCGGACCAGGCCGAGGGCGGCGAGGAGGGCCCCGCGCGGGGTATCCGCCGCGTCGGCGACATCCCGCCCGAGGAACAGGGCGAGGCCGTGGTCGACGAACGGCTCGACATGTTCCGGGACTTCGTGAACTCGCTCGACGCGGACGCGGGCGGCGGTGCCGGCGGCGGAACGGGCGGCGGCGGAGCGCCCAGGCCCGGCTAGCTCCGGGCGTCGTCCTCCCCGGGCGCATGCTGGTCCGGAAGGATCGGCTCGCCGCGCTGGAGCGCCCGTCGGGGGTTCGCCCAGAGCCGCAGCCGCAGCGCCCAGAAGTCGCGCACCGCCCGCAGGACCACCTCGGGTCGCGCTCCCGTGGCCGAGCCCGCGGTGCGCGGATAGTGCGGCACCCCGACCTCGACGACCGACCGCCCCGATGCCCGGAGCTTGATGAGCAGCTCCGCCGAGAAGAACGCACCGCCCGATTCCACCTGGATCCCGTCGAGTGCGGCGCGCCGGAAGAGCTTGCAGGCGCAGTCGACGTCGGTGACGCGGAGGCCGAAGAAGAGGCGGTTGGCAAGCCGGTAGGCGCGTGCGTAGAGCGTCCGGACGAGCGGGTCGGCCCGCTTGATCCGGAACCCGACCACCGCGTCGGGCCGGCCCTCGGCCATGCGCGCGGTGAGCCGCCCGATGTCGGCGACCCGGAACTGCCGGTCCCCGTCGGTGAACGCGATCAGGTCGTGGCGGGCCGCGGCGAAGCCGGTGCGCAAGGCGGCGCCGTATCCACGGTTCCGCTCGTGATGCACGGCCCGCACGCGCGGGTCCGCGGCCGCGAGCGCGTCCGCGATGGCCGGCGTGCCGTCCCTCGAGCCGTCGTCCACGATGACGACCTCGAACGTCTCGGCGAGCGACGGGAGCGTCGCGAGGGCCTCCTCGACGAGGCCGGCCAGGTTGGCCTCCTCGTTGTGGGCCGGGAAGAAGTAGGTGAGTGCCGGCACCCGCCCGGGCTGCACGTCGCTCATCCGCCGCCCTGCCGGGCGCCGACCACGCGATACACGTCCGTGGCCGGCTCCGTCGTCAGCGGTTCGAGCAGGAAGCGCTCCAGGACCAGGCCGAGGTCGTGGTTGTTGGCCCGGATCACGTAGACGGGGCGCTGGCCGAAGTAGGCGGCAATCACGTCGGTGGCTTCTCCAAGGTCGAGGTCCAGTCGCGTTCGATCATCGACGATGAACAGGTCAGGCCGCCGCCCCTCCACGTGCTGGGCATACCAGAGCGGCGTCGAGGTACTCCACCAGCTCACCACCACCGCATCGGGTGCGATCTCGCCGAGTGCCGCGTCGAGCCACCGGCTCGCCCGGGTGTCGAGGTGCTCGTTGGCCTGTTCGCGGTGCAGTTCGTAGTCAAGCACGGTCGGGACGAGCAGGCCGATGCCCAGGACGCCGGCCAGGGCCATCGGGATGGCCCGCGCCCGCAGGGTGCCGTCGTCGGCATCGCGTTCGCTCATCTCGAGCACCTGGTCCACGACCGTGCCCGCGAGCACGCCGATCCAGAGCCAGGCCCAGAGCGTGGGTCCGAGGTAGTAGCGCTGGATGTCGGCATTCGAGTAGGCCGCGTTGAACAGGGCGGTGACGAGCATCGCGCTGCCCGTGAGCAGCGCAACGCGCGGCTGGCGCAGGAGGGTCGCGAGGAAGCCGACCGGCACCAGCAGCGCGAGCGGGCCGAGTTGCTGCTGGGCCAGGGCCACGAGGTCGCCGAACTTGCGAGGCAGGTCGGCCAGCGGATCGGCGAGCGCGCCCCGGAACTGCTCGGCGAGCGCGACGTACCAGAAGCCGTCCCACGTGTCCGGCCTCGCGTAGACGAGCGGAGCGCGGAAGACCCCGGCCCGGAGGGGCAGCTCGAGGTAGACGAGCACGAGCGGGACCACGACGGCCGCCGCGCACGCCGCCACGAGCCGGCCGCGCCGCACGATGCCCGGGTGGACCGCGAGGACGTAGAGGCCGATGGGCAGGGCGAGCAGCAGGGTCAGGCTGTGGTTGCCCGCCGACA
>CAZVDO010000053.1:0-2237 GCA_964625345.1 uncultured Anaerolinea sp. | reverse complement strand
ACGAAGCCGAGGATCACGTACGTGGGATACCCGGTCGGGTGGGCCGTGCCGAGGATCGGCAGCACGGTCTGGAACTCGCCGGTGTCCCAGAACGCGACGCCCGGCAGCAGCCCGGGCCAGATGCCGACCACCACGATGGCGGCGACCAGCGCGGAGGGGACGATCGCGCCGAGGCGCCCGCGCGCCGAGGCCCAGCGGTCCACGGTCACCATCCCTGCAGGTTGCCCCACGTCACGCCCCAGAAGTTGATCGCGACCGACAGGCCCACGAGCCACCAGCCGAGGACGCCGACGCCGCCGCGGCGAGCCATCCCGAGGGCCACCAGGGGCAGCGCGAAGGCCACGAAGTCATTGCTGAAGCGGTACCCGAACTGGACCCAGCCCTGGCTGAAGTGCATCAGGTTGACGACGGCGATGGCCAGGACCGCCAGCGTCGCGCCGGCGACGAGGCGTGATCGGCGGAACCGCCCGAGTGCGGCGAAGGCCAGCAGGTACGCCGGGCTCGTGAGGAACAGGCTCATGCCGATATCGCGGGGCAGGGCGATCGGGCAGTCCGGGTCGAACAGGCCGCGGACCGAATCGGGTGCGGTGCACAGCGCACGTCCGGGCCCCAGGCCCGAGGGCACGTGGTCGGGGAAGATCGCCGGGGTCGCCGCGAGGAAGATCTCGAGGTTCTGGGGGAGGTAGCGGGGGTCCTCGATCGACCACTCCTCGTGGTACCCGAGGGCCTGGTAGCCGCGGGCCTCCAGCCGGTAGAGGTACTCGTAGCCGGGATGGAAGAGGTGCCCCGTCGTGCCCACGTTGTAGGCGAGCAGCAGGCCGATCGGGATCGCCGCCCCGAGGCCCGCCGAGACCGCCCGCCGGGCTGCCGAGCCACCGCTCCCCACGAAGACGAAGAACGGGGCGCCGAAGGCGATCGTGAGCCGCGCCGTGCAGGCGAGGCCGAACAGGAAGCCGGCCACGAACTGGCGGCGGTCGAGGGCATGGAGGGGATCGGCGAGCATCGAGCGCAGGTCGTCCACGAAGGCGGCAACGAACGACCCGAACCCACGCGCCGCCACGGCGTCGGAGGCCGCGTCGGCGCCGGTTCCCGCCTCGGGATCCAGCGCGACCGGGTCCCCCGCGGGATCGGCGTCCGTCGCGAGCCCGGGATCCCCGCGCATCGCGAGGCCGACGGCCGCGAGCAGCGGCGCGAGGGCCACCACGTGGGCGAGGAACCAGGTGGTCCCGAGGCCCGCGGCATACCAGGCCACGGTCCCGAAGCCGAAGAAGGTCGTCGTGGCGAGGCGGATCGTCCGCGAGACGGGCAGGCGGCCGAGTGCCCACCAGCAGATCCCGACGTCGATCGCGCCGACCAGGACCGAGACGGCCCGCTCGTCCGTCGCCAGCCCGAAGAGCGCCACCACGGGCATGAGCACGATGGCGGGCAGGGGCGGGAACGGCAGGAGCCCGAAGCCCGTCTGTTGGCCGGCGGCATCGAGCAGCGGGAGCACGTCCTGGAAGTAGTCGTTGCCCGGGACGGGCCAGGTGATCGCGGCCCGGCCGTCGAGGAATGCCAGCGCCTGCCAGACGAAGTGGTTGTAGAACCGCACCGACCCGGGCAGCCAGTAGGCCGCCGCCGCGACCGCCACGAGGACCACGCCGATGACCACGGACGGGACCATGTCGAGCCAGCCCGCTGCACCCTGGGCGGACCCGGTTTTCGGGCCACCCTGTGCTACCCTGCCAACCACCTCAGAGCTCGTGCAGGAGGCCGATTCGGTTGACAGGCCCCGTGTCGGGTGAGCCCGTGCGGGGCGGCACCGGGACGCGCGCCAGGACGCGTGACGACGTCCGCGGCATCGTGGTCCTCCTCGCGCTCGGTCTGGCCTTCCGGGTCATCATCGCATACCTCCTTCCCGGTTCCGGCTTCGCCACGGACCTCGGCGCCTTCCAGTTCTGGGCGAACAACCTGGCGACCGAGGGCCTGCACGGCTTCTACGATCGCGACTTCTTCCACGACTACACGCCGGGCTACCTCTACGTGCTGTGGGCCGTGGGGATGGTCGGGCAGGCGCTGGGCGGCATCGGCGACCTGATCAAGGTCCCGCCGATCCTCGCCGACATCGCGCTCGGCTACCTCGTCTGGTCGATGGCCCTCGAGCTCGGCGCCGGTCGCCGGGCCGCCCGCCTCGGCGCCCTGCTCGTGATCGTCAACCCGATCACGTGGTTCGACAGCGTCGTCTGGGGCCAGGTCGA
>CAZVDO010000052.1:0-15376 GCA_964625345.1 uncultured Anaerolinea sp. | reverse complement strand
GCGGCCGCACCGTCGGCGCCGGCGCCATCACCAGCATCACCGAGTAATCGATGGCCAGAGTTGAAGCCCGTCCGACGATCCAGCTCGCGTGCACCGAGTGCAAGGAGCGGACGTACACGACGCGCAAGAACAAGAAGAACGATCCCAACCGGATCGAGCTGAACAAGTACTGCCCGCGCTGTCGCCGTCACACGCTCCATCGCGAAGCGAAGTAGGCTCGGACGGCGAACCGCAGGGGTGTAGCTCAATTGGCAGAGCACCGGTCTCCAAAACCGGCGGTTGTAGGTTCGAGTCCTATCGCCCCTGCCACACCTGAAAGGCAAGACACAGACTCGTGACCCGTATCCGTCGCTTCATCTCCGAGTCGATCTCCGAGCTGAGGAAGGTTTCCTGGCCGACGATCCAGCAGACGCGCCAGCTGACCGTCCTCGTGTTCGGCGTGAGCCTCGCGGTCGGGGTCTACGTCTTCATCTTCGACCGGATCTTCCAGGGCGTGATCGGCTTCCTCACGAGGGCGCTGGCATGAGCTCGATGCTGCGCGACACCGAAGCCACGGCGCCCGAGAAGCGCTGGTACGTCATCCACACGTACTCGGGCTACGAGAACAAGGTCAAGGCGAACCTCGAGCACCGGATCGAGTCGATGGGCATGGAGGACCGGATCTTCCAGGTCCTCGTCCCGATGGAGGACGAGATCGAGATCCGCCAGGGCCAGCGCCACACGGTCCAGAAGAAGGTCTATCCGGGCTACGTGCTCGTGGAGATGATCCTGGACCCGGACAGCTGGTTCGTGGTCCGGAACACCCCGGGCGTCACCTCCTTCGTGGGCGGCTCCAACATCCCGGGCGTCCGGAGCGAGCCGATCCCGCTCGACGAGACCGAGGTCAAGGCCATCCTCCGGCACATGGGGGTGGAGACGCCCAAGTACCGCGTGGCCTTCGCCAAGGGCCAGAGCGTTCGCGTCACCGACGGGCCGTTCTCCGAGTTCATCGGGACGGTCGACGAGGTCAACCCCGAGCGCAACAAGGTCAAGGTCCTCGTCAGCATCTTCGGCCGGGAGACCCCGGTCGAGCTGGACTTCCTCCAGGTCGAGAAGCTGTGAGCGCCGCCGTGACGACGCCCGGAACCGCCGGCCCTCGCGCCGCCGCCGGGGCCCGCCCGCTCACCGCGCACTAGAAAGGAACCACGCCCACCGTGGCCAAGAAGATCCGCATCGTGCTCACCCTCCAGCTGCCCGCCGGCAAGGCCACGCCTGCGCCGCCGGTCGGTACTGCCCTGGGCCCGCACGGCATCAACATCGTCGAGTTCACCAAGTCGTACAACGAGAAGACCGCGGACAAGGCGGGCCAGGTGATCCCGGCCCAGATCACGATCTTCGAGGATCGCTCCTTCACCTTCGTCCTCAAGACCCCGCCGGCCGCGGACCTGCTCCGCAAGGCCGCCGGCATCGACAAGGGCGCCGCGACGGCCAAGCGGACGACGGTCGGTCGGGTCACCCGCGACCAGGTCCGCGAGATCGCGACGATCAAGATGGCCGACCTCTCGGCCAACGACCTCGATGCCGCCGCGCGGATGATCGAGGGAACCGCTCGCAGCATGGGCATCGAGGTCGGCAACTAGCCGCACGCCCATCCGGCCGACCCGGCCGGCGACCACCCCACGTGACGGGGGAGACCGCACCCCGGTCGACCAGGGAGAACGACACATGGCACACGGCAAGAAGTACATCGAGGCGGCGAAGCTCGTCGATCGGGCGCGCGCCTACACCCCGGCCGAGGCCGCCCAGCTGGCCAAGGACACCAGCGTGACCAGCTTCGACGCCTCGATCGAGGCGCACCTGCGGTTGGGCGTCGATCCACGCCACGCCGACCAGATGGTCCGCGGGACGGTCGTCCTCCCGCACGGGACCGGAAAGGTCGTCCGGGTGGCCGTGTTCGCCCAGGCGGAGAAGGCGCAGGAGGCCCTGCGGGCCGGTGCCGACGAGGTCGGGTCGGAGGACCTGGTCAAGAAGATCGAAGCGGGCTGGCTCGAGTTCGACGTCGCCCTCGCCACGCCCGACATGATGGGCCAGGTGGGACGGCTCGGGAAGATCCTTGGCCGGCGCGGCCTCATGCCCAACCCGAAGGCGGGCACCATCACCTTCGACCTCGACCGTGCGATCCGCGAGGTCAAGGGCGGACGCGTGGAGTTCAAGGTCGACAAGGCGGGGATCGTCCACGTCGCCGTGGGCAAGGCCAGCTTCGATGCCGGCCAGCTCGTCGACAACCTGGCGGCCCTGGTCGATGCCGTGAACCGGTCGAAGCCGAGCGGCGCCAAGGGGACGTACCTGCGGACGCTCAGCATCGCCGCGACCATGGGCCCGGGCATCCGGGTCGACATCCCGGGTGTCCTCGCCGCCGCCGCGGCCTGACGCCCCTCGCCGGCGGGCGAACCTCCCGCCAACTGACGCGGTGACGGCCGAGAGGCGCGCCACCTGATGAACGAAACGACGGACCGCTGAAGACAGCGTGGGTCCCACGACGGCGCGAGGCGCGCCCGGACGGGACTTGATCCGCCGGACCGGACCGGGCAGCGCCCGGGGACGACGACGACCACGCCGAGGCAGGATCTGGCCTCCGCCAACGCGGCGGGACGGCCCCCTGCGGTCAAGGCATCACCCGGGTTCGGGTGACCCCGTCGCAGGGGCCACCGGCAGCTTGCCGGTTCGCCCGCCGCCGCGCGCCGGTTGCGCGCCGAAGAACGGAGGGCACCATGCCGACCGAGGCCAAGCGCGAGACCGTGGATGAGCTGCGTGCGCAGCTCGATCGCAGCTCGACGCTGATCGTCTCGGAGTATCGCGGTCTCACGGTCAAGGAGCTGGCGGAGATCCGCCGCTCGCTGCGCAAGCAGGACGTGACCTACAAGGTCGTCAAGAACCGGCTCATGAAGATCGCCGCCGCCGATTCCCTCGGCGGGGCGCTCGATGGGCTCCTCACCGGTCCGACCGCGATTGCGTTCGGCACGGACGAGGCGCGCACGGCCAAGGCGGTGCTCGACGCCGTCAAGCCGTACAAGCAGGTCCGCGTCACCGGCGGCGTCCTCGGCGATCGAGCGATCGATGCCGAGGCCGTGACGGCGCTCGCGACCCTGCCGTCGCGCGAGGTCCTGCTCGCCCAGGTCGCCGGCGCGATCGTCGCCCCGCTGTCGACCACGGCCGGCCTCTTCGATGCGCCGCTTCGCGACATGGTCGGCCTGGTGGCCGCCCTCGCGGACAAGCAGTCGTCGGCCGCCGCCTGATCCCGAGACCCGACACCCACCCCACATCCGCCCGTCAAGGAGCACATCACCATGGCAACACTCACCGCTGACCAGCTGCTCGAGGCCTTCGAGAAGATGACCGTCCTCGAGCTCTCGGAGTTCAAGACCAAGTTCGAGGAGCGCTTCGGCGTCACCGCGGCCGCCCCGGTCGCGATGATGGCCGCCGCAGGCGCCGGCGCGGCACCGGCCGAGGCCGCCGCCGCGGCCGAGGAGCAGACCGAGTTCTCGGCCGTCCTGGCCGAGGTCGGCCCGAACAAGATCCCCGTGATCAAGGTCGTGCGCGAGCTCACCGGGCTCGGGCTCAAGGAAGCCAAGGACCTCGTCGACGCGGCCCCCAAGCCGGTCAAGGAGGGCGTGGCCAGGGACGAGGCCGAGAAGATCAAGGCTGCGCTCGAGGAGCAGGGCGCCAAGGTCGAGATCAAGTAGCGCCCGCGTCCGTCGGTGGACGGGCGGCTCGGCCGGCGTCCGGCCCGCCCGTTGCCGGCGCCCGACGAGGTGTCAACCTGCCTCGACCAGCCCATCCGGGCCGGTCGAGGCTCGTTTGACATGCGGCGAAATCGCGATATCCTTAGTCGTTCTGTGAGCTTCGCCCCTCTCTCTCCCCACGCCCTCCGTCAAGGAGCCGTTGTTCATGCTGTCTGCTGCTGAGTCGTCGACCCTCCCGAACCTGTCGGCGGCGCGAAAGCGCTATGCCCGGATTCCCGAGGTCCTGCCCGTCCCCAACCTGATCGAACTCCAGCTCGAGTCGTTCCGCTGGTTCATCGACCGGGGCCTGCGGGAGCTCTTCGACGAGATCAGCCCGATCAAGGACTTCACCGGCAAGGTCATGGAGCTCCAGTTCCTGGACTACGAGTTCGGGGACCCCAAGTACTCCGAGGAGGAGTGCCGGACCAAGGACCTGACGTTCAGCCGCCCGCTCTACATCAACGTCGAGCTCCTCATCAAGGAGACCGGCGAGATCCAGCGCCAGCGCGTCTACATGGGCGACTACCCGTGGATGACGGACCTCGGGACCTTCGTGATCAACGGGGCCGAGCGCGTCGTCGTCAGCCAGCTCGTGCGCTCGCCGGGCGTCTACTACTCGGAGCTCGAGGATCCCGCCAGCGGCCGGATGCTCTTCAGCGCCAAGGTCATCCCGAACCGGGGCGCCTGGCTCGAGTTCGAGACCAACAACAAGGACCAGCTGTGGGTCAAGGTCGATCGCAAGCGCAAGATCGCGGCGACGACCCTGCTTCGCGCGGTCGGGTACGAGACCAATGACGAGATCGCGGCCCTGTTCAGCTCGGTCGACACGGATCTCGAGCACCCGTTCATCGCCAACACCCTGGACAAGGACGTCACCCATACGCCCGCAGAGGCGCTGATCGAGGTCTACAAGAAGCTTCGCCCGGGTGATCCGCCCACGGGTGACAACGCGAAGCAGCTCGTCGAGGGCCTCTTCTTCAACTTCCGCCGCTACGACCTCGGGCGGGTCGGCCGGTACAAGTTCGACAAGAAGCTCCAGGGCGTCGCGGACCGCATGGGCATCGAGCTCCCGCGGGAGCAGCGGACGATCACGCGTGAGGACATCGCGGCCATCGTCGGTCACCTCATCGAGTGCAACCGCGGCCTGCACCCCAAGGACGACATCGACCATCTCGGCAACCGGCGCATCCGGGCCAACGGCGAGCTGATCCAGAACGCCTTCCGGATCGGGCTCCTGCGCATGGAGCGCGTCGTCCGCGAGCGCATGACGATCCAGGAGATCGACAAGGCCACGCCCAACGCCCTCATCAACATCCGCCCGGTCGTGGCGGCGATGAAGGAGTTCTTCGGCGGCAGCCAGCTCAGCCAGTTCATGGACCAGACGAACCCGCTCGCGGAGCTCACCTCCAAGCGGCGCCTGTCGGCCCTGGGCCCGGGCGGCCTGTCGCGCGAGCGCGCCGGCTTCGACGTCCGTGACGTCCACCACAGCCACTACGGGCGGATCTGCCCGATCGAGACGCCGGAAGGTCCGAACATCGGCCTGATCGGCTCCCTCGCCACGTACGGGCGGATCAACAGCTACGGCTTCATCGAGACCCCCTACCGGCGGGTCAAGCGGACCGTGGCCTGGGACGACCCCGACCTGACCAGCTACGAAGCCGGCGCCGACCTCGTCGCCAAGGGCGGCGCGGTGGTCACCGCCAAGGGCGCCCCGCTCGATGCGGCAGCCGCGGCCGAGCTCAAGCGCCAGAAGGCGAACGCGTTCCCGATCCGGCCGGTCGTGACCGACCAGATCGAGTACCTCCCGGCCGACGAGGAGGAGGAGCACGTCGTCGCCCAGGCGAACGCCAGCCTCGACGCCACGGGCCACTTCCTCGACGACCGCGTCGCGTCGCGCTTCCGGGACCAGTTCCCCGAGGCCCGGCCCGACCAGATCGAGTACATGGACGTGAGCCCGAAGCAGGTGGTCTCCGTGGCCACCGCGCTCATCCCGTTCCTCGAGCACGACGACGCCAACCGCGCCCTCATGGGCTCGAACATGCAGCGCCAGGCCGTGCCGCTCCTGGAGCCTGAGGCCCCGATCGTGGGCACCGGGATGGAGGGTCGTGCCGCGCGCGACTCCGGCCAGGTCGTGGTCGCCACGCGGGCCGGCGTCGTGACCAGCGTCACCGCCGAGCGGATCCGGGTCGAAGCCGATTCCGGGGAGCTCGACGAGTACCGGCTCCTCAAGTTCGTCCGGAGCAACCAGGGCACCTGCATCAACCAGCGCCCGATCGTGGATGTCGGCGCCCGCGTCGACGCCGGCCAGCCCATCGCGGACAGCTCGTCCACCCAGAACGGCGAGCTCGCGCTCGGCCGGAACGTCCTCGTGGCGTTCATGAGCTGGGAGGGCGGCAACTACGAGGACGCCATCGTCATCAGCGATCGCCTCGTCCGCGACGACCTCTTCACGAGCATCCACATCGAGAAGCACGAGATCGAATCGCGCGATACCAAGCTCGGCCCCGAGGAGATCACCCGCGACATCCCGAACGTCGGCGAGGAATCGCTCAAGGACCTCGACGAGGAGGGTGTCGTCTACATCGGCGCCGAGGTTCGCCCCGGCGACATCCTCGTCGGCAAGATCACGCCGAAGGGCGAGACCGAGCTGACCGCGGAGGAGCGCCTCCTGCGCGCGATCTTCGGCGAGAAGGCCCGTGAGGTGAAGGACAGCTCGCTGCGCCTGCCCCACGGCGAGCGCGGCAAGGTGGTCGAGATCCGCGAGTTCAGCCGCGACAACAACGACGACCTCCAGCCGGGCGTGAACCGCCTCGTGCGGGTGTCGGTCGCCCAGAAGCGCAAGATCTCGGTCGGCGACAAGATGGCCGGCCGGCACGGGAACAAGGGCGTCATCGCCAAGGTCCTCCCGGCCGAGGACATGCCGTTCCTCGAGGACGGCACGCCGGTCGACATCATCCTCAATCCGCTCGGCGTGCCGAGCCGGATGAACATCGGCCAGATCCTCGAGACGCATCTCGGCTGGGCCCTCCACGCGAAGGGCGAGACCGCGGCGACCGCCGTCTTCGACGGGGCCACCGAGGAGCAGATCCGGGGCGAGCTCAAGGAGGCCGGCCTGCCCGAGGACGGCAAGACCTGGCTGCGCGACGGCCGAACCGGCGAGCGGTTCGACCGCCAGATCACCGTCGGCTACATCTACATGCTCAAGCTCCACCACCTCGTCGAGGACAAGATCCACGCCCGGTCCACCGGTCCGTACAGCCTGATCACCCAGCAGCCGCTCGGTGGCAAGGCCCAGTTCGGCGGCCAGCGGTTCGGCGAGATGGAGGTCTGGGCGCTCGAGGCGTACGGCGCCGCGAACATCCTCCAGGAGCTCCTCACGGTCAAGTCCGACGACGTCCTGGGCCGCGTCCAGACGTACGAGGCGATCGTGAAGGGCGAGGAGATCCAGCCGCCGCGCGTCCCCGAATCCTTCAAGGTCCTCATCAAGGAGCTGCGCAGCCTCGGACTCAACGCCGAGATCCTCGATCCCAACGACGAGGAGATCCCGTTGGCCGAGGACGATGCCTCCGGTTACCTGCTCCCCGATCTCGGCGGGATCAACCTCGCCGGCTTCGAGGACTAGCCCACGCACCTGAATCCCGCGTCACCGGGTCCCGGCAAACCCGCCTGACGCTCGCTCCCGATCCGCATCGCGCTGCCGTTGCCAGGCGGCGGCGCGGAGGAGAACGATGCTCGAGGTCAACAACTTCAACGCGATCCGCATCTCGCTCGCCAGCCCGGACCAGATCCGGGAATGGTCCAAGGGCGAGGTCACCAAGCCGGAGACCATCAACTACCGGACGCTCAAGCCGGAAAAGGACGGTCTCTTCGACGAGCGCATCTTCGGTCCGACCAAGGACTGGGAGTGCTACTGCGGCAAGTACAAGCGGATCCGCTACAAGGGCATCATCTGCGACAAGTGCGGGGTCGAGGTCACGCGCTCGAAGGTCCGCCGCGAGCGCATGGGCCACATCCAGCTGGCCAGCCCGGTCAGCCACATCTGGTACTTCAAGGGCACGCCGTCGCGGCTCGGGATCCTGCTCGACATCAGCCCCCGGAACCTCGAGCGAATCCTCTACTTCGCCCTGTACATCGTCACGAGCGTCGACGAGGACGTCCGCCGCCGGCTGCTCCTGCAGCTGGAGGAGGAGGCCGCCGGCCGAGGCGGCAAGGCCGGCGAGGCCCTGTCGGGTCTCGAGGACGAGCTGCGCGCCAACATCAACCGCCAGAAGGACGAGCTGACCGCGCAGCTGGCGACCACCAAGGCCGAGCTCGAGGCGCAGCGCGCCTCGCGGACCGAGGAGATCGCCGCGGCGGCCCAGGCCGTCGAGGCGGAGCTCAAGGCACTCAAGACCGCCGAGGCGGCCGAGACGATCGTGTTCGCCCCGACCGGCGAGGTGATCGTCGCGGCCGGCGACAAGGGCGGCAAGGAAGCGGTCGCGCGCCTGCGCGCGGTCGTGACCGCCGAGACGGACCGGGTCAACGAGGAGCTCAAGGCGCGCGAGGCCGACGAGGCGACTGCCGTCGAGCAGAAGATCGCCGACCTCCGGGCCGCCATGGACGACGCCCTGCGCGCCGAGCGCGAGAAGCTCGCCGACCAGGCCCAGGGCACCCGCGAGGAGCTGCGCCGCGTCCGCGACGAACTCGAGGGCATCAAGCCGATGATGACCCTCGGCGAGCTCGAGGTGCGCCAGCTCGAGGAGCGCTACAACGGGGCCGGCAAGGGCCGCCTGTTCCAGGCCGGCATGGGTGCGGAGGCCATCCGCGACATCATCAGCCGGATGGACCTCGAGGAGCTGGCCCGGACCCTCCACGTCGAGGTTCGGACGAGCTCCGGACAGCGCCGGAAGAAGGCCATCAAGCGGCTGCGCCTCATCGAGGCCTTCCGCCGCTCGGGCACGCGCCCGGAGTGGATGATCCTGTCCGTGCTCCCGGTCATCCCGCCCGACCTGCGGCCGATGGTCCAGCTCGACGGCGGCCGGTTCGCCACCTCGGACCTCAACGACCTGTACCGACGCGTCATCAACCGCAACAACCGGCTGAAGCGACTCCTGGAGCTCGGCGCCCCCGAGATCATCATCCGCAACGAGAAGCGGATGCTCCAGGAAGCCTGCGACGCGCTCATCGACAACGGCCGGCGCGGCCGCGCCATCGCCGGCACCGGGAACCATCGCCTGAAGTCCCTGAGCGACATGCTCAAGGGCAAGCAGGGTCGGTTCCGCCAGAACCTGCTGGGCAAGCGCGTCGACTACTCGGGCCGTTCGGTCATCGTGGTCGGGCCGGAGCTCAAGCTTCACCAGTGCGGCCTGCCCAAGAAGATGGCGCTCGAGCTGTTCAAGCCGTTCGTCATGCGCCAGCTCGTCGAGAAGGGCTTCGCCCACAACATCAAGAGCGCCAAGCGCATCGTGGAGCGCGTGCGGCCGGAGGTCTGGGATGTCCTCGAGGACGTCATCAAGGACCACCCGGTGCTCCTGAACCGCGCTCCCACGCTCCACCGACTCGGCATCCAGGCGTTCATGCCCGTGCTCGTCGAGGGCTCAGCGATCCAGATCCACCCGCTCGTCTGCTCGGCCTTCAACGCCGACTTCGACGGCGACCAGATGGCCGTCCACGTGCCGCTCTCCTCGGCTGCCCAGGAGGAGGCCCGGACGATGATGCTGTCGACGGCCAACCTGCTGTCGCCGGCGGACGGCACGCCGATCGTGGCGCCGACCCAGGACATGGTCCTCGGCTGCTACTACCTGACCATGGAACGCGCGAGCGGGAAGGGCACCGTGCGTGCCTTCTCCGACGAGGACGAGGCGCTCTACGTGCACGAGCTCGCGGCTCGCGGCCTGGACGTCGTCAGCGGGCGCGAGGCCATCGCCAACGGCGAGGGTCCGCTGTCGCTGCACCAGCCGATCGACGTCAGCGTGCGCGCGTGGGACGAGGAGGCCGGCGAACTCCGGCCGACCCGCATGCGCACGACCGTCGGACGCATCATCTTCAACAGCGTCGTCCCGGATCGGCTTCGGTTCGCCAACCAGGCCATGAAGCGGAGCGAGCTCAAGCGCCTCGTCGACGAGTGCTACCGCCTGCTCGGGCCCGAGCAGACCGCACTCCTCGTGGACGGGATCAAGCGCGTCGGGTTCGAGTTCGCCACCCGGGGCGGACTGACGATCGGACTCTGGGACATCGTCACGCCCAAGGACAAGGTCAAGCGCCTTGCCGCGACCGATGCGGCCGTGACCGCGATCGACGGCCAGTTCTCGCGCGGCCTCATCACCGACGACGAGCGCTACGAGCAGGTCGTCGAGCTCTGGCAGCAGACGACCAAGGACGTGTCGGACGCGATGATGGGCGCCCTCGAAGAGGACAACGCGCTGCGCATGATGACCGACTCCGGGGCCCGCGGTAACAAGGGCAACATCGGCCAGCTCGGCGCGATGCGCGGCCTCATGGCCGACCCGTCGGGCCGGATCATCGACGTGCCGGTGCGGAGCAACTTCCGCGAGGGCATGTCGGTCCTCGAGTACTTCATCTCGACCCACGGCGCCCGCAAGGGCCTCGCGGACACGGCCCTCCGGACGGCCGACTCGGGGTACCTGACGCGACGCCTCGTGGATGTCGCCCAGGACGTGATCACCCGCGAGGACGATTGCGGCACCGAGGAGGGGAGCTGGATCACGGCGGCCGATACGGCCGACATGACCGGCGCCAGCTGGCCGGCCATGGACGACGGCACCCGCCAGGCCGTCCGGGACGAGTTCCGCAAGCGGCTCGTCGGCCGCCTCAGTGCGGCCCCGATGCCGGACCCGAACTCCAAGGCCAAGAATCCGCCGCTCCTGGTGGACCGCAACGAGCTCATCACTGAGGAGATCTCGGCGGCCATCGAGGCAGCCGGCATCGACGAGGTGCTGGTCCGCTCGCCGCTCACCTGCGAGGCCCGCTACGGCGTGTGCCGCTCGTGCTACGGCCGCAACCTCGCCACCGGGGATCCGGTGGGCGTGGGCGAGGCCGTGGGCATCATCGCGGCGCAGTCCATCGGCGAGCCGGGCACGCAGCTGACGATGCGGACGTTCCACACCGGCGGCGTCGCCGGCCTCGACATCACCGCGGGCCTGCCCCGCGTCGAGGAGCTCTTCGAGGCTCGCGTCCCCAAGGGCAAGGCCGAGATGAGCCACATCGACGGCATCGTCAACATCGTCCGCAGCGATACCGGGACCAAGGTCAAGGTCACGAGCCGCGAGTCGTACGACTCCGCGCTCGCGATCCCGGCCGGTGCCGAGATGCTCGCGGCGGCGGGCGACATGGTCGAGGTCGGCCAGGTCGTCGCGCGCGTCGCCGGCGAGGGCGGAGCCGAGGTCGTGTCACCGAGCCAGGGCTTCCTGGCCAAGACCGACGACGGGCTCGTGGTCCGGGCCGAGGACGTGGTGGAGCGCGAGTACGCGATCCCGCACAACGCCCGACTCCTCGTGGACGAGGGGCAGGACGTGCGGGCCGGCGACCCGATCACCGACGGTCCGATCAACCCGCAGGAATACCTCGACACGCGCGGCCGCGACGCCGTGCAGCGCTACCTGGTCAAGGAAGTCCAGAAGGTCTACCGGAGCCAGGGCGTCACGATCAACGACAAGCACATCGAGATCATCGTCCGGCAGATGCTCCGCAAGGTCCGCATCGACCAGCCGGGCGACAGCGAGCTCCTGCCCACCGAGCTCATCGATCGGCTGGACTTCGAAGAGGTCAATAACCGCGTCCTCGCGGAGGGCGGCGAGCCGGCAACGGCCCAGACCGTGCTCCTCGGCGTGACCAAGGCCTCGCTGAACACCTCGAGCTTCCTTGCCGCCGCGTCCTTCCAGGAGACCACGCGGGTGCTCACCGAGGCCGCCATCAACGGAGCCAAGGACCACCTCATCGGGCTCAAGGAGAACGTGATCATCGGCAAGCTGATCCCGGCCGGCTCCGGGGCACCCGCAAACCTCGCGGCCCGCAAGGAGCGCGAGCGGCGGGCTGCCCTCGAAGCGCTCGCCGGCGAAGCCCTGGGCGACGGCGATCAGCACTACAACCCGTTCCTCGAGGACGGCCTCGGCAAGTCCGAGGACGACCCGGCCGGGCTCGCCCGAGCCGCCACCATCGCGGGATCCGACGAGGACGGCTTCAACCCGTTCCTCGGCGGTGCCGGGAGTGGCGACGACGACGAGATCGACCCGGACAAGAACCCGCTCCTGCAGGGAGAGGGGAGCGCCCCCGAGCAAGACTGACCCCGATCGCGCGCGTGGGTGCGCGCCTGATCGGCAACGGCACCGGGCTCGGTTGACGAACGATCGGGCCCGTTGCTACACTCCGCGATCGTGGCTCCGGAAGGAGTGGCGTTCGGCCTGCGTGCCGGACCTCCGCCCGGAACCCCCCATCACCGGATGGGACAGGGTCCTCGCCGAGGGTCCGAAACCCGGCCAGTTGACCCGCGGTCCCGGGGACCGCAGTGACCGAATCATCGTGAAAGGAGCAGCGTCTTCGTGCCGACGATCAGCCAGCTCGTGCGCCACGGGCGTAAGGCCAAGATCTCGAAGATCAAGGCCCCGGCCATGCGCAAGAACTGGAACAGCCTTCGGCAGCGCCAGGTGTCGATCCCGGGCGCGCCCCAGAAGCGGGGCGTCTGCCTGCAGGTTCGGACCATGACGCCGAAGAAGCCGAACTCGGCCCTTCGGAAGATCGCCCGCGTCCGCCTCACGAACCAGATGGAGGTCACGGCCTACATCCCGGGCATCGGCCACAACCTCCAGGAGCACTCCGTGGTCCTCGTGCGGGGCGGCCGCGTGAAGGACCTCCCGTCGGTCAAGTACCACATCATCCGCGGCACCCTCGATGCGGCCGGCGTGCGTGATCGCAAGCAGGGCCGCTCGAAGTACGGCGCCAAGGCCGCGCCGGCGATCGGCGGCCGCTGATGCCGCGTCGCGCCAGCATCCCGCGCAAGGCCAAGTACGAGCACGTCCCGGCCAACCGGACGACCGCACGGTTCCACGCCAAGCTCATGCGGGACGGGAAGCGGAACCTCGCCGAGCGCATCCTGCGCCAGGCCCTCGCCCGTGCGGAGGCCTCCGCCAAGCGCCCGGGCCTCGAGGTCCTCGAGTCGGCACTCCGGAACGCCAGCCCGATCATCGAAGTCAAGCCACGCCGCGTCGGCGGCGCCACCTACCAGGTCCCGGTCGAGATCCGCGGCGATCGCCGCCTCTCGCTCGGGGTCCGATGGCTCGTCCAGTCGGCGCGGAAGCGCAGCGGGAAGAGCATGAGCGAGAAGCTCGCGGCCGAGTTCGTCGACGCGATGAACGGCCTTGGGGCGGCAGTCAAGCGCCGCGAAGACACGCACAAGATGGCCGAGGCCAACCGGGCCTTCAGCCATTTCAAGTGGTAGTACCGGGACGGACCGAACAGTGACTCGTCAGGTTCCGCTCGGACGCACGCGGAACATCGGAATCATCGCCCATATCGATGCGGGGAAGACCACCGTCACCGAGCGGATCCTCTTCTACACGAAGAAGATCTACAAGCTCGGTGAGGTCCATGAGGGCGCGGCCACCATGGACTGGATGCCCCAGGAGCAGGAGCGCGGCATCACCATCACTGCCGCGGCAACGACCTGCTACTGGAACGACCATCGCATCAACATCATCGATACGCCCGGGCACGTGGACTTCACGGTCGAGGTCGAGCGGAGCCTGCGCGTGCTCGACGGGGCGGTCGTGGTGTTCGACGGTGTCGCCGGCGTCGAGCCGCAGTCCGAGACCGTCTGGCGCCAGGCCGACCGGTATGCGGTCCCGCGCATCTGCTTCATCAACAAGCTCGATCGCACGGGCGCCGACTACTGGCGCTGCGTCGACATGATCGTCGACCGCCTCGGCGCCGAGCCGGTGCCGGTCCAGATCCCGATCGGGATGGAGGACACGTTCGAGGGGGTCATCGACCTCGTCGAGATGAAGGCGATCTTCTACCGCGACGACCTCGGCCACACGATCGACGTCGTCGACATCCCCGAGGCGCTCCTGCCCGAGGCCACCAAGTACCGCGAGCAGATGATCGACAAGGTCGCCGCCTCGGATGACGCGCTGACCAACAAGTACCTCGAGGGCCACGAGCTCACCGTCGAGGAGATCCGGCACGGCCTCCGCCTCGGCACCCTGCAGTCGAAGTTCGTGCCGATCCTGTGCGGGTCCGCGCTCAAGAACAAGGGCGTCCAGCCCATGCTCGACGCGGTCACCTACTACCTGCCCTCACCGCTCGACGTCCCGCCGACCATCGGGCTCCGCCCGGGCACGGACGAGGAGATCGTCCGCACCGTCGACGACAAGGAGCCCTTCGCGGCCCTCGCCTTCAAGATCGCGGCCGACCCCTTCGTGGGCAAGCTCGCCTTCTTCCGGGTGTACTCGGGGACGCTCAAGGCCGGGTCCTACGTCCTCAACACGGCGAAGGGCAAGAAGGAGCGGGTCGGGCGCATCCTCCAGATGCATGCGAACCACCGGGAGGAGATCGAAGAGGTCTACGCCGGGGACATCGCCGCGATCGTCGGCCTCAAGGACACCTTCACCGGCGACACGCTGGCCGATCCCGAGCACCCGGTGCTGCTCGAGACGATCTCGTTCCCCGAGCCCGTGATCGAGGTTAAGATCGAGCCCAAGACCAAGGCCGACCAGGACAAGATGGGCATCGCGCTCCAGCGCCTGGCCGAGGAGGACCCCACGTTCCGGGTCAAGACGGACCCCGAGAGCGGCGAGACCCTCATCGCCGGCATGGGCGAACTGCACCTCGACGTCCTCGTGGACCGGATGGTCCGCGAGTTCAAGGTCGCGGCGAACGTCGGCCGGCCACAGGTCTCCTATCGCGAGACCATTCGCCGCAAGGCGGAGGGCAACGGGCTGTTCAAGCGCCAGACGGGCGGCAAGGGCCAGTTCGGCCACGTCATGCTGACCGCCGAGCCCAACGAGAAGGGGGCCGGGTTCGAGTTCGTCGACAAGATCGTCGGCGGCACGATCCCGCGCGAATATATGCGCGCCGTCCAGATGGGCATCAAGGAGGCCCTCGAGACCGGCATCTACGCCGGCTTCCCGATGGTCGACGTCAAGGCGACCGTCTACGACGGCTCGTACCACGAGGTCGACTCGTCCGAGATGGCCTTCAAGATCGCCTCCTCCATGGCGATCAAGGACGCCGTCGAGAAGGCGAGCCCGACGATCCTCGAGCCGATGATGCGGGTCGAGGTTACGATGCCCGAGTCGTTCATGGGCGACGTCATCGGCGACCTCAACAGTCGCCGCGGCATCGTCGAGGGTTCGGAGATGCGGAGCTCGACGACCGTCGTGCGCGCCTCCGTTCCGCTCGCCGAGATGTTCGGCTACGCCACGGACCTGCGGTCGATGACCCAGGGTCGGGCGAGCTATTCCATGGAGCTGTCCCATTACGCCGAGGTCCCGGGCAATCTCGCCCAGGAGCTCGTCGCCAAGTCACGCGTTTCCTGACGCCGGTCGAACCGAGGAGCACGCCACGATGGCCAAGAAGAAGTTCGAGCGAACCAAGCCGCACGTGAACATCGGCACGATCGG
>CAZVDO010000051.1:9818-15486 GCA_964625345.1 uncultured Anaerolinea sp. | reverse complement strand
CCGCCGCCCGGCCGTTCGCCCTCATCGTCCACAGCTACGTGGAGGAGGACCCCCGGGTCATTCGGCAGCTCGAGGCGATCACGGCGAGCGGGCGGCCCGTGGACGTGTTCAGCCTGCGCCGACCCGACGACCCGCCGGGCGGCACGATCGCCGGAGCACGCGTCACCCGGATCGATGTCCAGCGCCACCAGGGAGCCGGGCTGGTCACGTACCTCGCGGAGTACCTGGCCTTCTTCGTGCGGGCGTCGCTGGCTCTTGTCCGCGCGCACCCGCGACGGCGCTACGCGCTCGTCCAGGTCGCGTCCCTTCCGGACTGGCTCGTCTTCGCCGCCCTGCCCCTCCGCCTCGTGGGCGTGCCGGTCGTCCTGGACCTGCACGAAGCGATGCCGGACTTCTTCCGCAGTCGCTTCCCCGGCGCATCCAACCCGGTGGCCCACGCCCTCCTCCGGCTGGCCGAGCGGGTCTCGATCGCGGCCGCGAGCCACGTCCTGACGGTCAACGATGCACTTCGGGACCGGCTCGTCCGGTTGGGGATCCGGCCCGACCGCGTCGACGTGGTGCCGAATGCCCCCACCCTCGCCCGATTCCGGCCCGATCGGCACCCGGACCGGCCCTTCATGGCCGACGGCTCCCTGCGGATGGCGTATGCGGGTGCGCTCACGCCGACCTACGAGCTCGATGTCGCCGTTCGTGCCGTCGCGATCCTCACCCGCGACCACCCCGACTGGGACCCTCGGCTCGTCTGCTACGGGCGCGGCGACAGCCTGCCGGCACTCGAGGCCCTGGTAGCGGAGCTCGAGCTCGGGGACCGCGTGACGTTTCCCGGGCGCATCCCGATCGACGACGTGCCACGGGCGATCGCCGCGGCCGATGTCGGGCTTGCGCCCACCCGGCGTGACCCGTTCACCGACATCAGCCTGAGCACCAAGATCTTCGAATACGCCGCCATGGGGCGGGCGGTCGTCGCCTCGCGCCTGCCGCTGGTCGCGGAGACGTTCCCGGCCGAGACGATCGCGACCTACGAGCCGGGCGACCCGGACGACCTCGCCGCGAGGGTCGCCGCCCTTGTTGCCGATGGTGCCGATCGGGAGCGCCGGATCGAGCGCACGGCGACGCTGGTCGCCGATCGGTCCTGGGAGCGGGCGGCGCCCGCCTACCTCGCGATCCTCGATCGATTCGTGCGCCGGCCCTGAGCGCCCGTGCACCCCGCCGCCGGTCGCGTCGGGATCGATCTAGGGTTGCGGTACGATACCGCCCCCGTGCACACGAACCGGTAGTGCGTGCGCCGAACCACCTGCAGGGAACCATCACCGCATGACCTTTCGTGCCAAACCCGCCGTCAAGGGGCCCGGCCGCTCCGGCTGGAACTCGGAAGACGGCCGGACGCGCCTCGTCAACCTCGGGTTCGTCATCGCGATCGCGGTCTCGATCCTCATCCTGATCGGGTATGCCGCCTGGTCGTTCTACGACGACCACCTGGGAGCCGCGGCCACCGTCAACGGCACGGTGATCACCCGCGACCAGCTGCGGACTCGCGTCGGGATCGAGTCGTTCCGGATCAACTACACCGAGGCACGCCTCCGGACCCTGCTCACGGCCCAGCGCATTTCCGAGGCGTCGTACAACAGCCAGGTCCAGTTCCTCGAGCAGCGCCGTGGGAGCATCGCGTCGATCGCCCTCGAGCGGCTCATCGACCAGACGATCCAGGAGCAGCTGGCCGCCCAGGAGGGCGTCTCGGTCACCGATGCGGAGATCGACGCCCAGCTCCTCGACGAGGCAACCGTTCCGGAGGAGCGCCACGCCTGGGTGATCGAGATCGCGCCCGAGAACGACCCCGCGACCGGCGAGCCCGGCCCCGCGCAGATCACGGCCGCCCGGGCGAAGGCCAGCAAAGCCCTCGCCGACCTCCGCGACGGGACGCCCTGGGAGGACGTGGCCTCCGCCGCATCCACCGGTGCGTCCGCGGCACAGAACGGCGACCTCGGTTGGCTGCCCAAGGAGAGCGGCTACGACGAGGCGTTCATGGCCGCCATCTTCGACCTCCAGCAGGTCGGGATCACCGACGTGATCACCGGCGACGATGGGACGCTCCGGATCGGTCGGATCACCGAGATCGCGCCGGCCATGGTGGACGAGACCTACGCGATCCAGCGCGACGACGCAGGGGTCAAGCTCGAGGACTACCGCCAGGCCGTGCGCGGCGACCTGATCCGCACCGGCCTGGACGACAAGATCGTGGCCGATCTCTCCAAGCCTTCGCTCCAGCGCCACGTCCTGCAGATCCTGCTCACGGCGGCGACGCCCGTGCCCGACGGCGTGAAGGTCCGCCACATCCTCATCTCGCCGAAGGACGACCCCAACGGGGCCAAGGACGTGCCCGCGGACGATCCGTCCTGGAAGGCCGCCGAGGACGAGGCCAACGCGCTGTACGCACAACTCCAGGCTGACCCGACCCAGTTCGACCTCCTCGCCCGCGAGCACTCGGATGAGGGCGCGGCCAAGTCGACCGGGGGCAAGCTCCCGTTCTACGACCGGACGAGCGGAATCGATGCGGCGTTCGGCAACGCCATCCTCCAGGCCGGGCTCAAGCCGGGCCAGATCCTGCCGCCCTTCAAGAGCTCCTTCGGCTGGCACATCGTCCAGTTCATGCGCCCCTACGGAGACGGCAACACGGCCTGGATGAAGGAACTCCGCACGCAGGCGCTCGCCGGTGCCGACTTCGCGCAGCTCGCCCGCGACCAGGGTGACGGCGCGGAATCGGGCAAGGGCGGCGACATCGGCTGGGTCGTGGCCGGCCAGCTCGGCGAGCTCAAGGAAGTCCCGATCTTCGCCACGCCCGTGGGCGGCGTCAGCGACGTGACCGACATCCCGAACGAGGGCACGTACCTCTGGAAGGTCATCGGCGTCGAGATGCGCGAGCCGTCCAAGGACCAGATCGCGACCTTCAAGAACACGGCCTTCTCGACCTGGTACGCCGGCAAGAAGGCCGACTTCAAGATCCAGCGGGATTCCGGTTCCGGCCTGACGTCCTCGCAGTAGGGCCATGCTCGACGCGATCGTCGGCGAGGCGCGCGACCGCTGGGGCCTGGATCCCCTCGACGGCCTCCAGGTCGTGACTGCGGAGCGCCTCGTGGCCACGCCGATCGAGGCCTCCCGACCGCTGCTCATCGTGCCGGCGGCCGCGCTCGGCCCGGCCGGGTCGCGGACGGGCGTCGAGCGAGGCGATCCCGCGGCTGCCGAGCCGCTCCCGGGTCGCCACGGACCCGCCGGTCGAGATCCCATATCCGTCCTCGGGCGCCTCTACCCGCCGGAGCATCGCGTGGGCCGGCCGGGCCGCGGGGACACGACGGTGGCCGACCTCGGTGCCGCGGATCTCGAGGCGCCGCTCTACCTGCCGCCGGTCCCGCCCGAGCTGGCCGCGGCCGGACCGTGGGCCATGCCGTTCATCAGCGACCGGCTGCGGCGCCCGGACGGCTGCCCCTGGGACCGCGAGCAGACCCACGAATCGCTCCGCAAGCACCTCCTCGAGGAGACGTACGAGGTCTACGACGCGCTTGCGGACGGCGCGACCCCCGAGCTCGCGGAGGAGCTGGGCGACCTCCTCCTGCAGGTCGTCCTCCACGCCCAGCTCGCCGCCGAGGCCGGCGTGTTCGACCTGGCCGACGTCCAGGCCTCGATCGCCCGCAAGATCGTCCGGAGGCACCCGCACGTCTTCGGCGATGCCGTGGCGCGGACGTCCGCGGACGTCAACCGCCAGTGGGAGCGGATCAAGGCAGGGGAGCGTGCCGACGCGGCGGCTGCCGGCGGCGCAACGGAATCCGATTCCCGCCCGCCCAAGGGTGCCCTCGATGGGATCAGCCCGTCCATGCCGGCCCTGGCCGCGAGCCAGGAGATGCAGGAGCGGGCCGCCGCCCTGGGCTACGACTGGCCCTCCATCGAGGGCGTGCTCGACAAGGTGGCCGAGGAGCTCGCCGAGCTCGCGTCGGCACGCGATGGTCGGGAGCGCACGGAGGAGTTCGGGGACCTGCTCCTGGTGATGGCCAACGTCGGGCGCAGGCTCGGCATCGAGACCGAGGCGGCCCTGCGCGCGGCGAACGAGAAGTTCCGGCGCCGGTTCCGCATCGTCGAGCGACTCGTGGCCGAGCGGGGCGTCGCGATGCGCGACCTTGACTTCGAGGCCCTCGACGCCTTGTGGGACGCTGCCAAGATGGAGGAGCGCGGGCAGGATGCCGGCGCCACGGGGCCCGCGGCCCGGAAGGAGCGTTCGTGAGCATCGGAAACCCGCCACCCCCGCGCCGCGCCGACGGGCGTGGGCCCGAGGACCTGCGTCCCGTCTCGATGGTCCTCAACGTGCAGAAGTGGGCCGAAGGGTCCTGCCGGATCCGGGTCGGGGACACGGAGGTGCTGTGCGCCGCCACGATCGCGGACCGCGTGCCGCCCCACCTGCGCGGCAAGGGCACCGGATGGGTGACGGCGGAGTACGCGATGCTGCCGCGGGCCACCGCGGAGCGCACCGATCGCGAGAGCGTCAAGGGGCGGCTCGGCGGCCGGACCCATGAGATCCAGCGGCTGATCGGACGTTCCCTGCGCGGTGTCGTCGACCTGTCCAGGCTCGGGGAGCGGACGGTCACGGTTGACTGCGACGTGCTCCAGGCCGACGGCGGCACCCGCTGCGCCTCGATCACGGGCGGCTACGTCGCGCTTGCGGCGGCCCTCATGACCTACGGGATGGAGCGGCTGCTCGTCGGCAAGGTCGCCGCGGTCTCGGTCGGGGTCATCGAGGGCTCCACCTACCTGGACCTCGACTACGGCGAGGATTCCCGGGCCGAGGTGGACATGAACGTGGTCGGCACGGACGCCGGGACGTACGTGGAGGTCCAGGGGACGGCCGAGGGCCGGCCCTTCGACCGGGCCCGGGTGGACAGCCTGCTCGACCTCGCAAACGTGGGCCTGGCCAGGTTGTTCGAGGCCCAGGCCGCGACGCTGGCAACGGTCCGCCGCTGACCCGGGTGGCCACCCCGGATCGTCCCGAGCGTGCGCGGCTCGTGGTCGCGACGCACTCGTCCCACAAGCTGCGCGAGCTCCGCGAGCTGCTCCACCTCGACCGCGCCGAGCTCCTCTCGCTCGACGACCTGGGGATCGCGGACGAACCGGTCGAGGACGGCGCAACGTTCGAGACCAACGCGGCGATCAAGGCCCGCCACGCCGCCCGCGCCACCGGCCTCCCGGTGCTCGCCGACGATTCGGGGATCGAGGTCGACGCTCTCGGCGGCGGCCCGGGCGTCCGGACGCGCCGCTACGCGGGTCCCGACGCGACCGACGCCGAGAACAACGCCAAGCTGCTCGCGGCCCTCGCCGGGCTGCCGCCGGAGCGCCGCGGCGCCCGCTACGCCTGCGTCCTCGCGCTGGCACTCCCCGAGCGCCGCGGGCGGCGCGGCGGCTACGTGCTCACGTTCCGCCGGGGCACGTGCCGGGGGCGGATCGCGCTCGCGCCGCGCGGATCGGCGGGGTTCGGGTACGACCCGATCTTCGAGCCGCTGGGGGAGACGCCGGGCGGACGCACGCTCGGGCTGTACAGCACGGAGGAAAAGCACGCCATCTCGCACCGCGCACGGGCCGCGGCCCGCATGGCCCGGGTGCTGCGGGCGGAAGGCTTCTAGGTCACGCG
>CAZVDO010000051.1:7980-9718 GCA_964625345.1 uncultured Anaerolinea sp. | reverse complement strand
CGGCCGGTCAGCCTCGGGGTGGTGTCGTCACGGCGCGGCGCTCGGTTCGCTCGAGCCGTCGCCGTTCGAGGGGCCGGGCGTCGACGCGGGGAGGGCCGTGGCCGTGGGCACCGGAGTCGGCCAGGGGATCGGGGTCTCGCCGGGCGGCGGGAAGAGGTGCCGTGCGGCCTCCTGGATGGCCGGGACGTCGGGGACCTGGATCGACCCGTAGACCGGATCGATCCCCCCGGTGTTGATGAGCGGCTTCTTGAGGACGACGCGAACGATCGAGGTTGGGTCCATCTCGTCGGCGATCGCGGCCAGGTCGGGCAGGCGATCTGTCGGCAGGTCGGTCGTCACGAACTTTGCCAGCGCGGTGACGAGGTCGCCCAGGCGCGGTAGGGCGTCGCCACCCGACATGACCCGGTTGCGGAGCGCGAGGAGGATCTCCTGCTGGTGGGCGGCGCGGCTGTAGTCGCTCTGGCCCTCACCCTTCCGCGACCGGGCGTAGGCGAGCGCCTCGTAGCCGTTGAAGTGCTGGAGGCCCGCTTCGACGGTCCATCCCAGGACGCCCTTCGGGTTGATCCCGATGCCGTCGTACTCGGGATCGGTCCAGCCCTTCTTCACGTTGATGTCGACGCCGCCGACGGCGTCGACGAGGTCCCGGAACCCGAAGAAGTCGATCCGGGCGTAGTAGTGGATGGGGATGCCAAGGAGGGCTCCGACGGCATCCTCGAGGGCGCGCATGCCGCCCTGCGGGAACTCCTTCGGGTGGCGGTCCGCATAGGACATGAGCGAGTTGATCTTCGGCCCGAAGACATTGCCGTCGCCCAGCGGCACGCGGACCAGGTCGCGGGGCAGGGACACCATGGTGACCGTCTCGCCGACGGGGTCGATGGACACCACCATCAGCGAATCGGTCAGGGTGGCGGTCCGCCACGGGAGCTTGTCGATCCCGACCAGGAGGATGTTCAGGCGCTGGTCCCGGCCCGGTCCGGTCGGGACGTTGGCCACGACGCTGCCTGGACCGGCACCCGCCCGATCGGCCGTGAAGATCGACGCGAACGCTGACTGGGCCGAGGTGCCCCAGGCGTTGGCGATGCCGTGCGGCACCACGACGGCGACGAGCACGAGGGCGAGGCCGATGGCTCCGGCGCGCCCGGATCGCGGTTCGTACCGGCGATCGAAGAACGCGTGGACGACGGCGACGAGGCGCCAGCCGAGGATCACGAGGTTCAGCGTGAGCAGCATCGTCATCGTGGACGGGGCCACGACCGACGCGAACAGGCGGGCCGGCGACGAGGTCGCCACGATCAGGATCCCGATCGCGACCACGAGCAGGAAGGGCAAGGCGAGCCACTGGGCGAGGCGGAGGCGGCCGTTGATGAGCTGGCCCGAACCTGGCACGAGCGCCGAGGCGAAGGCGACGAGCGTCCGGCGCACGTCGGCGGGGGCGAACCACGAGGGTTGCGCGGCGGCGCGACGCCGCGGGCGGGACGCCGGGCGCGTGGCGACACGCGGACGAGCCGAGGCGGCCGATTGACCGGTACGGCGGATCGGACGGGCGTGGTCGCCCGGATCCCGTACCCGACGGGCATGCACGGTGCGTTCGAGCTCCCTGGCGAATCGTACGTGCGGCCGGTCGGGCACTACCGTCCGTCCGGGAGCATAACAGGCCGTGTGGGGTCTGGTGCTGTCAAGCGCACGTCGGCCGCGCTGGCGCCCGCCGGGGTAGTCGCCTGCCGCCGCGTCGCCTGCC
>CAZVDO010000051.1:0-7880 GCA_964625345.1 uncultured Anaerolinea sp. | reverse complement strand
GGCGCGCCGGCCCGGACATGGCAACGCCGGCGGGCCGCTCTGCCTGCCGCCCACCGGCGTTGGCGGCATGACGCGACGACCGACGAACCGGTTCCCGCGCGGGGGCCTGGCCGGCCTCGCGCCCCCTCGCCGTATCATCCCCCGGACGGGGCGTGGCGCAGCTTGGTAGCGCGCGTGCTTTGGGAGCACGAGGTCGTGGGTTCGAATCCCTCCGCCCCGACCACCGCTGGTGGCGCCCGCGGGTCTACGCTGCGGTCATGCCCACGCCCTCACCCTCGCAGGCTCGATTGCGCGCGTTCGTGCGGCGCGAGACGCGGCTCCGAGACGTCCCGGACCTCCCGGCGCTCCGCCTGTACACGGGCGACGACGTCATGGCCCTCTGCCAGCGCGCCGGCAACGAGCTCGGGCAGGCCGACCCGCCGCTGCCGTTCTGGGCGTTTCCCTGGGCGGGCGGACTGGCCGTGGCGCGCTACGTCATGGACCACCCCGAGGTCGTGGCGGGCCGGCGGATCGTGGACCTCGCGGCGGGTTCGGGGCTGTGCGGCATCGCGGCCATGCGGGCGGGCGCGCGCGGTGTCCGGTCCATCGACATCGACCCACTGGCCGAGGCCGCAACGCGACTGAATGCCCGGGCGAATGGGGTGGCGATCGCGTTCAGCCGCCGCGACTGCCTCGACGATCCGCCCCCAATGGACGCGGACCTCATCCTCGCGGGCGACGTCTGTTACGAGGACACGTTTGCCCGCCGCGCGCTCGCCTGGCTGCGTGGCGCTGTCACGGCCGGCATCCCGGTCCTGCTCGGGGATCCGGGACGGCGGTACCTGCCCGGATCCGGGGGCGCGCTTCGGCGGGTCGCCGACTACGAGGTGCACACCACCCGCGAACTCGAACCCGAGGCGATTCGGACCGGGACGGTGTGGGCCGTGGAGCCGGGCACGGCGGCTGCTACCCTGCCGCGATGACGGCGCATCGCCCACTTCGCGTGGGGGTCCAGCTCCCGGAGGTCGAGCGCGAGGTCCGCTGGCCGGAGTACCTCGCCATGGCCCGCCTCGCCGAGGAGGTCGGGTTCGACACGCTCTGGATCGGCGACCACCTCCTGTATCGGTTCGCCGACGGCTCCACGCGCGGACCGTGGGAGGCGTGGACCATGCTGTCGGCCCTCGCTGCGAGCACCTCGCGGATCCGGCTCGGGCCCCTCGTGGCGGCGACGGCCTTTCATGCCCCGGCGATGCTCGCGAAGATGGCGGCCACCGTCGACGAGGTCAGCGGCGGGCGCCTGATCCTGGGCCTCGGAGCCGGCTGGAACGACACGGAGTTCCGGGCCTTCGGGTTCCCGTTCGACCACCGGATCGACCGGTTCGAGGAGGCCTTCACGATCATCCGGACGCTCCTCCGCCACGGCGCCATCGACTTCGACGGTCGCTACTTCCAGGCGCGCGACTGCGAGCTCGTCCCGCGGCCCTCCCGTCCCGGCGGCCCGCCGATCCTGATCGGGAGTCGCGGCGAGCGGATGCTCCGGATCACGCTCCCGTTCGTGGATGCCTGGAATGTCTGGTTCAAGGACACCGGCAACGTGCCGACCGGGGTGCCGCCCCTGCGAGACCTCGTCGATCGGATCTGCGGCGAGGTCGGCCGGGATCCGGCGGCCGTGGAGCGCACGGTCGCCGTCCAGGTCCGGCTGCCCGGCGGGACCGGCCGTATCCAGGGTGACTACGCCGTCGATCCGACACCGCCCCTCGAGGGCCCCCCCGACGTCATCGCCGAGGAGCTCCGCGCGTATGCGCGCGAGGGCATTCACGAAGTCCAGCTCGTGCTCGACCCGATCACGACCGACTCGCTCGAAGCGGCCGCCGCCGTCCTCGCCGCCCTCGACGCTGGCTGACCCACCGCCGCCCGCCCGGAACCGGGAACGGTGCCTCCGCGCACCGCCCGAATCGTGGTGCAATACGCGCGACAGGGATCGCGGGGGTCGAGCCGGGCCCCAGCTCGCATCCCGGAGGACACGATGCCGAACGGCCGCGGCGCCAGGCGACAGGACGAGCTGTCGCCGCTGGACAAGCGGATCATCGAACACCTGCAGGCCGACGGGCGTCGGCCGTTCACGCAGATCGCCACCGACCTCGGCGTGTCCGAGGCAGCCGTCCGTGCGCGCACGAATCGGCTCATCGATCGAGGCTTCCTCCAGGTGGTGGGCGTTGCCGATCCCGGGAAGCTCGGGTTCCAGCAGGCCCTGATCGGCATTCGCTGCGAACCTGGGCGGCTCGTGGACGTGGCGGAGCGGCTCGCGCAGCTGCCCGAGGTCGACTACGTGGTGGTGACCGCGGGCCGGTTCGACATCCTCATCGAGACCGTGTCCGAGGACAACGACGGCCTGCTCCGCTTCCTCGCCGAGCGCCTCCAGACCATCGACGGCGTCCGGGACAGCGAGACGTTCACGTACCTGCGCCTCGTCAAGCAGACGTACCAGTTCGGAACGCGCTGAGATGGAGAACGGCGCGCTGGTCGCGGTCATCGCGATCGCGATCATCGTCAACCTCGCCGTCATGGCGGTGGTGATCGTCCCGCCCCTGTTCGGCCGGCAGAGCCCGCTGAGCCAGGCCGGCGACACCATTGCCTCCGGCGCCGAGTACGGCGGCATCGATCCGGCGTCCTTGATCGGTGGCCTGGTCGGCGAGCCGGTGGAGCGCACCGCGACCTACGACCGCATCCTGCGCATCGTCTCCTGGGTCTTCCTGATCTCCACGGCGGTCATCGTCGGAGCCACCGGGCTGTGGCCTGCGACCGCGCCCCAGATCTTCGTCCTCCTCGGCCTCGTGGGCGGGTTCGTGCTCGTCGTCCACGACCTCCTGCCGCCGACGGCGCTGGGATCGGCCCGGTCGATCCTGGAGGGCACCGTCGCGATCACCTTCGCGACCTTCCTGGTGCTCCTGACCGGCGGCCACGCGAGCCCGTTCTTCTTCACCTTCCCGCTCATCGTCGGGGCGGCGGCGCTCGTCGTTCGCCCGTCGACCACGTTCGCGCTCGCCTCCGCAGCGGCCGCGGGCTACGTGGTCGGGGCCACGCTCGGCAGCGGCGCCCCGACACCGGTCCAGCTCGCCACGACCGGGGTGAACCTCATCGCGCTCATCCTCCTGGCGTACGTCGGGTCCGTGATCGGCCGCGAGCAGCGCCGCACCCGCGACGCGGCGATCCGCCTGTCGGCGGTCGATTCCCTGACCGGCCTGTTCAACCGGGCCTTCTTCTTCGCGGCGCTCGACCGGGAGCTCGCCCGGAGCGCCCGGTCCGGCCGCGGCTTCTGCCTGCTCATGCTCGACCTCGACGAGCTCAAGGCGATCAACGACCGGTACGGCCACCATGCCGGCGATGCCGTGCTCCGGGCCGTCGCCGACACGATGCGCAGCGGCGTCCGGCGCATCGACGTCGCCGCCCGGTACGGGGGCGACGAATTCGTGGCGATCCTGCCCGAGACCGACCCGACGGGCGGCTGGGTCCTGGCCGAGAAGATCCGCCTCGGCGTCGAGGCCCGCCAGATCCCCGGGATGGATCGTCCCCAGACCGTGTCCGTCGGCGTCGTTGCCTACCCGCGCGACGGCGCCACGCCCGACGCCCTGATGATGAGCGCGGACCAGGCGATGTACGCCTCGAAGCGGGGCGGCCGGAACCGCGTGGCAGGCCCCACCTCGGAGCCGACCGTCGTGGCGCCCCTCGACGATGCCGGGCGGCCGGTGATGGCGGGCGTGGCGCCCGACGACGACGGAGGGGTCGACGGCCCGTCGGTGTAGCATCCGGCGCATGGCCGAGCCGCTCGATCCCAACGTTCCCGCGGCACCCGACGCCACCGGGGCGGGTTTCTCCACCCGAGCGATCCGTGCGGCGTCGGCCGCCCCGGCACTGCGCCAGGAGCCCACCTCGGTCCCGATCTACCAGACCGCGACGTTCAGCGCCGCGGATGCCGACGAGCTGGCAGCGGTCGCCGCGGACCCGCGCGCCGGCTATGCGTACTCGCGGATCGCCAATCCCACGAGCGCTGCCCTCGCCGCGGCGTACGCCGAGCTGGCCGGCGGTGAGGACGGCATGGCCTTCGGATCGGGCATGGCCGCCATCCATGCCGCGAACGCGGCGGTCCTCCGGGCAGGCGACCGGATGCTGGCGCCACAGGCCGCGTACGGCTCGACGCGCGTGCAGCTCCTCCAGCACTTCGGGCGGTTCGGCGTCGAGGTCGAGCTCGTGGACATGACCGATCCGGATGCCGTCGCGGCAGCCCTGGCCGCCCGGCCCACGCGGCTCGTGTATGCCGAGACCTCGGCGAACCCCACGACGTTCCTGACCGACCATGCCGCGGTCGCCGAGCTCGCCCATCGGGCCGGTGCGACCTACGTCGTCGACAACACCTTTGCCTCGACGTATGTCTGCCGGCCGCTCGAGCTCGGGGCCGACCTCGTCGTCGAATCGGCCACGAAGTACATCGGGGGCCACAGCGACCTGATGGGCGGGGTCGTCGCGGGCCGGCGCGACCTCGTGGCCGCGGTCCGGAAGGTCCTCATCGACACCGGCGCGGTCCTCGCGCCCTTCGACGCCTTCCTGGCGCTCCGCGGACTCATGACGCTCGCCGTGCGCATGGAACGCCACGCGGCCAGTGCCAGGGCACTCGCGACGTGGCTGGAGCGTCAGCCGGGCGTGGAGCGCGTCCTGTACCCGGGCCTGGCCAGCCATCCCCAGCACGACGTCGCCGTTCGCCAGTTCCGACCGGGGATCGGCGGCGGGATGCTCGCGTTCACCGTGACGGGGGACCGGCGCACCGGGTCGGCGATCATCGACCGGCTTCGGATCACCGAGCGGACTGCGTCCCTCGGGTCGGTGCACACGATGGTCGTGCACCCGCCGACCACGTCGCATCGCCAGCTCTCGGATGCCGAGCTTGCCGCCAACGGGATCGGGCCCGGGCTGCTCCGGGTGAGCGTCGGGCTCGAGGACGTGGCCGACCTCCAGGCGGACCTCGCCCAGGCGATGGCCGGTGCCGGCGTCGGCGGCACGGCGCCCTTGACGGCGCCTCCCTCCCGCGATCCCGCGCCGTCCGGCGTGAGCTGACGGTCGATCGACGATGGCCACGCTGACCGCCGGCCGGTCGGCGGGGTCCGGACCGGCCCAGGACACCGTCGCAGCGCGACTCGACGGCGCCTGGCTCCGCGTGTGGCGCCTCTTCACGTCCGTGAACTTCGCGGTCCTCCAGATCCTCGTGCTGGCCCTCATGGCCGTCGTGGGGATGACGGTCCGGCAGTTGCCGGGGTTCGCCTTCCGCTCCGCCGGCGACTACGCCACCGCGATGGCGGACATCCACGCCCGCTACGACCCGGTCCTCGGATCGGGCACGGTCGATCTCCTCGAGCGACTCCAGGCCTTCCATGTCTTCACGTCCATCCCGTTCACGATCGGCCTCATCGTGCTGGTGGTCTCGATCGTGATCTGCACGATCGATCGGACGCCGCGGCTGTGGCGCCAGAGCGCCGAGATCCGGGTGGTCCAGCCCGATGCCTACTACGACCCGCGGTTGCCGGATCGGGTCAGGATCGCGCCCGCGTTCGATGCGGACGCCGTGCGGCAGGCACTCCGGGGACGGGGCTTCCACGTCCGCGACGAGGCGATCGACGGCGCCACCTACCTGTACGGGGACCGCCACCGCTGGACGAAGCTCGCCACGCTCCTGACCCACCTCGGGCTCATCCTCTTCCTCGTCGCCGGCGCCGTGACCGCCCGATTCGGGGACGAGCAGGGCCTGGTCGTGGCCGAGGGCGAGACGCTCACCGTCCAGCCGATCGGCACGGCCGGCCTCCTGCTCGTGGAGAACCACGGGTTCCAGGCGCCGGGCCTGTTCGAGAACGGCATGGCGTCGGACTTCGTGACGGACCTGTCCGTGTACCAGGACGGTCGGGAGCTCGCCCGCAAGTCGATCCGGGTCAACGACCCGCTCGCCGTCGGCGGCTACACGTTCCACCAGAACGGGTTCGGGCCGGCCCCGGACCTCTCGATCCGCGATTCGAGCGGCGCCGTGCTCTGGACCGGGCCGGTACCCCTGACCGACCAGGCCGGCGGCCGCCCGTTCGGGACGATGGCGGTCCCGGGCCGGGCGGTGGGGCTCCAGCTCCTGCTCGACCGCACGAGCGAGGGCGTGGGCACGCTCCTGCTCCTCCCGTACATCGTGACCGGGGTGAACCCGGACGGCTCGAATGCGATCCAGACCGGCTTCCCACTCACCGTAACGAACGGAAGCACCGCGGACTTCGAGGCCCTCGGGTTCAGCGTCACCCTCGACGGGTTCCGGGAGTACACCCTGCTCATCGCCAAGCGCGACCCGGGACAGGGCATCGTGTGGACGGCGTTCGTGCTGCTCATCGCCGGCATCGCGATCACCTTCTACCGCCCGCGGCGCCGCGTCTGGGCGCGCCTGGCGCCGGACGGCAGCCTCGCGCTCGCGGGTCGATCCGATCGCTACGTCGACTTCGATCGGGAGTTCGGCGGGCTCGTGGACGACCTCGTCGCGGCCCGGCGCGATCACGGTCCGTGAGCACCCTCGGGGAGTTGGCGGCTGCGCTGCTCCCGGGGGCCGCGTGGGTCGGCCCGGTGGATGCCGACGCGCGCGCGACGCACGTGAGCTGGGTCCGCACGCTGCGTCCCCGCGTCCCGGCGTTCGATGCCCTCGACCCGGGCGACCTGGTCATCGTCCCGGCGCCCGTGCTGGCCGTGGTCGCGGCCGGGGAGGACCAGGTGCGTGAGCTGGCGGAGACCTGCCGCCTGGCGCGCGTGGCCGGGTTCGTGCTCGTCGATCGGGAAGGCCCGGGGCACGACGCCGCGTCCGCGGGTGCGACAGCCACGTCCCGGAGCGATGACGCGTTCGGGTCGCTGATCGCCGAGCTCGCGGCCGCCCGCCTGCCCGCCCTGCGCATCGCCGCGGCCGACGGTGCGGCCCTCGAGCGGTCGATCATCGGCTACCTCGTCACCGGCGGGGCGGAGCTGGAGCGCCAGGCCGCGGCACTCGAGGCGCGCCTGGAGCGGCTGGCCCTCGACGGCGGCGGCCCGCCGGCCATGGTGGCCGCGATCGCCGCGTTCTTCGGTCGCGCGGTGGCCCTCGAGGGACGGCGTGGAGACCCGCTCGCGATCCACGCCCCGTCCGAGGTCCCCGATTCGGCGCTCGCCGCCGCCCGCTACCAGGCGCGACCGCGTTCCGCCGTCGCCCTGCGCGTGCCACTCCCGGCGGCCGGTCCGGCGACCGCGGCCGCCCACGGACCGGCATCCTCCGGCGGACTCGTGCTGCTCGGGGACCGGCCGCCGAGCGACCTCGAGCGCGTGGCCGTCGAACGGATCGCCGGCATGCTGGCCCTCGAGCTGTCCCGTGACGAGGCCGTGCGCCGGGCTCGCGACGTCGCCCGCCGGGCTGATGCCCTGCCGCCGGCTGGACCACCCTGGATCGTGCTGCTCGCGCGCCAGCGCCACGCGGGTGAGACCGACGACGGTCCCGATGCCCTCGAGCGCCGGGAGACCATCCGCCGGGAGCTGCGACTGCTCGCCCCGGCGCGCAGGCTCACGCTTCGGGGAGACGCGGCGTCCCTCGAGATCCGGGCCGTGCTGGCGGTCGATCCGCCGGATGGAGCGGATCCCGGAGGCCTGGCCGTCGTCAACCGGGTCGCGGCCTTCCTGGGCCGAACCGTCGGCGTATCGCGCCCGTTCAGCGCACCGGCGGAGCGTCCGGCCGCCGAGGCCGACGCGCGGGCCGCCCTCGAGGCCGCCGAGGCGCTGCCCGACAGCATTCCTGTCGCCCACGCCGCCAGCCTGGCCGTGCTCCGGATGTTGGGCACGCTGCACCATCTCGGCGATGGGGAGCGCCT
>CAZVDO010000050.1:5305-15664 GCA_964625345.1 uncultured Anaerolinea sp. | reverse complement strand
CGCTGGCGTTCGGGGTGGGTTCGCTGTGGACGGCGCTGTACGGCGTGATCATCGATCGGGTGGGGGATGCCGCCGGCCTCCCGATCGTCTTCTGGCTCATGACGGCGTCCTTCGTGGCGGCGGCCGCGGTCATGTGGACGGTGCGCGACCCCGCGCGTACGTCCGGCAGCCCGGTGCCGGACCGCCCCGACGCCGAGCTCGAGGAGATCATCGCCTGATCGCGGCTGGCGGCTGACGGGGCCATCGGGGAGTCGCCCGAGGATGCTCTGGTATCATCCGCGGGCCCTGTCAAACGGGCTCCCTCGGTCGGGGCGTGGCGCAGCTTGGTAGCGCGCATCGTTCGGGACGATGAGGTCGGAGGTTCAAATCCTCTCGCCCCGACCAGATTTGACTAGGTAGATCTCAGCCGTCGCCACGCACCTTCGGCCGCACGTCGTCCCGAACATCCGGCGCGGCGTATTGCGAGGCGGCCGCGCGGAGGCGCGCGGCGACGGCCAGGCGCAGGTCCTCGGGGGACAGCACCTCGATGTCCGGGCCGAGCGAGCAGAGATCGACCACGGCTCCCTCGAACGAGCCGATCCGGAACGTGGCCTCGAGCCTTCCATCGGCGTCAGGTGCGACCGCGCGGCGTACCCGGAGGGGCTGGAGGCGGCCCAGCACGGCAGCCAGGCGCCGGCCGTCGGGGGTCACGCGCACGGAGGCGCGCCGGATGCGCCCTGCGCGCAGGTCCATCGGCCGCCAGGCCGCGGGCTCCGAACGTGTCGTTCCGCTGCCCTCCAGGAGTTCGTAGCCGCCGCCCGGCCCGCGGACCGCGAAGATCGGGACGCCGGCGCCGGACAGGTCCTCCACGTCTCGGAGCACCGTGCGCTCCGACACCTCGAGCTCCGCGGCGAGCTCCGCGCCGGTCAAGCGCCCTCGTCGCTCCAGCAGGAGCAACAGCGTCACGAGCCGCCCAGCACGCACGATCCAGACTCCGCGCAACTCGCCAGGACTGACGGAATTCCCGACACATGATGGCGGTCTTTGGCCGCTATTGTCGACATTGCCGCATACGTCGCGCGGACCACGGGACGGAGGAACGAGCCATGAACGACGTCGAGGGAACGGGAACGAAGGACGATCCCTGGGTGCTGCATACCCCGCCGGGGTCGTCGGAGTTCGAGGCGTACCGGGACCCGGACGCGAACCCGCCGGCGCTCGTAGTCCAGGTGGGGGCGACCGAGCTGCGGTACCACCTCCGCTGCATCGATGATCTCCACGCGATGCTCGCGGCGCAGGGCGACTGGGTGCCGCTCGGGAGCGCCGACGAGCAGAAGGAGGCGGCGCCGGGCACGGTCGAGGCATGGGGCCGTTCGGCGGACAACCCCGTGGGTGGCTGGTACGGCATCAAGAAGGGCCTTCGCGGCCGGTTCGGCAACTACGTGCCGCCCGTGCTGGAAGTGCTCGGCCTCGCCGAGCTCGAGCACAATCCCCGGAACAATCGAATGCGGGCCCGATGACGGTGGCCCACTCCCACGCGCCCGCGGCGCAGCGCGGCGACGGCGACGCGCACGCGCCGCCTCAGCCCTGGGCTACCGGCGCGTCATGCGCGCCGCGGCGAGTGACCCCTCTCAGCGAACTTCGGTCAGCTCGTAGGTGTTGCCCTCGCTGTCCTTGAACCAGGCAGCCTTCGCCATGCCGAAGTCGACCAGCCCATCGACGGTCCTGACCTCGCCGAAGTCGTACTCCTCGAACGTCACGCCACGCTCGCGGAGCCTCGCCATCACCGATTCGATGTCCTTGACCGCCCAGCCGGCGATCGTGTTCCGGGCCGTGCCGGCCGACGGGGTCCCATAGAGGTACAGCCAGGTCTCGCCGCCGAAGCGGTACCAGACGCCTCCGGGGTCCTCGGCCTCGGGCACGAGGCCGAGCTTCTCCTCGTACCACTGCCGGGCGCGAGCGAGATCAACGGCCGCCGCCCTGGCGCTGATCGGGAAGTCGCCCAGTACGCTCATGGCCGGATGGGTTGCTTCGACGACGACGCACCGATGGCGCCGGAGGCCGCCGGGCCATGCCGGAAGGACGGGCCGAGATGCCTGCCGGATTCGGGGCGCCGGCGGCGAGCCCGCAACGTCATTGCCATGGGGCGCACGGTAGACCCTGGAGCGGGTCCAATGTCAAGCAGTTGGCTGCGCTCGCCCGCAACCGATCGATCCGCATCAGCGTTCCTCGAGACCGGGGCCGCGCCGCGAGCAGGCTCCCGCGCGACCGCACGGCTTGTCAGGGTCGATGCCGATCGGGGGCGCGCGTCTCGATGACCACGCAGCAGTGACCGGGCTGCGGATCGAGCCGGGCGGTGCCGACTTCGCCGCCCAGCCCGCCCAGCATGCCCTCAGCCAGCGCCAGGTTCATGCCGCACACGAGCTCGCGGTGGTCGCCCACGAGCGCATGGAACGGGCAGTTGCGCAGGCTGATTTCCCGGCCCTGCCGGTCGAATGGTTCGTAGCCGCGCGAGGTCAGGAACTCCACCATCGCCGCGGTCAGCCGCTTGTTCGACGGCCGGGGTCCGGTGGCGCGTCGCGCGGTCGCACCGGCAGCCCGGCCGAGGGCCCTGGCGGCCGACCGGAGCGGCTCGGGCGGACTGGATCCGGCGAGGTCCTCGAGCGCGGCCGCGAAGAGCTCCGCCGGGATCTCGTAGCGCCGGTCCGGGAGTGCGACCGCCACGTCCCGGTCGCCGCGGCGGTACAGCTTGGCGGGTCTCCCGGCGCCCGGTCCCGTGCGGCCCGACAACCGGCGGTACTCCGTCTCGAGCAGGCCCGCCCGTGCGAGCCGGTCCAGGTGGAAGGCCGCGAGGGCGCGGGCAACGCCGACCGCGGCGGCCGCCTCGTCGCGCCCCACCGGGCGACCCTGGCCGATCACCCACTCGTAGAGGTCGCGACGGACCGGTTCGCCGAGCAGTCCAATCGCTTCGATGTCGTCCCGTTCGGTGGCCATGCGCGCATTCTAAAGCACAAATGGACTAGCGCAAGTACTTGACACGCGCGGCCGGTTGTGTATCACTAGTAGAACTTACCGTTAGAAGTGCCGTCGCGCCGAGCGCCGGCCTCGCACCCGGGGGTGTTGCAATGACACACGTCGCGACCATCGCACCGGCCGTGGAGCGGCTCCAGACCGTCGCCGGCCTCCTCGGACCGACGCCGGGCACCGGCCGCGCAATGTCCGAGACCGAGCGGCACCGATTCGAGGGATACCTCGCGGAGATCCTCGGGTCCATGGGCCTGGACCTCTCGACGCCGGGCACGGTGGACACGCCGCATCGCTTCCTCCAGGCCTTGCGCGACGCGACGGATGGTTATGACGGTGACCCGAAGTTGCTGACGGCGTTTCCCACCGAGTGCCATGGCGGAGCGAACTGCGAGCTCGCCCAGGTGGTGGAGGGGCCGATCCCGTTCACGGCGCTGTGCGAGCACCACGCGCTTCCGTTCGTGGGCCAGGCATGGGTCGGATACGTCGCCCATGACCAGATCATCGGGATCAGCAAGCTGACCCGGCTCGTCCGTGTCCTCACGCGCCGATTCGGCGTGCAGGAGCGGATGACCCACGAGATCGCAGACTCGCTCGAGGGGATGCTGGGGGCGCATGGCACGGCCGTGGTCCTCGAGGCGCAGCACCTGTGCACCCAGATGCGAGGGGTGCGCGAACATGGACCGTCCACGCGCACGACCGCGTATCGGGGCGCGTACACCCGTGATCCGGCCCTTCGCGCCGAGTTCCTCGAGCTCGGTGGCGTTCGAGCGCACGTCCGGTGACGGTCGTTCCAGCCGGGACCCTCGAGTCCGTCGCCGACGATCCGGTCGACTCGATCGGCCGGCCCGATCGGGCGTCCATCGAGCCCCTCTGGACCGCGGAGATCGAGCGTCCGCCGGCCGCGCGCGGCAACACTCGCCCGGCGTCAGCGGAAAACGCCGATGCGCCCGGTGCTGTTCGAGGCGGCACCCTGCCGCAGGCCATCCACGGGCCCACCGGCAGCACGTTCCACGTGTCCCTCCGTCCGGATCGGCCCACGGTCATCGCCAACTTCGTGTCGACGCTCGATGGCGTGGTGGCCCTCGACCGTGCCGGCGCCAGCGGCGGCCGGGAGATCAGCGGGTTCAGTGACACCGACCGGCGGTACATGGGACTCCTCCGGGCGACCGCCGATGCGGTGCTGATCGGCGCCGGGACCGTACGCGCCAGCCGGAGCAAGACCTGGACGCCGGAGTCTGCGCATCCGTCGTCCGCGCAGGGCTACGCCCTCTGGCGTCGGTCCCTCGGATTGGCCGCCGCCGGCCCCGCGACGGTCATCGTCAGCGGGAGCGGGGACGTTGGCGCCCTGTCCACGCTCACGGGCACGTCCGCGGCCCGGGTGATCGTGACCACGGAACACGGGGCACGAGCGCTGCGCGGGAGGGCTGACCTTCGCGGAGCCGACCTCGTCATCGCCGCCGAGAAGCCGCCGATCGGTGCCCGGGCGCTGCTCCAGGTCCTGCAGTCACTCGGCTACGCGCTCGTCCTGTCCGAGGCCGGGCCCACGCTCTTTTCCGCCCTGGTGCGGGCGCAGCTCGTCGACGAGCTCTTCCTGACCCTGGCTCCGCAGCTTGCCGGTCGCGGACCTGTCCTCGAGCGCCGATCCCTCATCGAGGGCGTCGACCTGGCAGCGGTCCTTCCGACCTGGGCTCGGCTGGCCTCGGTCCAGCGCTCGAACGATCACCTCTTCCTGCGATACGACCTTCGAACAGCCAGCAAGGGAGTCAGATGAGTGCCATGGAACACATCGTCATCGTCGGCGCCGGCCTCGCGGGTGCGCGCGCGGCCGAGGCCCTTCGCACCGAGGGATACGAAGGTGCGGTCACGCTGCTGGGTGACGAGTCGGATCGCCCGTACCTGCGACCGCCGCTCTCCAAGGACTACCTCCGCGGGGACGTCGGCGACGACCACCTCTTCGTGCATCCGGCCACGTTCTATGCCGACCAGCGGATCGACCTGCGCGGCGATACCCGAGTCGAATCGGTCGACCCACGCGGACGGACGATCGTGCTCGCCGACGGATCGCGGCTCCCGTTCGACCGCCTCCTGATTGCCACGGGCGCTCGGCCCCGGCGCCTGCAGGTCGCCGGTGCGGACCTCGGCGGTGTGATGACGCTCCGGACACGCGCCGACGCCGACAACATCCGGACGGCGGCCGAGCGTGCCGGGCGAATCGTCGTGGTCGGCACCGGCTGGATCGGGAGCGAGATCGCCGCGTCTCTCCGCATGCTCGGCCGCGAGGTCACGCTCGTGGGGCCGGACGCTGCCCCGCTGGTCCGCGTGCTCGGCGACGTCCTGGGCCGCTTCTACCGCGACGTGCACGAGAGGCACGGTGTGGGATTCCGCCTCGGGACCACCGTAAACCGGATCCTTGGGGATGGCCACGTGAGCGCGGTTGAAACGACCGCCGGCGAACGCATTCCAGCAGACCTGGTCGTTGCGGGCATCGGCGTGGAGCCGCGGACCGATCTGGCCGCGGGGGCCGGACTCGCGGTCGGCAACGGCATCGAGGTCAGCGCATCGCTGGAATCGACGGTCCCCGGCATCTTCGCCGCGGGCGATGTCGCGTCGGCGTGGCACCCCTTCTACGAGCGTCGCCTCCGGAGTGAGCACTGGGCGACCGCGCGGTTCCAGGGTTCGGCCGCGGCGGCGGCCATGCTGGGCAGGCCGACGACCTACGAGCGGCTTCCCTACTTCTACTCGGACCAGTACGACGTGAGCATGGAGTACACGGGATGGGCGGACCCATCCGATCGGCTGGTACTGCGAGGTGACCCGAATGCGGGCCCGGCGATCGCCTTCTGGCTCAGGGACGGCCGGGTGCAGGCGGGCATGAACGTGAACCTGTGGAAGGTCACAAAGCCCATCGGACAGCTCATCCGGTCGCGCCGGGTGGTTGACGCCGTCCGGCTCGCCGACCCTGGGGTGCCGCTGGAGGAGCTGGCCGGACCGGCCGACGCCGCGTAGGTCGGGGCGCCTCGGACCTGGTCGGTCCCGCGAGATGCCGGCGACCAGGGAGGGCTCCTCGACCGCCGCACGTTGTCTGCTACCGTGACCGCGGGATGGCAACCGAATCCGCCTGCCTGCTGATCGCCGACATCTCCGGCTACACGAGCTACCTCGCGGGCGTGGAGCTCGATCACGCCCAGGACATCCTTGCCGACCTCACCGGCACGATCGTCAGTGCGCTTCGTCCGGGATTCCGCCTCGCAAAACTCGAAGGCGATGCCGCCTTCACGTACGCGATTGCCGATCGCATCGACGGGTCGATGCTCCTCGACACGATCGAGCGCTGCTACTTCGGGTTCCGGCGCCGCCGACGCGACGTGCGCCAGGCCTCGTCCTGCGAATGCAACGCCTGTGTCCGAATCCCGGACCTCAACCTCAAGTTCGTCGTGCACCACGGCACGATCCTGCGACAGCGCATGGCCGGACGCGAGGAGCTCCTCGGGTCGGATGTCATCGTGGTCCACCGTCTCCTCAAGAATGACGTCGTGGCCAGCACGGGGACCGAGGCCTACGCGCTCTTCACGCAGGCGTGCGTGGACGCGATGGATCTGGACGTGGCCGCGCTGGGGATGCGCCAAACCAGCGAGACCTATGACCACCTTGGGACCATCGAGGCATGGGTCCACGATCTCGGCGAGCGCTGGGCAGAGGAGGAGGCCCGCAGCCGCGTCCGGGTCGAGGCGTCTGCTGCTGCCTACCAGATCGACGTTGCCACCCCGGCGCCTCCACTGACGGCCTGGGAGTTCGTCACGGCCCCGGGGCGGCGCGTGGACTGGCAGGCCGGCGTGACCGGGGTGGAGGTGCAGGCCACGGGGAATCGTCGAGGGGTGGGAGCGACGAATCACTGCCTTCACGGCAAGGAGGCGAGCATCGAGGAGCTGCTCGACTGGCGGCCCTACGACTACTTCACGTTCCGGAACACCATCCCGACGCCCATGGGCTCCATCCGGCTGCTCTCGACGACGGAGTTCGAGCCGACCGCAGCCGGAACCGTGATCCACATGCGCATGGCGCCTCCTTCGGACGCGAAGGAGCGGGCGATTGCCGAACAGATGCTGCCATTCTTCGACCAGGCGATGCGCGCCAGCGTCTCGCTCCTGGCCGCAGGCCTCGAGGCCGAACTGACCCGCCAGGCAGCCGACCCAGCGCTGGAGCCGGAGGTGCCGACGCCGCGCGCCGACGGCGTGCTCGCCGGCCTCCCTCCGAGCACCTGAGCGGTTCCGCTCAGAGCGCGTATTGTCCGGCCGTCGACGCCACCATCGGGAGAGCGGGGCAATGCACAGGCACGGATCGTCCGGGTTTCGTCACGCGGTGAATCGCACCATGCTCGAGGAGGCGCCGCGCTCGGCGCGGATTGCCGACCGGGTGACCGCGTTCATGGGCAGCTGGACCTTCATCGGGATCCAGACCCTCATCGTGGCGGCCTGGGTCGGCGGGAACATCTTCCTGCTCTTCCACTTCGACCCGTACCCGTTCATCTTCCTGAACCTGGCGTTCTCGACGCAGGCGGCGTATGCGGCACCCCTGATCCTGCTCGCGAGCAATCGGGCCGCCATTCGCGACCGGATGACGCTCGAGCACGCCGCGAGCGAGGCGGATCTCGAGGAGCAGCAGAACGAGGAGCTCCTGAAGGGCAACCGCGAGATCCTCCAGCGGGTCGAGGCGCTCGAACAGCGCATCCTGCAGCTCGAGACGACGATCCTCGCGCGTCTCGATGCCCCGGGACCGCGGCCCTCCGGCTGACGAGAAACGCGCCGGTCGGACAGGCCGACCGGCGCGTGTGCGGATTGTGGCCCGGCACTCCCGCCGGGCGGCAGCGTCTCCTGCCGGGTCAGTGGTTGCCGTTCACGGGGATGACCGGGCACTCGAACAGCTTCACCGGCGTGCCGGCGATCGAGAGGTCACCGGCCGCCTCGGCCGCGAGGACCTGCTCAGCGCTGGTCAGCTGCACGGGATCCACATGCCACGTCACGGGCAGCACCATCCAGCGACCGCCGTTGAAGTCCTTGTCCCCGGGCTTGGCCTCGGCCACGTTCGCGAGCGTGGCGCCGCTCGTGTCCTTGCCGAGCGCGTAGATGATGTCGAACGAGGATGCCGGCGCCCCGGTATCAGAGAAGTCGGTCGGCGTCCCGACCGTGCGGTACTGCTGGCCGTCGACGTAGAACGCGAGCTTGGGCGGCCCGCCCGCGGCCACGGCCGAGGCGGCGATCGAGAGCAGCAGTGCGGATGCCGCAGAGGCGGCGAGCAGGCGACGGAACATGGACTGGACCTCCTGTGCCGGACATGGGGGCTGCCGGCTGGCTGGTTCCCGCTCACGTGGCGGGTCGGTCCGTACCGTCGCGGTCGGGGACGACCACCCGATGACAGGCCGTCACCGGGCCGTCACGGTTGTCGCCCAGGCTCTGCCCGGCGATGATCTCGTTCATGCCACGCGTCGAGCCCGCCCCCATCCTGGTCGTCGACGACGATCCCAAGATCGTCGCGCTCGTGAAGGCGTACCTCGAGCGCGAGCGCTTCCGGGTGGTCACCGCCGCAGACGGGCGGGCGGCCCTGGCCGCGATCGATGAGCACAACCCGCGGCTCGTCGTGCTCGACCTCATGCTCCCCGAGGTGGACGGCATCGCGGTCATCCGGCGCACCCGGGCGCTCGGCGACGTTCCCATCCTCGTCCTGTCGGCGCGCGGTTCCACGGGCGATCGGATCCAGGGCCTCTCGGAAGGAGCCGACGACTACCTCCCGAAGCCGTTCTCGCCGGCCGAGCTCGTCGCGCGTGTCCGGACGATCCTGCGCCGCACGGAGCGCGACCTCGTGGACCTCGAGGTGCGCGTGCGCTATCGGCTCGGCGACCTGGACATCGACGTCGCTCGGGCCACCGTGCGGGTGGGCGATCGCGAGGTCTCGCTGAGCGTCCTGGAGTTGCGCCTGCTCGTGGCGCTGCTGGCCGCCGATGGCCGCATCCTGACCCGCGACCAGCTGCTCGACGCGATCCACGGCGCCGCCGAGGCCGACGTGACCGATCGCGCCATCGATGTCTACGTCAAGCGCCTGCGCGAGAAGCTCGGCGACGACCCGTCCCGCCCGCGCTTCGTGGCCACGGTTCGGGGGGCCGGCTACCGCGCCGCCGGTCCGGTCGAGCGCGAGGTGGCCTGATGCGGTTCCGGGGCATCGGCACGCGGATCGCGGTGGCATCCCTTGTCGTGGCCGGGCTGGCCCTGGGCGTCGTGGCCCTGGGCGTGCTCCGGGTGGGCGCCGATGCCTTCGCGGCCCTCATGGTCGCGGCGGGCGATTCGGCGGATCACGCCCACGAGATGTTCGATGCCAGCATCACGCTCATCTTCGGCGGCGCCCTCGTGCTGGCCGCCGTGGTGGCGATCGCCCTCGCGGCGTTCTTTGCCCGCATGATCGCGAAGCCGATCCAGAGCGTGGCTCGCGCGGCCGAGCGCGTCGCGGCCGGCGACCTCACGGCTCGTGTGCCCGAGGTCGGACCAGCCGAGGTCAGCTCCCTCGCCGCGGCCTACAACACGATGGCCGGACGCCTCGAGGAGCAGGAGATGCTCCGGCGCGAGTTCGTGATCAACGCGTCGCACGAGCTGCGAACCCCGCTCACGAACCTCCAGGGCTACCTCGAGGCGCTCCGGGACGGCGTGCTCCCGCCCGACCCGGCAACCTTCGATTCGCTGCGCGAGGAGGTCGATCGCCTCGGCCGACTGGCCGCCTCCCTCGACGTGCTCGCCGGCGCCGAGGGGGAGCGGCCCCGCCCGATGCCCGTGGACCTCGGGCCGCTCGTCCGTGGGGCCGCCGAGCTCGCGGCTCCGGCCCTCGCCCGGCGCTCGATCGAGCTCAGGATCGACGTCCCGGATGGCCTGGTCGTGCGTGCCCGACAGGACGAGCTCGCCCAGGTGATGGCCAACCTGCTCCAGAATGCGGTCCGCTACACGCCGGCCGGCGGCACCGTGGTGGTCCAGGCATCGCGGCTGCCCGACGGGATCCAGGTTCGCGTGGAGAACACCGGACAGCCCATCCCGGCCGACGACCTCCCGCGCGTGTGGGAGCGGTTCTATCGAGTGGAGAAGTCGCGGGATCGCGAGCGCGGCGGGGCCGGGATCGGGCTGGCGATCGTCAAGCGGCTCGTCGAGGACGCCGGCGGGCACGTCGGGGCCGCGTCCGATCCGTCCCGGACCGCGTTCTGGTTCCGCCTCCCCGCGTCCGGGTGAGGGGCGTGGCCCTGGGTCCACCGCACCGGCCCCGATCACCTGTCATGCGAGCGTCACTCCGGCACCGCAGGCTGGCGCCATGAACATCATC
>CAZVDO010000050.1:0-5205 GCA_964625345.1 uncultured Anaerolinea sp. | reverse complement strand
CACCTGTCATGCGAGCGTCACTCCGGCACCGCAGGCTGGCGCCATGAACATCATCGGTGACCTCGAGCGCCTGTTCGCCACGAGCCTCTATCCCAACCGCGTCCCGATCGCGATCGGCCTCGTCATCCTCGCCGTCGCCGGCCTCGTGGTCGCGCGCCGGCGCGGCTGGTTCGCGGCGGCGCGTCGGCACCCCGGCCGGTCGGCGATCGCCGCCGTGATCGTCCTCGCGATCGGGCTGCCGACGGCCTGGTATCTCGGGTCGCCGCTGTTCATCCGCACCAGCCTCAACGAGCCCGCGCCGACGGCGACCGCCGGGGCGACGCCGACTCCCGCTACCTCGGAGGCGCCCACGGCGCCGCCCTCGGGATCGCCTGCCTCTGCGCCGCCCACCGATGGGCCTTCCCCGACCCCGGCACTCGCCGCGCCTCGAGCCGGGACCTTCACGGGCGCCGACGACTTCCACTTCGGGAGCGGCACGGCCACGCTGATCGAGACGGCGCCGGGGACCTGGACCGTGCGGTTCGAGAACTTCTCGGTGCGGAACGGCCCGGACCTCTATGTCTACGTCTCGCCCACCGTCGGCTATTCCGACTCGGCCATCGAGCTCGGCACCCTCCGGGCCACGGACGGCAACTTCAACATGGACCTGCCCCCCGGCGCGGACCCGTCCGGTGCCGCGAGCGTGGTCATCTGGTGCAAGCAGTTCGCCGTCCAGTTCGCGGTGGCTCCGCTCGCGGGCTGACCGCGCACCCTGCCGCGGGTCCCTGTTCGTGTGCCGGCCCACGGTGCGGTCGCGCGTCGTGAGCGGGAGGCGGGCGGGGTAGCATCGGGAGCGTGCCACCCAGGAGCTACGACTACGTCATCGTCGGCGGAGGATCCGCCGGCTCGGTGCTTGCCAACCGCCTGTCCGCGGATCCCGGGACGTCCGTCCTCGTGCTGGAGGCCGGCCGGCGGGACTGGCGGTTCGACGTGTTCATCCACATGCCGGCCGCACTGGCGTTCCCGATCGGGAGCCCGTTCTACGACTGGCGGTACCAATCGGAGCCCGAGCCGTTCATGCACGGTCGGCGTGTCTACCACGCTCGCGGCAAGGTCCTCGGCGGGTCATCCTCGATCAACGGGATGATCTTCCAGCGCGGCAATCCGCTCGACTACGAGCGATGGGCCGCGGATCCCGGCATGGAGACCTGGGACTACGCGCACTGTCTGCCCTACTTCCGCCGGATGGAGGACACGCTCGCCGCGCGCCCGGACGACCCGTGGCGGGGCCATGGCGGTCCGCTCCCGCTCGAGCGAGGCCCGGCTACGAACCCCCTGTTCGGCGCCTTCTTCGCCGCCGTCCAGGAGGCCGGCTATCCGCTGACCGACGACGTCAACGGCTACCGGCAGGAAGGGTTCGCGGCGTTCGACCGGAACATCCGGCGCGGCCGCCGCATCTCGGCGGCCCGGGCCTACCTGCACCCGGTGCTCGGTCGCCGCAACCTGACGGTCCGGACCAGCACGTTCGTCACGCAGCTCCACGTCGACGGCCGGCGTGTGACCGGGGTGGAGATCGAGCGGCAGGGCGGCGGCACCGAGACCATCCGGGCGGGCGAGGTCATCCTGTGCGGCGGCTCCATCAACACGCCGCAGCTCCTCCAGCTGAACGGCATCGGGCCGGCGGGCGTGCTCCAGGACCTGGGCGTCCCGGTCGTGGCCGATCTCCCGGGTGTCGGCGCGAACCTCCAGGACCACCTCGAGGTGTACGTCCAGTACCGCTCGAAGCGCCCGATCTCCATGCAGCCCGCGCTCCAGGATTGGCGCAAGCCGTTCATTGGTGCCGAGTGGCTGTTCCTTCGGCGCGGGCCGGGCGCCACGAACCACTTCGAGGGCGGCGGCTTCGTGCGCTCGAACGAGGACGTGGCCTATCCGAACCTGATGTTCCACTTCCTGCCGCTGGCGATCCGTTACGACGGGAGCAGCCCGCCCTCGGGCCACGGCTACCAGGTCCACGTGGGCCCGATGTACTCGGACGCCCGCGGGTGGGTGCGGATCACCTCACGGGATCCGCACGTCCATCCGGCGCTCCAGTTCAACTACCTCTCGACCGACCAGGACCGCCGGGAATGGGTCGAGGCGATCCGGACCGCCCGCGCGATCCTGAACCAACCGGCGATGGCAGAGGTCAACGGCGGCGAGCTGTCACCGGGCCCCTCGGTCGAGTCCGATGCGGAGATCCTCGACTGGGTGGCCCGCGACGCCGAGACGGCGCTCCACCCGTCCTGCACGGCGCGGATGGGCACGGACGCCGGATCCGTGGTGGACCCCCACACCATGCGGGTGCACGGGATCGACGGGCTGCGTGTCGTCGACGCGTCGGTCTTCCCGTACGTCACGAACGCGAACATCTACGCGCCGGTGATCATGGTCGCGGAGAAGGCCGCGGATCTCGTGGCCGGGAACACGCCGCTCCCGCCGGAGCCGCGGCCGTTCTACCGGCACGGCGCCGGCATGCCGCTGTTCGAGGACGGCCCGGAGGGCTGACGCGTCTGGGTGGCCGCCGTGTCAGGCGCCCGCTGGTTTGGGGCGCGTGCGTCAGCCGCGCGTGTGCGTCAGGCGTGCTTGCGCGGCCGGCCGCCCCGGGATCCCGGAATTGGGCTCCGGCTCAGGTAGATCGCGCCGGCTCGCACGCCCATGTTGATCGAGGCCGGGTGGGCCTTGACCTGGCGCGCCACCGCGGCACGGATCGTGACCAGCTTCTCGCCCTCGTCGAGCTCGATCTTCTTGATCGCCGATTGCGGCCCGACGGCAATCTCGTTGAGCAACTTGACGACGGCCTGATCGCGCTTCTGGATCGCCAGCTGGCGCGGGCTCATGGCTCGCGGCTTGCGGGGTTTCGGGGCTAGTTCTTCCGGCTTCGCATCACGAATCTTCACGACTGGGGGCTCCTCGTTGTGGGCTGCGGACGATCGCGCGTGGATGGCGCAGCGCAGCGATCACAAACTCCCCAAGCTGTGTGCGCGCGCGACGCCCCGCCAGTTTACGGCCCCGAGTTGCATCGCACCAGCCCTGTTCTTGTGTGACATCGGCCGGTTCCTTGCATCGAAACGGGCACCGGGTTGCCGAGGCCGCCGGGAACCTGCATCAAGACGAGGGCGGAATGCGAGCGTCCGGACTAGGATCGGCGAATGTGCGCGCGGCGTGGCGCCCGAGCGAGTTACTCCGCGCGCAGGGCTGCGATGGGCTGGAGCGCCGCCGCCCGTCGGGCCGGGTAGATCCCGAAGATCACGCCGACCCCCATCGAGATGATGACCGCGATGCCGATCGAGAACGGCGACACCGCCGCATCGATCGGGCTGACCGCGCTCACCACCTGTCCCAGCAGGAAGCCGACGGCGATGCCCGCCGCGCCACCGATGGTCGTGAGCACCACCGATTCGATCAGGAACTGGTTCCGGATGTCGCGGCGCGTGGCGCCGAGCGCCTTGCGCAGCCCGATCTCCCGCGTCCGCTCCGTCACCGAGACGAGCATGATGTTCATGATCCCGATGCCGCCCACGAGCAGGCTGATGCCGCCGATGGCGCCGAGCAGGATCGTGAAGATGTCGGACGTCAGGATCGCCGCGGCGAGGAGGTCCTGCTGCGTCTGGACCGTGAAATCGGGCGTTGCACCGTCGGGAATTCCGTGGCGCCGCCGGAGCACCGTCTCGATGTCCAGGCGGACCTGGTCCATGGCCTCAGGGGAGCGAGCCGAGAGCAGGACCGCCCCCACGCTGTCACGCCCGTAGATCCGGCGCTGGCTCGTCGACAGCGGCGTGACCACCAGGGCATCCTGGTTGAAGAAGCCGCCCACGTTGCCCTTGGAGGCGAGGACCCCGATCACCCGGAGGCGGACCGTCAGGCTGCCGCCGGCACCGGTGACGCGGACGCTCACGCTCTGGCCGACCGCGGCATCCGCCGACCCGAAGAGGTCGTCGGCCGTCTGCGAGCCCAGGACGGCGATGGGCGCCGCCGCGGTGACGTCGCCATCGGTGAGGAAGCTCCCGGCGAGGAGCCCCCAGTCCCGAACCTCGGCGAAGTCGGGCGTGGTGCCGATGAGCCGGACGGCCTGTTGCCGGTCGCCGAGGATCACCGACACGAACCCGCCCTGCTCGGGATCGACCGCCGTGGCGTCCGGCACGGCGCCGGGTGCCGCGAGGGCCCGGACATCGTCGATCGTGAGGTTGGTGGACGCCCCGCCGGCTGCCTGCGCGAAGCCAGACACCCGCCCGCCGGGCGTGACGAACACCACGTTCGTGCCGAGGCCCTGGAGCGTGGACTGGATGATGTTCGCGGCGCCCTGGCCGACCGAGACCATCGCGATCACCGACGCGACGCCGATCATCACGCCGAGGATCGTGAGCGCGGCTCGGAGCTTGTTGACCACGAGGGCACCGAAGGCCGTTCGCAGCGTGTCGCCGATCGGCATGTCAGGCCGGTCCGCGCGCGCTGGCGATGCTGCGCTCGTCCTCGGCGATCCGGCCGTCGGCGAGGCGGATGCGCCGGTCCGCCTGCGCCGCGACGGATGGATCGTGGGTGACGAGGACCACAGTCCGGCCGTCCGCGTGGAGGCGCCGGAAGAGCTCGAGAATGTCGCGGCCGGTGGCGCTGTCGAGGTTGCCGGTCGGTTCGTCCGCGAGCAGCAGCACCGGCTCGGTCACGAGGGCCCGGGCGATGGCGACCCGCTGTTGCTCGCCGCCGGACATCTGGCTGGGCCGGTGGGTGGCGCGCGGCTCCAGTCCGACCGCCGCGAGCGCGGCCCGGGCCTTCGCCTGCCGGTCCGGATCCCCGCGGTACGCGAGCGGGAGCATCACGTTGGCCAGGGCCGACGTCCGACCGAGGAGGTTCCACTGCTGGAACACGAAGCCGACGAAGCGGTTGCGGATCCTCGCCAGCGCATCGTCGTCCAGGCCGGCCACGTCCGTGCCGTTGAGTCGATAGGTCCCCGAATCGGCCACGTCCAGGCAGCCGAGCAGGTTCATGAGCGTGCTCTTCCCGGAACCGGACGGCCCGATGATCGCCACGTACTCGCCCTCGTCGATCCGGAGGTCGATGTCACGCAGGGCGTGGACCGCGGCAGCGCCCTCGTCGGCGGGGGAGGCCGCGCGGCCGGACCCGGCTCCGTCCGGTGCGCGATAGGTTCGTCCGATCCCCCGCATCTCCACGATCGGGACCCCGCCTGGCGTG
>CAZVDO010000049.1:0-16002 GCA_964625345.1 uncultured Anaerolinea sp. | reverse complement strand
CGATGGCGGTCGAGGCCGGGGTCGAGAACGCCTTCGACTACCCGGGCTTCGTGCCGGCCTTCATCCGTCCCCAGTTCTGCGAGGGCCGGGGGCCGTTCCGGTGGGCGGCGCTCAGCGGTGACCCGGCGGACATCCTGCGCACCGACCGGGCGATCCTGGAGCTCTTCCCCGACGACGATGGCCTCCGCCGCTGGATCACGATGGCCGAGGAACGCGTCCCGTTCCAGGGGCTGCCGGCCCGCATCTGCTGGCTCGGCTATGGCGAGCGGGCGAAGGCGGGCCTCGCCTTCAACGAGCTGGTCCGGACTGGCGAGGTGTCGGCACCGATCGTCATCGGCCGGGACCACCTCGACTCCGGGTCCGTGGCGTCACCGAACCGGGAAACCGAGGCCATGGCCGACGGCTCGGACGCCGTGGCCGATTGGCCGCTCCTCAACGCCCTCGTGAACACCGCCGCGGGCGCCACCTGGGTCAGCATCCACCACGGCGGGGGCGTCGGGATCGGCTATTCCCAGCACGCGGGAATGGTCTGCGTCGCCGATGGCACGGAGCTGGCGGCCCGGAAGCTGGAGCGGGTGCTGACCACGGACCCGGCGATGGGGGTTCTCCGGCACGTCGACGCGGGTTACGAACGCGCCATCGATGTCGCCCGGGAGCGCGGCGTCCACGTCCCGATGCTCGACGAGGCATGAATGGCCGCGGCGCCGTTGGCTCGTGATTGGCGGCCGCCGCGGCGGACCGATCACAACCGGGTCGAGCCAACGGATGCGGTCGGGATGGGGGTTCGCATCCCGGTCGAGCACCTCGAGTGGGTCGCGGAGCTTGTGGCGCCGTGCGTCCCACGAGCCCGGATTGCGCGGCAGACAAGCTTCATCACGCTCTACGCCACGATGGGCACGGACGACCTCAATGGACGACGCGTCGGCCATCGCTGGGTGAACGTCATCAGCGACCCGCCGCCCGGCGTCGATCCGATCTGGATCGGCGGGTTCGCCTACATCGGCTCGGCAGGTAGCCCGATCGGGCGCATGTGGGCGCGCGTCGGCCAGGTCGTGGTGCCCGGCACGGTCCGGCTGTCGATCGATCGCAGGCAGCGTCGGGCCGAGTTCTTCATCGGCACGGCGGGCGGGACGGTGTCGGCATCCGCCGAGTTCGACGCCCGCGGCGAGCGCTGGACGTACCTGCCCCAGCGCTATTACCTGATGGATCCCGCGAGACCGATCCACTACCGCGGCGATGAGTGGGGCCTGGCTCACGCCGGGCGGGCCTCGGTCCGGGCCACCGGTTCGTCGGGATCCTCCGAGTTCGAGGCCGACGCCAGCGTCGATCTCGAGGTTGGGTGGGACTACGTCTTCCGGCCGTACGCGAACGACGTCCGGTAGGCCGCCGGCCGCGTGACCTGACAGGCGAATCTCAGGCGTGCGTTAGACAGCGGTCACCTGCCAGGCGAATCTCAGGACGGCAGCTCTGGTCGCTCGGTGGTGTCCACGCTCGACCAGCTGGCTCAGCGTGGCCGCAGGCCGCCGGCCGTGACCCACGCGCGCCTGGGATTCGCGTGACGGGAACGGGCGCCTCTGCCCCGCCCGCCGACGCGGTTCCGGACGGAGCGCCACCGGCCCCGCCGCCGACGCGACTCAGGACAGAGCTGCCTCGTCCCCTCCGATCGGCGCGGGCCTAGGCATCTCCACGATCTCGCGGACCGGCGACAGCAGGACCGGCACGAACGCGAAGAGGCCGCCGAGTGCTCCGATCCAGATCGTGGTGTGCAGCCCGACGACCGTCGCGAGGAAGCCGCCGACGATCTGGCCGAGTGGGATCGTGCCCCAGACGATGAAGCGCATCGTCGCGTTCATCTTGCCCTGCATCCGGGTCGGGGTGATCGCCTGGCGGAGGCTCACCTGGTTGATGTTCCACGCGACGCCGCAGAAGCCGCCCAGGAACCCGGAGAGGGCGACCGCCGGGAACAGCAGGTCGTCGGGCGCGGCGGCCACCGGGATTCCGGCGAGGCTGAAGAAGAACGCCATGACGATGAGGGTTCGCCCAACGCCCAGCACCTTGGTGATCCGCGAGGTGAGGAGGGCGGCTGCGAGGACGCCGATCGACCCGATGGAGAACGCGAACCCGAGTGTCTGGGCGTCGAACCCGCGATCGCGGACGAGGAACAGGATGAGGATCGCGCCCATGACGTTGCCGAAGAAGTTCGAGGTCCCCGTCGTCGCGGCGATCGAGCGCAGCCATCGGTGGCCCGTGACGTAGCGCAGCCCCTGGCTGATCTCCGAGCGCATCGAGGGTCTCGGGCCATGGGCGGCCTCGTCGTGGGGCTCGATCGGCGGTTCGGGGCGCCGGATCCAGAACACGAAGATGGCCGACACGAAGTAGCTGATCGCGTCGAGGACGATCGCGAACGGCGCCCTCAGCAGTCCGATGAGGACGCCGGCCATGCCCGGTCCCGCGATCTGCGACGCCGACCGGGTGATCTCCAGCTTGGAGTTGCCTTCGACGAGCTGGTCAGGGTCGACGATCGAGGGCAGGTAGCTCTGGTAGGCGACGTCGAAGAACACGGTCAGGCAGCCATTGATGAAGCCGACGGCGTAGAGCTGCCAGATCGTCAGGACGTCGAAATAGAACGCGATCGGGATCGAGATGAGGCTGATCGCCCTGCCAAGGTCTCCGACGATGAGGATCGGGCGTCGTCGCAGGCGATCCACCCAGACACCCGCCGGGAGGCTCAGGAAGATGAACGGCAGGAACTCGATCGTGCCGAGGAGGGCGAACTCGAACGGCGTCACGTTCAGGATCGTGGCCGCCACGAGCGGCAGGGCGAGCAGCGTGACCTGCGTGCCGAAGACGCTGACGGTCTCGGCGGTCCACAGCTTGAGGAAGTCAGGGTGGCGCAGCAGGCTGCGCGAGGGAGTGCCTGGGGCAACCGACACGGGGTCCTCCGGAGGGGCGAGCCGCAGGGCGGCCGGGTGGGCGGTCCCGTGAGTCTAGCGTCGAACGGGTGGGAGTCAACGATCTGCCACGAGTGCCAGCGCGTAGCGGGTTCGTGGCGGGCTCGCGGCGCCACCGGGCCCCGCCGCGCGCACCGGCCGCGTTCCGGCCCGGATCGTCTGGCACGATAGCCGCGTGCTGGTCGAATCCGTCCCCAACTACTCCGAGGGTCGCCGCCTGCGGGTGGTCGATGCCCTGGCCGCGGCGGTTGACGGCACGCCGGGCGTCCAGCTCCTCGATCGCACGAGCGATGCCTCGCACAACCGTTCGGTCCTCACGATGGCCGGAGATGCCGACGCGGTGACGCAGGCCCTGGAGGCCACCCTCGAGGTCGCCATCCGGGACATCGACATGGAGCAGCACCACGGCGAGCACCCGCGGATCGGGGCCGTGGACGTCATCCCGTTCGTGCCGCTCGGCGGTACCACGATGGACGACGCGGTGGCGCTGGCCAGGAGCTTCGGGCGACGGATCGCGGAGCGGTTCGAGCTGCCCGTGTACCTGTACGCGCGGGCCGCCGAACGCCCCGATCGCGTGCGCCTGGCCGACGTCCGGCGGGGTGGGTACGAGGGCCTCCGCGCGGAGATCGCGCAGCGGGGCCGGGAGCCGGACTTCGGGCCGGCGCGGACCCATCCCACCGCCGGCGCCGTGGCAGTCGGCGCGCGGCCGTTCCTCGTGGCCTGGAACATCAACCTCGATTCGGCCGACCTCGAGCTCGCGAAGCGGATCGCCCGGCGCGTCCGGGAATCCGGGGGCGGCCTGACGGCCGTCCAGGCCAACGGGTTCATGATCGACGAGCTGGGATGCGCGCAGGTCTCGATGAACCTGCTCGACGTCGGCACGACCCCCATGTGGCGCGTCTGGGAGGAGGTCCGCGCGGTGGCCGCCGAGGACGGCGTGAGCCTGCTCGAATCCGAGCTCATCGGCCTGGCGCCCCTGGCGGCGTTCCTCGACACGGCCGACCATGCCGGCGCGTCGGCGGACGATCCGATCGAGGTGCGATTCCGGGCCGCCGCGCGCTTCCTTCGCCTGCGCGACGCCACGCCCACCATGGCCCTGGAATTGCGACTGGCCAGTCCCGGGTGACCGGCCTGCGGGTGATCCAGGGCGGCCGCGCCGCGGCCGCGCCGCCGGGCCTGCTCGTCGAGGGCGCGGCCGAGGTGGTCACCATGGCCGGCGGCGTGCGGCGTGGGGCCGAGCAGGGAGTGCCGGCTGCGCTCGCGGATCCCGCGGTCGCGGGTGCCGGCACGGGCCGGGAGCTCGCGCCGGCCGTCGCGGCATGGGAAGGCAGGATCGTCGCCGTCGGGCCGATCCGGGATCTCGAGTCGGCGCTCACGTCCGGCGGATACCCGCTGGACCAGTTCGTGCGCATCGACGCCGCGGGCGGCACCGTCACGCCCGGCCTGGTCGATCCGCACACGCACCTGCTCTTCGCGGGCTCGCGCGAGGGCGAGCTCGAGTTGCGCCAGCGAGGCGCCGGCTACCTCGAGATCCTCGAGGCCGGTGGCGGCATCCTGTCCACCGTCGCGGCCACCCGCGCCGCCTCGGCCGAGGCCCTGCACGAGCACGGCCGTCGATGGCTCGGCGAGATGCTTGCCCACGGAACCACGACGATCGAGGCGAAGTCCGGCTACGGCCTCGACCTCGCAACGGAGCTTCGCCTGCTCGACGTGGCGCACCGCCTGGGTGCAGAGGGGCCGGTGGATGTCCTGCCGACCTGGCTCGGCGCCCACGCGGTGCCGCCCGAATTCCGGAGCCGCCCCGACGGGACGGAGGCGTATGTCCGCCACTGCCTCGACGAGCAGCTGCCCGGCGTGGCGGCGCAGGGGCGGGCGCGATTCGCCGACGTGTTCTGCGAGCGCGGCGTCTTCACGGCCGACCAGTCACGCCGGATCCTCGAGGCGGCTGCCCGCTACGGGATGGCGCTCCGGCTCCACGCCGACGAGATCGCGCCATCGGGCGGCGCGGAGCTCGCCGCGGAGCTCGGGGCGCTTTCGGCGGACCATCTCGCGGCGCCGTCTCCCGAGGGGATCGACGCCCTGGCGGCCGCCGCCGAGCGCGAGCAGCCCGTCGTGGCGACCCTCCTTCCGGCCACGACGTGGTTCCTCATGCATGACGAGTTCGCGCCGGCCCGGACGCTCATCGACCGGGGCGTCCCGGTCGCGCTCGCGACCGACTTCAACCCCGGCACGTCGCCCACGCCGAGCCTCCTCCACGTCATGACGGTGGCCTGCCTCGAGCTCCGCATGACGCCCTCCGAGGCGCTTGCCGCCGTGACGATCAACGCGGCGCAGGCGCTCGGCCAGGCGGACGAGATCGGTTCCCTGGAACCCGGCAAGGCCTGTGACCTCGCGATCTGGCGGGTGCCCACGCACCGCCAGCTGCCGTACTGGCCCGCGGCCAATCTGCTCGCGATGGTCGTGAAGCGCGGCCGCGTGGTGCTCGACCAGCCGGGCTAGGCGCCGCACGAGCGCGGTTGCCGCGCGACCTGTGCCGCGGCGGCCCGGCGTGGCTCAGACCTTGCCGCGGGACTCCAGCAGGACCGCCGTGACCTCGTCGGGCAGCGTGGAGATCGAGACCGACAGCTTCGGCTGTGGCGTCGGGCTGTCGCCCATCTCGTGGAAGAACTTCGCAACCGCCTCGGCGCAGTCGGCCTCGTCCGGGCAGACGGGCATGGCGACCACCATGCGCGGGTCCAGCTGGGCGACGAGGGCCGCAGCCTTGGTCGCAGACAGCGCTCCCCCGATCGGCACGCACGCGATGTCCACGCTCCCGATGTCGCCGAGCTTCTCCTCCGTCAGGAGGTGGCCGATGTCGCCGAGGTGGATCGTGTGGAGGCCGTCCAGCTCCACCACGAACGCGGTCTGCCGCCCTCGCTCCGCGCCCTTCTGGTCGTCCCGATAGGTGCGGACCCCCGTGACCAGGACGTCCTTGACCTCGTACTCGCCCGGGCCGTCGAGCGGAAAGGCCTCATCGAGGCTGGTCGGGATGACCGTCCCGCCGTCGCGGGTACGCCGGCCCTTGGCGCGCGGGAGCGGCTCGTCATCAGGGTGAGAGAAGGTGGCGATGTCGGCGGTGACCCCACGGCCGGTCGGTCCGACGATCGCGGGGTAGGCGTCGGCCACGACGACGGCCTCGCGGCCACGCAGGCGGATGCAGGTCCGCCCGTACCAGGTGATTTCCATCGCCGCGATTCTGACACAGCGCCCTCACCTGCGGCGTACTGGCGGCGGCGGGCCGGCCGTCGGCCCCGATGGGCGTCCGGTGCGCCGCCCGCCCGCCGCTGACAGCGGCGCCCGGCAGCGCCCTGCGCACCCCGGGGAAAAGGAAAGACCGGAGACGCCTGCCCAATCGGCGCCTCCGGTCGGAGGGAGGGAGGATGGAACCTCGAGGGTTCGGTCCGAGGAGAACAGTAGGGGGCGCGTATTCAGGCGCCAGACCCGAGACGGTTAAGAAACGCATACCGACGGACCGCTCGCGTGGGGGTCCGGCCCGGGGGCAGTAGCATCGCGCCGTGGATCGCCGAGCCGGGAACCTCGCCAGCCCCCGAAGAATCGCCCCGAGCGCCCGCGCCCGCACGGCGCTCCTGGCGCTGGTGACGCTGCTTGCGCTCGTGGCGGCGGCCTGTGGGCCGTCGCCCAGTCCCAGGCCGAGCGCCGCGTCCCCGGCCCCCAGCGCCACGGCCTCGAGCACGGCCGCGGACGACGCCGCGATCTATCGCGAGATCGCGGGCCAGGTCGTCGCGATTCGCGGCCTCGACGCCCCCGAGCATGTCGAGCCCACGATCATCGACCGGGCCACCCTCGAGGCGAGGGTCGCGGAGCAATTCACCAAGGACAACCCGCCCGAGGTCATCGACCGCGCCGAGCGGATCTACAAGGCCCTGGGCCTGCTCCATGCCGACGCCTCGCTGACCGACCTCTACGTGGCGCTCCAGGGCAGCCAGGTCATCGGGTTCTACGACCCGTCCAGCAAGGAGCTGGTCATCGTCAGCCACGACGGCGGCCTCGGACCGGTGGAGCGCCTGACCTACGCGCACGAGTTCACCCATGAGCTCCAGGACGTCGCGTTCGACCTCCAGTCCCTCGGCCTCGATCAGCTCCAGGACCAGTCGGACCGCGGGCTCGCGCTCCTGGGCCTCGTGGAGGGCGATGCCGTCAGCGCCCAGACCACGTGGATGACCGGGAACCTGACCGCCGCGGAGCTCACCCAGGTGGCACTGGAGGCTGCGGACCCCGCGATCCTCGAGGTCATGGCCAAGACGCCGGCGATCCTGCTCGAGACCTCGCTGTTCCCGTACCAGGACGGGGCGGCCTTCATCGCGGGGCTGCTCGGGGCCGGCGGGTATCCGGCGGTCAACGCCGCCTATGCCGACCCACCGGCCTCCACCGAGCAGGTCCTGCATCCCGAGAAGTACGCGGCCCACGAGACGCCCGTCGTCCTCGCGTTCCCCGCCGACCTGGCGGCACGGTTCGGGCCGGGCGCCACGCTCGATGCCCTGGACACGCTCGGCGAGCTCCAGCTCCGGGTGTGGCTCAAGCAGCTCGGCGTGCCCGGCGAGCAGGCACGTGCGGCCGCGTCGGGGTGGGGCGGCGACCGGGTGGCCCTGGTCCACGCCGGCGGCGGGGACGCGCTCGCACTCTCGACCGCGTGGGACAGCCGGGCCGACGCGGTGGAGTTCCGGGCGGCGGCGGCCACGGCCCTCGACGCCCTCAAGCTGTCAGTCGGGATCTCCGGAATCGTCGTTGGGCCGGACGGATCCAGCCGGGTGGCGATCCTCATCGGCGGCTCGCTCGGCACCGTCGGCACCAGCGCGCTGCTCACGGACATCGCCGGGAGCCGCTGAGCGCCGCGAGATCCTTGGCCGGCGAAGGCCAAGACCCGCACGCACCACCGCTGCGGGAGCGGCCCTACATGGCCTCCGGCGCCGATATGCCGAGCAGGCCGAGCGCGCCTGCGAGCGTGACCCGCGTGGCCTCGACGAGGGCGAGGCGTGCCGCTGATCGCCCCGGATCCTCGGGGTCCACCACGCGCGCATCCCGGTAGAAGGCGTGGAATGCCGTGGCGAGCTCCGTCGCGTAGGCGGTGATCGACTGGGTCTCCTGGGCTGCCGCCGCATCCTCGACGACCTCCGGGAACCGGACCACGACGCGAGCGAGCGCCGCTTCGGGTGCGCCCGCGAGGGCACCGCGCAACGTCGGGGCCGCGGCGAGTCCGGCCTCCGCGGCCTTGCGCACGATCGAGGCAATCCGCGCGTGGGCGTACTGCACGTAGTAGACCGGGTTCTCGCTCGACTGCTTCTTCGCGAGCTCGATGTCGAAGTCGATGTCCACGTTGGTCCCGCGCGAGGCGAAGAACCAGCGCGCTGCGTCGGCCCCAATCTCGGACAACAGCTCGTCCAGGGTCACGAAGGTGCCGGCACGCTTCGACATCGAGACTTCCTTGCCGTCGCGCACGAAGCGCACCCAGCCGGTCAGGATCATCTCCACGGCGGCCTTGTCGAAGCCCATGGCCTCCGCTGCATTCCGGACCCGGGCGACCGTCCCGTGGTGGTCCACGCCCCAGATGTAGATCAGGTGGTCGAACCCGCGGCTGAACTTCTCGGTGACGTAGCCGATGTCCGACGCGAAGTAGGTCGGCTCGCCGTTGGAGCGGATGACCACCCGGTCCTTGTCGTCGCCGAACGCCGTGGACCGGAACCACAGGGCGCCGTCCTGTTCGTAGAGGTGCCCGGCCGCGCGGAGCCGGTCGACGGCCCGGCCCACCCAGCCCTCGTCGTGGAGGCTGCCCTCGGTCTTCCAGACATCGAAGTGGACACCGAGGGTGGCGAGTGACGCCTCGATGCCCGAGCGCACGCGCTCGCTCGCCCATCGGCCCACGACCCAGTCAGGGTCCTCGGCCCCGCCGCCCGCGGCGGCGGTGACATCGGATGGCAGGGCCGCCGCCAGGTCCGCGACGTAGTCCCCGTGGTAGCCGTCCTCGGGCACGGGGCGGCCCTCGGCGGCGGCCCGGACCGATGCCCCGAGCTTCTGGACCTGCGTGCCCGAATCGTTGAAGTAGTACTCGCGTGTCACCTGCTGCCCACCCGCTTCGAGCACCCGGCACAGCAGGTCTCCCGCGAACGCGCCCCGTGCGTTGCCGACGGTGAGTGGGCCCGTCGGATTGGCCGACACGAACTCCACGTTGACATGACGGGTGCGCTCGCCGGCCCGACGCCCCCACGCGGCGGGGTTCGCCAGCGCGGCATCGAGCAGGTCCTCAACGGAGGCGTCCGCGAGCCACAGGTTCACGAAGCCGGGTCCCGCCACGGCGGACCGGGCGATGGGTCCTCCGGCCGCCGCGCCATCCAGGGCCGCGACCAGCGCCGCCGCGATCGCGCCCGGAGCCATCCGGAGCGGGCGCGCCAGACGAAGGGCCAGGTTCGTGGCAACGTCGCCGTGATCGGGGTTCGCCGGTCGCTCGACCTCCACGGCGACATCGGTGCCCTCGGGTCCAGCCGGCAGGGCCCCGGATGCGGCGGCGGACGCCCAGGCCGCCCGTACGGCCGCCCGGACGCCGGCGCGCAGCGTGGGCGACAGGTCGTCGCCGGGCGTGGTCGCGTCGCGTGCGCTGGCCATGGACTGTCGGCTCCGTGCTGGGGCGTCTGGGAGGGCCATGGTACCCGGCCGCATGGGGAGTACCACGGTCCTGGTACTGCGGTGCGGAGGTGCACCGCAATCGCGGGGTCGTGTGCTCGGGAATTGAGCGGTTGGGGCTAGTCAGGTGCGGTTGGGCGTAGTACCGTCGGCGGTCCGACAGGGGGTACGGTTCCCGGTGCTCGCAGTGGCATCCGATTCGGGTGCACCGCGCCGGGGGCCTGATTCATCACCTTCGAGCACACGGCGAGTGGGCGTCCCGTCGTTCGGGCACCCCGCGTAGACGAGGCACTCATCGACACAGATGGCGCACTAGGGGGTTTGGACATGCGGTCTCGGGGTTCGTTCTTGCATCTGAGCGCGGGCACTCGACGAGGGCTGACCCTGTCGTGGCTCGCGTTGTTCATTGCTTCGATCCTGCTGCAGTACGGGACGCTGGCGTCGCCACGGCCCGTCCTCGCGGCGACCGGCCTCAAGGCGGGCACGGTCCAGGGATTCGAGATCGACGGCAACCTGAAGTCCGGCGACGCTGCCAGCAACCCCGGGGGTATCACGCCGAGCTCCCTCATCGACGGCACGCTGACCAACGGCGATGACTGGCTGGATGGCGCGAGCTTCAATGGCGTCGTCGATCCGGCCACCCCGCCCACCTCGACGATCATCCACGACCTGGTCTCGTCCACGTCGGATGACGGGTATGGCGGCGGCGCCAAGGAAACGGACACGCGGACGTGGAGCTACGAACTCCACAAGGCCACGCCCAAGGACGACGTCGAGTACGCCATGGCGTACGCCAAGTTCGTCGGGAACAGCGCGTTCTTCTACGCCGGCGCCACGCGGATCGTCAACAACGGCGACACGCACATCGACTTCGAGCTCAACCGCAAGCCCTTCAAGACGTACAGCGACGGCATCTCCAAGCCGAACCGAACGGTCGGCGACGTGCTCGTCTCGCTCGAGTTCTCCAACGGTGGGTCCGACCCGATCGTCACCGTGTACAAGGTGACCGCGGTCACGGACTACCCGACCGGCCAGGACACCACGTTCAGCACTGACCTCGCGACGGCCGCGGCCGTCCACTCGGCCACGAACTTCCAGGACCTGCCGGACGAAGGCATCGGCGCCATCCCGGAGTTCGAGTTCGCCGAGACGTCGATCGACCTGTCGGCCCTCGGGATCTCCACCGGCTGCCCCGGCATCTCGAGCGGGCACATTCGCACCCGTGCCGGCGGCGACCTCGACAGCTCGCAACTCAAGGACGACATCCAGCCCTTCCCGATCGACCTCAACAACTGCGCGACGGTCAACATCGTCAAGGACGCGGTGCCCAACTCGCCGCAGGACTTCGCCTTCAGCGGCTCGTTCGGGGCCTTCAACCTCGACGACGACTCCGACGCGACCCTGCCGAACAAGGCGACCTTCACGGACGTCGTCCCCGGCCAGGCGTACTCGGTCACGGAGGGCCTCACGGCCGGCTGGAAGCTGACCGGCCTTACCTGTGACGCGGCGACCAAGACCATCGACCTCAACGGTCGCACGGCGACGTTCACGCCGGCCCCCAACGAGGTCATCACCTGTACCTACACCAACCAGCCCCTCGGCAAGATCATCGTCGAGAAGCAGACGCTGCCCGACGGGTCGGGCCAGAGCTTCGAGTTCGATCCTTCGTGGAGCGCCTCGAACTTCAACCTCAAGGACGGCGAGCAGAAGGACTCGGGCGCCCTCGTGCCCGGCACCTACGGCGTCTCCGAGGTCAACCTGCCCGCGGGCTGGCACCTGACCGGTGTCACGTGCTCCGACGGCAGTGACCCGTCCTCGATCGACCTGGGCTACAACGAGACCGTCACCTGCGTGTTCACCAACACCCAGGACGGCAAGATCATCACCAAGAAGTTCACGGACCCGGCCGGCTCGCCCGACGCGTTCGAGTTCGACCCCTCGTGGGGCTCCAACTTCAACCTCAAGGACGGCGAGCAGAACGACTCCGGCTTCCTGACCCCCGGCTCCGGCTACTCGGTTGTCGAGAACACGCCGGCAGGCTGGGACCTGTCCACGGTCAGCTGCTCGGATGGCAGCGCCAACACGAACATCACCCTGAGCCCCGGCGAGGTGGTCACCTGCACGTTCAACAACCGGCAGGACGGCAAGATCATCGTCGTCAAGCAGACGAACCCTGACGGCTCCGATGCGTCCTTCGAGTTCGATCCTTCGTGGAGCGCCTCGAACTTCAACCTCAAGGACGGCGAGCAGCACGACTCCGGGTTCCTCGATCCGGGCACGTACTCGGTCGCCGAGCTCGCCAAGGCGGGCTGGGACCTGACCAGCGCCACGTGCTCCGACGACAGCCCGGTCACGGCGATCCAGCTGAGCGCCGGTGAGGTGGTCACCTGCACGTTCACCAACACGCAGCGCGGCCACATCATCGTGGTCAAGCAGACCAACCCGGACGGCTCCGACGCCTCGTTCGAGTTCGACCCGTCCTGGAGCGCCTCGAACTTCAACCTCAAGGACGGCGAGCAGCACGACTCCGGCGCCCTCGTGCCCGGAACGTACTCGGTCGCCGAGCTCGCCAAGGCGGGCTGGGACCTGACCAGCGCCACGTGCTCCGACGACAGCCCGGTCACGGCGATCCAGCTGAGCGCCGGTGAGGTGGTCACCTGCACGTTCACCAACACGCAGCGCGGCCACATCATCGTGGTCAAGCAGACCAACCCGGACGGCTCCGACGCCTCGTTCGAGTTCGACCCGTCCTGGAGCGCCTCGAACTTCAACCTCAAGGACGGCGAGCAGCACGACTCCGGCGCCCTCGTTCCCGGCACGTACTCGGTCTCCGAGATCGTGCCCAGCGGGTGGGACCAGACCGGCGCGAGCTGCGATGACGGCAGCAAGGTCGACGCGATCGACCTCGCCGCCGGTGAGACCGTCACCTGTATCTTCACCAACACCCAGCGCGGCCACATCATCGTGGTCAAGCAGACGCTGCCCGACGGCTCGAGCCAGAGCTTCGAGTTCGATCCTTCGTGGAGCTCCTCGAACTTCAACCTCAAGGACGGCGAGCAGCACGACTCCGGCGCCCTCGAGCCCGGCAACTACGCCGTGAGCGAATCAGTCCTCACGGGCTGGGACCTCACGAGCGCCGGCTGTGACGACGGCAGCACCGTGGCCTCGATCGACCTCGGTCCGGGCGAAACGGTCACCTGCACGTTCGTCAACACGCAGCGCGGCACGATCATCGTCGAGAAGCAGACCAGCCCCGACGGCGCCACCGACACGTTCTCGTTCAGCGGGGACCTCAAGGGCTCCATCGGCGACGGCGAGCAGCTGACCGCGACGAACCTCGTGCCCGGGACCTACACCACGACCGAGGGCGACCCCGGCGAGGCGTGGGATCTCGGCGCCATCACCTGTGACGACAGCAACAGCTCCGGGGACCTGGGCACCGCAACGGCAACGTTCAAGCTCGATCCCGGCGAGACCGTGACCTGCACGTTCTTCAACGCGCAGCGCGGAACGATCACGATCATCAAGGACGCGCGACCCGACAGCGCACAGGACTTCGGGTTCACCGGGGATCTGGGCAGCTTCACCCTGGACGATGACGGCGACGCGTCGAACGGCACGTCCAACATGGCGTCCTTCCAGAACCTGGTCGCTGGCTCCTACTCGGTCTCCGAGACGGGCGTCGAGGGCTGGGACCTGACCAACCTCGAATGCGAGACGACCGGCGGCGCGTCGGCCGAGATCGACGGGGCAACCGCCGACCTCAACCTGACCGACGGCGGTTCGATCACCTGTGTCTTCACCAACTCCAAGCCCGACATCCAGATCGTCAAGACGGCCGGCGATGCCGCTGACGGCGGGACCTACGTGACCGAGGCGTTCGCCGACAACGTCACGTACCACTACGCCGTCACGAACACCGGCCAGGTGGATCTCGTGAACGTGGCCGTCGTCGACGACGCCGGTACGCCCGCGGATACCTCCGACGACATCGAGGTCTGCACCATCGAAGCGCTCGCCATCGGCGAGACGGCAACCTGCGACCTGACCCTCACCGTCACCACGGATACGACCAACGTGGCCGTGGCCTCCGGTGAGACGGAGCAGGGCACGCCGGTCGACGACGACGACGACGCCAAGGTCGACATCGTCACGCCGGGCATCGAGCTCATCAAGACGGCCGGCACGGCCGCCGATGGCGAGGAGTACGTCACCGAGGCCTTCCCGGACAACGTGACCTACCACTACGCCGTCACCAACACCGGCGAAGTCGACCTCCTCGACGTGGTCGTCGTCGATGACGCCGGAACGCCCGGCGACACCTCCGATGACATCGAGGTCTGCACGATCCCGTCGATCGCCGCTGGCGACACCGAGACCTGCGAGATCACCCTCACGGTGCTCGCCTCCACGGTCAACGTCGCCATCGCGACCGGCCACACCGAGCAGCAGCCGGACGAGGAGCTGAGCGACGACGATGACGCCGTCGTGCGGATCCCCGAGCTGACGATCGACAAGAGCTACACCGGCAACACCGGTGGCACGACCGGCACCGGCATCGGCCTCGCCAACGTCGGTGACACCCTCACCTACACCCTGGCCTACGACCTCACGGACGGACCGGTGACGAACGGCGTCATCACCGACGTGCTGCCGGACGGCCTCCAGTACGTGGCCGACTCGGCCACGGGCAACGACGAGTTCACCTTCGACTCCTACGACCCCGCCACGCGCACCCTCCGATGGACGGCTCCGACCGTCACGAAGAACGGTTCCGTGACGTACCAGGTCGTCGTCGAGGAGGGCTCGAACGACCTGCCGCAGCCGCTCATCAACGTGGCCACCATCTCCAGCAACGAGACGCCGCCGGACAGCGATGAGGAGGACGTCGTCGTCCAGCTCATCGAAGGCGAGACGGCGACGCCGCGGATCACGCTGCCCCCGACGGACAGCGTGGGCGACGACCAGGCGCCGAGCAACCCGGGCTTCGGCCTGATGCTCACCCTGCTCGTGCTGGCCGGGATCGGACTGGCGGCGGGGCAGCTTGCCCCGACGCCCGCCCGGGCCCGCCGGGAGACCGACCGCCGGCGCTAGCCAGCGGGACGCTCCCGGGACCTGACCTAGGGTCCCCGAGACCAGGGACGGGGTGCATTTGCCTGAGTGCACCCCGTCCTTTTTCGTGCCCGTCGGCTCAACCGCCATCGGTACCAGGACCCGCGACCGGATGCGGTGCGGCCAGGCACCGACAAATTGGGCGGTCTGGTGCGGTTAGGTGCAGTCCATAGGCGTTTCACCCTATCCGGAGGTACTAGACGCGGGAGTACCGATCACGCATGATTCATGTCCGCTCCTCGCAGGTCGCGATGAGTACCGGACGATCAACCATCAGGCATCAGCCTCAACTCTGGCCTCGGGAGGGGACCAATCGATGGATCACTCGATCACCGCCAAGCGCACCGCGGCCATCCGCCGCGTCGGCTGGCTCGGCGTCGCGTCCATGCTCGCGCTGGCGCTCCTCGCGCCGTCGGCCGGTTCGGTCGCCGCCAACGAAGGCAACCCGCCGACCGTCGAATGCTCCGGGTACGCGTACTACTTCAAGATTGACACGGGCTCCCTCGAGGACATCACGTACACCGGGTCGACCACGAAGGTCGAGACCAACTGGGCCGGCCAGGAGATCACGCTCTCGGGCACCCAGGACGGCGACGGGTCGCAGGCCTTCTCGTGGACCTCGAAGCTCGGCGTCGGCAAGGTCGTGTGGAAGGAAGGCGCTGAGGAGTTCTCGGCGACGTACGATCCCGCAGCGTTCGCGGGTTCGACGACGGACAAGATCCAGCAGGGTCTCAGCCACGTCACCTTCTGCGGCGACCCTGGCTCGACCACGACGACGACCACCACGACGACCGAGACCACGGAAACGACCGAGACCACGGAGACGACCGAGACCACGGAGACGACCGAGACCACGGAAACGACCGAGACCACGGAAACGACCGAGACCACGGAAACGACGACGACCGAGTTCACGACCTCAGTCGAGGGCGAGACCGGCACCCCATCCGTCACGCTGCCGCCGACCGACACGTTCGGTGCCCCGGCTGCGCCGACGAGCGACAGCTGGCGCGTCCTGCTCATCGCGATGGCCGCGCTGCTCGCCAGTGCGCTCGTCCTGACGCCGGCGACGGCCCGCAGCCGCCGCTAAGTCCGGCCAGATCCAGCGAAACCGGCAGGGCCGGGGCGGAAACGCCCCGGCCCTTTCGATTCCCCGGCGGTCCGCACCGCACTGCCCCGCGAGGCCCGCCCGCAGTGCCGGGCCCTCATGCAGCCGACCGCCTGGGTCGGCCGGCCGACGCCGTGCCGGCGCCCCGTCAGGGGA
>CAZVDO010000048.1:10509-16431 GCA_964625345.1 uncultured Anaerolinea sp. | reverse complement strand
GGCATCGGGATCCTGCTCTCGGAGGCCGCCCGCGGCGAGGGCGGCACGTTGCTCAACGACGCCGGCGAGCGATTCATGGAGCGCTACGCGCCCACGCTCATGGAGCTCGCGCCGCGGGACATGGTCAGCCGTGCCATCTACCAGGAGGTCCGGGCGGGGCGGGGGATCGGCGGCAAGGACTACGTCTATCTCGACGTGCGCCACCTCGGCCGGGCGGTCATCGAGGAGAAGCTGGCCGACATCACCGAGTTCGCCCGGGTCTACCAGGGCGTGGAGCCGATCAGCGAGCCGGTCCCGATCCAGCCCACCGCCCACTACGCGATGGGCGGCATCCCGACGGACACCGACACCCGGGTGATCCGGGACGAGCACGGGACCCCCGTGCCGGGCCTCTATGCCGCCGGCGAGTGCGCCTGCGTGTCGGTCCACGGCGCCAACCGGCTCGGCACGAACTCGCTCGTCGACCTCCTCGTCTTCGGGCGGCGAGCCGGCAGGCGCATGGCCCGCGATGTCCAGGGCCTCGAGATGCCGAACCTCCTGGACGACGCGGCCGATGCCGTGACGGCGGACATCGAGGCGCTGCGCGCTCGCTCCAGGGGCGAGAACGCCGCGCACCTCCGCCGCGAGCTGGCGGACGTGATGATGGACAACGTCGGCGTGTACCGGGACGAGGCGCTGCTGTCCACGGCGCGCGGCAGGGTGCGCGAGCTCCGAGATCGCTATCGCGAGGTCGCGGTTGCCGACAAGGGGCGCACGTTCAACACCGACCTGCTCGAGGCCCGCGAGCTCGGCTACCTGCTCGACTGCGCGGAGACCACCGTCGCCTCCGCGCTGGCTCGACGCGAGAGCCGCGGGGCACACGCGCGCGAGGACTTCCCGGCTCGGGACGACGTGAACTGGCTCGCCCATACGCTGGCGTACCGCTCCGCGGACGGGCCTGTCCTTCGCTACAAGCCCGTCACCATCACCACGTTCCAGCCCAAGCCCCGGACGTACTAGGACACGCGATGCAGATCGACCTCCGGATCCTCCGCTACGACCCCGAACGGGATGCCAAGCCGCACTGGGAGTCCTACGCGGTCGAGGCCGACCCATCGTTCGACCGCGTGCTCGACCTCCTGCACCGGGTCAAGTACGAGGCCGATGGATCGTTGACCTTCCGCCGATCGTGCGCCCATGGGATCTGCGGCTCCGACGCGATGCTCATCAACGGCCGGAACCGGCTCGCGTGCAAGGAGCGGATCGAGAAGCTGGGTCGCAAGATCACCATCGCCCCGCTCCCGGGCCTGCCCGTGGTCAAGGACCTCGTGGTCGACATGGACGGGTTCTTCGACAGCTACAAGCAGGTCATGCCGTTCCTCGTCAACGAGGCCCCGGCGCCCGCCCGGGAGCGGCTCCAGTCGCCCGAGGACCGCGCGCGCTACGACGACACGACCAAGTGCATCCTGTGTGCCGCCTGCACGAGCTCCTGCCCGTCCTTCTGGTCCAAGGAGGCCTATGTCGGGCCGGCCGCGATCGTCAATGCCCACCGGTTCATCTTCGATTCGCGCGACGAGGCAGCCGACGAGCGCCTCGAGATCCTGGCCGACGACGACGGCGTGTGGCGGTGCCGGACGATCTTCAACTGCACCGACGCCTGCCCGCGCGGCATCCACATCACCCAGGCCATCCTCGAAGTGAGTTCGGCGATCACGGAGCGATCTTCCTGACCGGGCGGTCCCGTCTCCCGCATCCGGGAGCGCTCGACCTCGGCCTGGACGCCGACCCGGCGGCGCCCGTGGAGCGGCACACCGCGGCGGCCGCACGCGGGTACCTGGTCCGAACCGATGGCGCGGCGCGGGGCAACCCGGGCCCGGCATCCCTGGGCGCCGTGCTCATCGACCTCGCCCGCCCGGACGCACGAGATCCGTTGGCGCGGCCCGACGCCTCGATCTCCGAGTTCCTGGGCCACCAGACCAACAACGTCGCCGAGTACACGGGCGTCGTCCGGGCCGTCCGTCTCGCGGCCGAACTCGGTGCGGAGCGCGTCGAGCTCCTCCTGGATTCGAACCTCATCGTGGAGCAGCTCCATGGCCGGTGGCGGGTCAAGGACGCCAAGCTCCAGCCGCTCTGGGCGGACGCGTTGCGCACGCTTCGAGCCTTTCCGCGGGGCTGGGCGGCCGCCCACGTGCCGCGGGCCCAGAATCGACTTGCCGACGCCCTTGCGAACGAGGCGATTGACCGCGTCGCCGCCGGAGGCCCGGCCGTGGTGGTTCGACGACCGACCGGTGATCCGGAGCGGGCCGGGTAGACTACCCCGGCCAGCGAGGCGACCGGATGGCCGCGCGTCGGCGGGGCAACCCGCCGGCGTGAGGAAAGTCCGAGCTCCTCAGCGCAGGGTAGCGGGTAACGCCCGTCCGCCGTGAGGCGAGGACCAGCGCCACAGTGACGATGCCCCCGGACGACCCTCGGGCCGGCCGGATGGGAGTGAAACGCGGCAAGCTCTACCCGGAGCAAGGCCAAATAGGAGGGCGCAACCCGGTTCGCCGGGGGAGAGGCGCGCTGCCCAGCCCTCGGGTCGGCTGCATGAGCCGGCGGGCAACCGCCGGCCCCAGATGGATGGCCATCCCCGGTCGGCACTTCGGTGGTGATCGGGACAGAACTCGGCTTACAGGTCGCCTCGCTGGCGCCTCGAGCCTGTCACCGCAGAGGCCACGTCACCGATGCGGGCTGGTCGCTACGCGCCCGGCGATCGAGCCGAACTCGATCACCGCCCGGTTCCCGCAGGCGTCGGTCAGTCTTCGTCGGGCCGGAAGATGTGGGCGGCCGTGCAGGCGTTGCAGACGTCCATCGCCACGTCGAGGTCGCCGATCGGGATCGGGATGCGCCGGTCCGGGTAGAGGCACTCGACGTCGTACACGCGTTCGCCCCTCGCCTCGACGGCGATCAGCCGGCGGAACGTGCAGCGCCGGATCCGGTGCGGCGCGAGCCGGTAGGGATCGGCGTCGGAGTTCGCGACGGAGTGGGGCAGGGCCACGACCAGCGAGGTCCTCCAGGTGGCTCGAGCGTCGACCGGCGGCCGGCGCGGGGCCGAACAGTAGCACCGGGATCCACCCACGGCTACGCGGAAAAGGTACTAGAGTCAGGCGCCCTGGGGTCAACGAGGAGGATCGGTGGACAGCGAAGCCGAGCGCGCCCTGCTCGATCCGCGCCTGCGTTCCACGAACCCGGCCACCTGCCCATTCCTCCGCGCGGTCCCGGTGCCTGCGATCGATGGGGAGGCCGCGGGCGAGATCGACGCGGCCCTCTCGGAGCCCCTCGAGGCGCCGTCCGATGTCAACCGATGCCTGGCTACAGGGATCCCGGAGCCACAATCGTTCGAGCAGCAGGAGGCGGCCTGCCTGACGCTCGAGCACGTGCACTGCGCCCGCTACCTGCTCGGGGCCGCGGCCGAACCCGGAATCGCCGACCGTTCCCGCACCGGGGCCGTGAGCCCCGACGATGCCGGAGCCCTGTCGGCCGACGCTGATGCGACCGTTGGTGGCGATCCGCCGGGCGAGCCAGGCCGCTCGAGCCGACTCCTGACGCCGGCGATCACCGGGTCGCTTGTCGTGCTCGTCGCCTCGGCCGCCCTGGCCATCTCGTTCGTCTCGGCACGGGGTGGGCTCGAGTTGCCAACCGCGTTGCCGTCGGACGTGGCCGTCGCCTCGCCGACGTCCTTCGCCGAGCCGAGTCCCACCACGGCCCCGAGCCCGGTTCCCACCGCCTCGCCCGCTCCGACACCGGCGCCCACCCCGACCATCGGACCCACCGCGCCTCCGACGTCAACGCCGGAGCCCACCGCGTCGCCGGCGCCCACGAGCAATCGGTACGCACTGCTGGAACCCTGCCCGGACCGTCCGGACTGCTACCTGTACACCGTGCGCCTCGGCGACAACCTGGTCAGCATCGCGAACTACTTCGGCGTGGCGTACGACACGGTCCTTGCCCTGAACCCCTGGATCGAGGACCCGGAGACGATCCACGAGGGCGACGTCCTGACGCTGCCGCCGCCGACTCGCTGACAGCCCGGCCCGCGAGGGCCTGACCGGCGCCGGCGCGCGGCCCGGCGCGGCTGCGTGAGCCCGGGCACGACACGTGTCCGCTTCGGCTATCCGCATGGGCCACGCGCAGCCGTCGTTGTGGGGCCTGGGCCGCGGGGCCATTGGACGTCTCGCGACGGCTCCTCGCGGACGCGTGCGCGCCGGCAGCGCGCCCAGTTCGCACCGGCTGACGCTCCGCCGCGCACCAGCGCAGCGCTCCGCAGCGCGCGAAAAGTTGCCCCTTGACGCCTGATTCCGATGCGTTATGATCCCCGCAGTGGCGAGAAGTGGGGAGAAGTGGGGAACCACGGACACCCGGAACGCCATCAGCGGACGACCGGACGGGCACACCGGGACACCCGCGACACAAGGAACGGGCTCGCGGCCACAGCGCCGCGAGCCCGTTTGAGCCCTTCGAGCTGGAGCGAACCCGAAGGTGTTCACCGGCGAGTACCGGCACTCGGTGGACGACAAGGGACGGCTGGCCGTCCCTTCGCGATTCCGCGCCCAGCTCGACGGTGGGGCCTTCGTCTCCCGATGGATCGACGGGTGCCTCGCCATTCACACCCGCGACGGCTGGGCCGAGCTCGCAGACCGCGTGAGCGGGCTCCCGATCACCGATGGCGCGGCCCGATTGTTCCAGCGCTACGTCTTCGCCGGCGCCGCGGAAGCAGAGCTCGACCGCCAGGGGCGGATTCTCCTGCCGGCCTACCTCCGCGAGGAGGCGGGCCTCGAGGGCGATGCCGTGGTCGTCGGGACGCGCGACCACGCCGAGATCTGGGCGCCGCAGCGGTGGGCCGACTACCACCGCGCGATGGACGACCCGCAGACGTTCGCTCAGGCCATCGAAGGCCTGGGGATCTGATCGACCGATGCGCACGACCGGATCCCGCGCCGCCTCGGCCGGACTCGATCCGGCCACGGTGACGCACGTCCCGGTCATGGTCGACGCGGTGCTGGAGTTGCTCGCTCCGGCCCCCGGCCGCGCCCACATCGACGCGACGCTCGGCGGCGGTGGTCACGCCGAGCGGATCCTCGAGGCCACCCACCCTGATGGCCGCCTCCTCGGCATCGATGCCGATGGGGCGGCCATCGCCACGGTCGAGCGCCGGCTCGGCCCCCGCTTCGGGACGCGCTTCGTGACCCGACAGGCCAACTTCCGGGAGCTCGCCTCGATCGCCCCGGAGGCCGGATTCGGTCGGGTCGACGGCTGTCTCTTCGACCTCGGCCTCTCCAGCAACCAGCTCGCCGACACCGATCGCGGCTTCGGGTTCCGCGCCGGCGGGCCGCTCGACATGCGATTCGACACGACCCGAGGGGTGCCGGCGGCGGCCCTCCTGGCGACGCTCCCGGCCGATGAACTCGCCGACGTGCTGTTCCGGTTTGGCGAGGAGCCGTTTGCCCGACGGATCGCCCGCGCGATCGTGGCCGCGCGCACGGACCACCCCGTCGAGACCGCCGAGGAACTGGCTGCCCTCGTGGAGCGGGTCGCCCCGGCCCGGCCGTCCGGCCGCCGCCGGATCCACCCGGCGACGCGGACGTTCCAGGCGCTCCGCATCGCGGTGAACGGTGAACTCGATGCCCTGCCCGCCGGGTTGTCGGCCGCGCTCGAGCTCCTCAACCCAGGCGGGCGCCTCGTGGTCCTGAGCTACCACTCGCTCGAGGACCGCATCGTCAAGCGGTTCCTGCAGGCCGAGCGGCGCGGATGCACCTGCCCGCCGGCCCTCCCCGTATGCGTCTGCGGCCGCGCGCCGCGCCTCCGCCTCCTGACGCCCCGCGGCGTCGTCCCCGGCGATGACGAGGTCGCCGCCAACCCCAGGGCACGGAGCGCGCGGCTCCGAGCCGCCGAGCGACTGGCCGC
>CAZVDO010000048.1:4947-10409 GCA_964625345.1 uncultured Anaerolinea sp. | reverse complement strand
TGATCATCCCGGCTCGCTGACCGGGACGGAGCGGTGATCCTCGGACGCACGGATTCGCGCGGCCGCCTCGTCCTGCTGCTGCTCGCGTTCATCCTGTTCGCGACAGCAGTCATCGGCCGGCTGAGCTGGTGGCAGGTGGTCCGGCGCGACGACCTCGCCGCCAGCGCCCACCGCCAGATCTACCTCCGCGAAGAGGTGCCCGCCACGCGCGGGGCCATCTACGACCGGTCGGGGACGATCGTGCTCGCGGATTCCGTCACGCGGGACCGGATCATCGCCAACCCACAGCGTCTGGGCACCTCCGACCGAACGGCCCTCGAGGAGCTCCTGCGCGCCGCGCTCGGCCTCGACGAGGACGGGGTGGCCGCGGTTCGGTCCCGGCTCGAGACCGACGCCACGTATGCCGTCCTCGCGCGCGACGTCGCCCCGGACGTCTCCGCCACGATCCTCGCCCAGGCGAAGGACCTGGGCCTGCGCGGGCTGTCGGTCGAGTCGACCCAGGCGCGGATCTACCCGCAGGCGGGCGGCGGCCCGAACACGAGCCTCGGTGCCAACCTCCTGGGCTTCGTCAACCGCGACGGCCAGGGCCAATACGGCATCGAGCAGTACTACCAGGACGCACTCGCAGGCACGCCGACGATCGTGGAATCCGACCGCGACGCCAACGGCCAGGCCGTCATCGAGACCCAGCACATCGTGAAGGCGGGCACGCCGGGGGCCGACCTCAGCCTGACGATCGACGCCGGACTCCAGCTGGCCGTCGAGCAGGAGGTCATGGCCGCCTGGGTCGCCGACAAGGCGCGAAGCGTCTCGGCGGTCGTCATCGACCCGGCGACCGGGGCCGTCCTTGCCGAGGCCACCTATCCCTCGTACGACGGCAACGACTACGCCTCGATGGCGGCCCAGGATCCGGGGCGGTTCGTCGATCCGGCCGTGTCCGAGGTCTACGAGCCCGGATCCGTGTTCAAGATGCTGACCGTCATCGCCGGGCTCGAGACGAAGACCCTCACGATGTCCACGCCGTTCGACGACACCGGCACGCTGAAGCTCGACGGCGGCAAGACCAAGATCGACGACGCGGACCGACGGCCGATGGGCATCCTCAGCTTCGCCGACGCGATCGCCTACTCGCGCAACGTCGTGGCGGCGAAGGCCGCCCTGGGCCTCGCGCCCACGCTCTCGGGGGCGTCGAAGATCCTGTACGACACGTGGTCGAGGCTCGGCTTCGGGGCGCGCACCGGCATCGACGTCAGCGGCGAGGTGGCCGGCCTCGTCACGAACCCCGCGGACCGCCCCTGGCGCGAGATCGACCTCGCCAACGGTGCGTTCGGGCAGGGCATCGCGGTGACCCTCGTCCAGCTGGCTGCGGCGTACGCCGCGATGGTCAACGGCGGGACGCTCGTCACGCCGCACGTCGTGGCTGCCATCGACGGCAAGCCCGTCGAGGTCCAGTCCCACGGCAACGTCCTCGATCCGGGCATGAGCCCGACCCTGATCCAGCTCATGAACCATGTCGTGACGACGGTCGACTTCTACCGGGACCGAACCCTCATCCCGGGCTACTTCGTGGGCGGCAAGACCGGCACTGCCCAGATCTGGGACAGCGAGATCGGCGACTGGAAGGCCAACGTCTTCAACTTCTCGTTCATCGGCTTCGTCGGCCGCCGCGACGGCCGCCCGGACCTCGTCATCGCGGTCCGGATCAACGAGGGCCGCCCCAACGTCCGCCGGGCCGGCCAGCTGGCGATGCCGGCGATGTCCTTCGAGCTGTTCCGGCGGATCGCCACCGACGCGATGAGCATCCCGGGACTCCTCCCGGAGCTGCCCCCGGATCCGGTCTCGATCCCCCGGCTCGGCGGATGAACCCGGCTGACCGCGTGCCGGGCGGCGTCGCCTCGCCGGCCGCGACGCGGGCGGCGAAGGCGCCGGCAGGGCGGCGGCCCACCGGCCGCCATGCCTGTGCGACACTTCCAGCCGTGTCCGACGCCAGGCCGCAACGCGACGGCCGCGCCGCTCCGCGAGACGCCGTCGACGCCTTCAGCGGGCCCGAGCTCGCGGCGGCGACGGGCGGCAGCCTCCTCCGCGATGCCCACCGACCCATCCACGGCGCGGCCGTGGATTCCCGCCTCGTTCGCCCCGGCCAGGTGTTCGTGGCGCTGCCCGGCGCGCGGACCGACGGACACCGCTACCTGCGCGAAGCGGTCGTCGCCGGAGCGGCCGCGCTCATCGTCACGGAGGAGCCGTCGCCCGCGACGCTCCAGGTGCTCGGTGACGTCACGATCGTGCTGGTCGATGACGCCCTGGCCGCGCTCCGGGCTGCCGCCGCCGCCTGGCGCGCGCGCTTCTCGCCGGCGGTCGTCGGGATCACGGGCAGCATCGCCAAGACGTCCACCAAGGAAGCCGTCGCCCAGGTCCTGTCGGCCCAGGGCGCAACGCTGCGCAGCGAAGGCAACCAGAACAACGAGATCGGCCTCCCGCTGACGCTGCTGCGCCTCACCCGCGACGACCGTCACGCAGTGCTGGAGATGGGCATGTACACCGGCGGCGAGATCGCCGACCTCGCGGCCCTGGCCCGCCCGTCGATCGGGATCGTCACGGCCGTGCTCGGCGTGCATCTCAGCCGGATCGGCTCGATCGAGGCGGTGGAGGCGGCCAAGGGCGAGCTCGTGGAGGCGTTGCCCGGCGACGGGACGGCCATCCTCAATGCCGATGACCTGCGCGTGCGACGCATGGCCGCCCGGACGCGCGCGTCCGTCGTCACCTACGGCTTCGCCGAGGACGCCGACGTCCGGGGCATGGCAGTCGAAGGCCGGGGCCTCGACGGCATGGCCTTCCGGGTCGAGGTCCGTGGGCCGGCCGGGCGGGACGTCGCGCACGCCACGATCCCGAACCTGGGCCGGCTGTCGGTCCACAACGCCCTCGCCGCGGTCGCGACCGGGATGACCGTGGGCATGGAGCTTGAGGCCATCACGGGCGCCCTCGCCCACGGCTGGACCGCGCCCCACCGCGGCGTGGTCGACCGCGTTCAGGGCGTCACGATCGTGGACGACGCCTACAACGCCTCCCCGGCGTCGATGCGGGCGGCGCTCGAGCTGCTGCTCGGGCTGCCGGGCCGCCACGTGGCCGTCCTCGGGGCCATGCGCGAGCTCGGTCAGGACGACGAATCCGGCCACCGCGAGGTGGGGGAGGCCGCGGCCGCCACGGACTGGCTCGTGGTCGTCGGGGACGATGCGCGCGGGATCGCCGACGGCGCGCTGGCGGCCGGCATGGACCCGGCCACGGTGACGGTCGTGCCGGACCGGGCCGCCGCCCTCGACGTCCTCGTGCGCGGACTCCGCAAGGGTGACGCGGTGCTGCTCAAGGCGTCGCGCGGGGTCGAGCTGGACCGGCTCGCCGATGACCTCCGGGCGGCGCTCGCGTGACCGTCGAGCTGATCCAGGGCCTGCTGCTCGCGTTCGCGATCGTGGTAATCGTGATGCCGTCCTACCTGCGGTTCCTCCGGGCCGTCGGGATGGGCAAGCGGATCCGGGCCGAGGGACCCGAGGCGCACCAGACCAAGGGCGGGACGCCCACCATGGGCGGCCTGCTCATCATCGTGGTCGTCCTCATCCTCTTCTACGTGCTCCGCGGGTTCCCGCAGCGCGCGATCATCGCGCCCCTGGCGACCCTCCTCCTCGTCGGCGGGCTGGGCGCCGTGGACGACTTCCTCAATGCGCGGACGGGGGAGGGGATCCGAGCTCGCCACAAGATGCTGTGGCTCATCGTGGTCGCCGCCGTCGCGGCGTTCCAGATCCAGTCCACCTACCAGATCGACGAGATCGCCGTGCCGTTCGTCGGGGCCGTGGCCATCGACCCGTGGCTCTTCATCGTCTTCGCGGCGTTCGCGATCATCGCCGCTGCGAACGGCGTCAACCTCACGGACGGACTCGACGGCCTCGCCGGAGGGACGCTGATCTTCGCGTTCGTGGCGTTCCTCCTGATCGCGCTCCTCAACGTCGTGCCCCAGCCGGACGGAACGCTCGGCAACCAGCCCAACCTGGCGCTCCTGTGCGCCCTGATCATCGGGGCGCTCCTGGGGTTCCTCTGGTTCAACGTGCATCCCGCCCAGGTCTTCATGGGCGATTCCGGGTCGCTCTCGCTGGGTGCGACGCTGGCCGTCATCGCGTTGATCACCGGCCAGATCCTGGTCCTGCCGCTGATCGGCCTCGTCTTCGTCATCGAGACGGCCTCGGACATCATCCAGATCGGGTTCTACAAGCTCACCAAGGGCCGGCGCGTCTTCAAGATGGCCCCGCTCCACCACCACTTCGAGTTGAGCGGGTGGGACGAGGAGAAGATCACGCTCCGGTTCTGGATCATCGGCATCCTCGCCGGGCTCGTGGGCGTGACCCTGTTCCTGGCCTCGATCGACCAGCTGACGTGACGACCATGACCCACGATCCCGCCCGGCCGGCCGCCCTGGACCCGGATGTCCTGTCCTCGACGGCCCTCCGCGACGGCGTCCTCCGCGGGCGCCGCGTCACGGTCCTCGGCCTTGCACGAACGGGTATCGCCACCGCGCGATTCCTCGTGGACGCCGGAGCCGAGGTCACGATCTACGACCAGCGGGGCCCCGACGACCTTGCGACGGCGATCGCGGCGCTCGAGGGACGGGCTGCACGCCTGCTGCTGGGTCCTTCGGTCCGTCCCGAGGACGCCTGGCGGGGCGCCGACCTGGTGATCACCTCACCGTCGATCTCCCCGTGGTTCCCGACCACGGAGCCACGCCTGCGCGAGGCGCTTCGCGCCCTCGTGGAGGCGCGGGACGCCGGGGACCCTGCCGTGCCGGCCCTGGTCTCGGAGCCGGACCTGTTCCTCCGCTGCTGCCCGGCCCCCACGGTCGGGGTGACCGGGACGAAGGGCAAGACCACGACCGCGGCGCTGACGGCGGCCCTCCTCGCCGGATCGGGCCACCCGGTCGCGCTGGGCGGCAACATCGGTACCCCGCTCGTGGACCGCCTGCCGGAGATCACCGAAGGCCATCGCGTGGTGATCGAGCTCAGCGAGCTCCAGCTCCCGACGCTGTCCCGCGGCACGACCGTGGCCGTCTACACCAACGTCACCTCGGATCACCTCGACCGGCACGGCAGCCTGGAGGCATATCGGCGCGTGAAGCGGCGGCTCGCCGAGCTCGTCGACCCCGAAGGCGTCCTGGTCCTCAACGCCGATGATCCCGTCGTCGCGGCGTACGCCGGGCTGGGGACCGCCCCGGCGATCCTGTATCGCCTCGAGCGCCCGATGCCCGGCGGCCTCGGCATCGTCGACGACTGGATCGTCGCGGCGTCCGTCGAGCGCCTCCCGATCGCCGGCGGGGGCCCGGCCGCAACCGGCCCGGGCGGCAGGATCATGCCCGTCGCGGAGCTCGGGATCCCCGGCCGCCACAACGTGCGCAACGCGCTCGCGGCGATCGGCGCCGCGCTCGC
>CAZVDO010000048.1:0-4847 GCA_964625345.1 uncultured Anaerolinea sp. | reverse complement strand
GCGGTCCTGATCGGGGAAACGGCCGATCGCCTGGCAGGGCTGTTCCGGGATGCCGGCCTCGAGGAGATCGAGCGCGCGGGGTCGATGGACGAGGCCGTCGGCATCGCGACCGCCCTCGCGCAGCGAGCACTCGAGCGCGCGGGCACCCGCGGGCCTGTCGCCGGGGATGCGCCATCGGGTCCGGAGACGCCGGCGCTCGCCACCGTGCTCCTCTCGCCCGCCGCGGCGAGCTTCGACATGTTCGTCGACTACGCTGACCGGGGCGACGCGTTCCGGCGGGCCGTCGCCCGCCAGCTCGCCGCTCCGGTCGCCGGCCCGGAGCTCGGAGGACCGCGATGATCGGGATCGGTCGCCGTTCCGTCGGGCGCCCAGCGGTCAGGGTGGGGGCCCGTCGTCCCGGTCAGGGCCGTGTCACGGACGCGGTGCCACGGCGTCCCGCGGCGGCGACCAAGCCGGACGTGCTGCAACGGGAGCGCCATCAGCCGGACTGGTCGATCCTGGTTGCCGTCGTGGCACTCGCGGCGATGGGGATCCTGATGGTCTACTCGTCCTCCGCGATGCGGGCCTACATCAAGGCGGACGATTCGCTCGCGATCGTCGGGCCCCAGATCCTGTGGGCCGGCCTCGGCCTCCTCGCGATGCTCGCGACCATGCACATCGACTATCGACTGCTCCGGCTCGTCTCGCTCCCGGTCTACCTCGGCGCCGTCGCCCTGCTGGTCCTGGTCTTCGTCCCGTCGCTCAACCGCGTGGTGGGAGGATCGGCGCGCTGGCTCGCGATCGGGCCGCTGCCGGCGGTTCACCCGGCCGAGATCGCAAAACTCGCCCTCGTGATCTACCTCGCCCACTGGATGGCGTCGCGGGGCACGCGGATCCGGAGCGTGCGTTCGGGCACGGTGCCGTTCCTCATCATCGCCCTGCCGGTCATCGGGCTCGTGTTCAAGGAGCCGGACCTCGGTACCACCACGGTCATCGCCGGCACCGCCGTCACGATGTTCTTCGTGGCCGGGGCGAGGATCTGGCAGTTCGTGGCCATGGGCCTCGCCGGGGTGGCCGCCGCCATCGTGGTCGGCCTGCGCGACTACCAGCTCGAGCGCATCCGGACGTTCCTGGATCCCTGGCAGGATCCGCTCGGCGCCGGGTTCCACACGATCCAGGGCCTCCTCGCCCTGGGGCTCGGCGGGATCTTCGGGGCGGGGCTCGGCGAATCCAAGCTGGCCGGCGGCCTCTACCTTCCGAACGCCTGGAATGACTTCATCTTTGCCATCATCGGCGAGGAATTCGGCCTGCTGGGCACGGTCACGGTCGTCGGGCTCTTCGTCGTCCTCGCCTACGCCGGCCTGCGCACGGCGCTCCGGGCGCCCGATACGTTCGGGGCCCTCCTCGCGACCGGGATCACGGCCTGGCTGTGCCTCCAGGCGTTCATCAACATCGGCGTCGTGGTCGCCCTCATTCCCGTCACCGGCATCACGCTGCCGTTCATCAGCGCCGGAGGGTCCTCGCTCGTCGTCAGCTTTGCCGCGGTGGGCATGCTGCTGTCGATCTCCCGCGAGACCATCGAGCGACCGGCCGGCGCCGAGCAAGTCCAGGAGTCCGATGCGCCTGCTGATCGCGGCCGGCGGGACGGGCGGCCACATCTACCCGGCGCTGGCCGTGGTCGAGGCCCTTCGTCGTCGTCCGAATCCGCCTGACCTACGCTGGATCGGAGGAGCCCGCGGCCAGGAGGGACGGCTCGTTCCTGCGGCCGGGCTCCCGCTCGACCGGCTTGCGCTGCGCTCGCTCCGGTCCGTGGAGCGCGACGTCCATCTCGTGCTCGACCCGATCCGCCTCGGCCTGTCGATCCCGCAGGCGACGTGGATGCTCGCCCGGAGACGGCCCGCGGCGGTCTTCACGACCGGTGGCTACGTGGCCATCCCGGTCCTCATCGCGGCCGCCATCCTGCGCATCCCGACGCTCCTCTGGGAGGGGAACGTGGTCCCCGGCCGAAGCGTCCGGGCGACCGCCCGCCTCGCCACCCGCGTGGCGGTGACGTTCGACGCGACCTGTGCGGCACTCGGCCTCGACGAGCGGTGCCTGACCACCGGGACGCCCATCCGGGAGCTGCGCGGGATCGATGGGCTCGCCGCCCGAGCGCGCCTCGGGATCCCCGCCGGCGAGCGCATGGTCCTGATCTTCGGAGGCTCGCAGGCAGTCCGGCGGTTCAACGAGGCGGTCGCCGAGGCGCTGCCGGCGCTCGTCGACCGCTGCCACCTCCTTCACGTGACGGGCGACGACGGCTATGCCGCCGCCCTGGCCGCCCGCGAGCACCTGTCTGATCGTGGCAGGGCCCGCTACCACCCGATCCCGTTCCTGCGCGACGAGATGGGCGATGCGCTCGCGGCCGCGGACCTCGTGGTCGGCCGAGCCGGATCGTCGACGGTCTCGGAAGTGACGGCGGCGGGCCTGCCGTTCGTCGCCGTGCCGTATCCCCATGCCGGCAACCACCAGCGCGCGAACGCCGAGGTGCTGCGAGCCGCCGGGGCGGCCCAGGTGATCGAGGACGAGGCGTTCGACGGCCAGGCGCTGCTGCGTGCCGTGGCCATCGTCGAGGACCCGTCGGCGCACGTCGCGATGACCGCCGCCTCCCGAGCGCTCGGACGCCCGGCGGCGGCCGACGCGGTCGCCACGATCCTGCTCGCCCTGGCCGAGCGCCGGACCCCGCCGACGCAGCAGGACGTCACGGCGATCGCCAGGGGCGGGGCATGAGCGGACGCGGCGGCCCGGGGGGCGGCGACGTGGCCGCCGACGTCAACCCTGGCGCGTCCGCCGCCGCGCCACCGGCGCGCCTCGACGACGCGGCGCTCGCCGGCCTCGCCGCCGACCTGGCCCGACGGGTGGGCGTCCGGGCGGAGCGTCGAGCGCCCCTGGCCCGCTACACGACCACCCGGGTCGGCGGGGCGGCGGACCTGCTCGTGGTGGCCCATAACGCGTTCGAGCTCCGCGGCCTCGTGAAGTTCGCGCGGGCCCGCGACCTGCCGCTGACCGTGCTCGGGCGGGGCAGCAACGTCGTGATCTCGGATCGCGGCGTGCCCGGCCTGACGGTCATCGTGCGTGCCGAGGCGACCCGAATCGACGGTCATCGCTTCATCGCGGGTGCAGGCGTGCCGATGGCCCGGGCCGCGACGGAAACGCAGCAGGCGGGCCTGACGGGCCTCGAATTCGGCCTGGCGATCCCGGGCACGGTCGGGGGTGCGGTCTGGGCGAATGCCGGGGCGCACGGCTCGGACGTGGCCGCCATCCTCGAGTCCGCGAGCCTGCTCGGGCCCGATGGGACCGAGCGCCGGGCGAGCGCCGACGATCTCGCCTTCGGGTACCGCGAAAGCCGGCTCAAGCACGCCCCCGAGCCGGAGATGGTCCTCGAGGCGACGTTCGTCCTCGCGCCTGCAGACCCGTCCGAGATCAAGGCTCGTCTCGACGACATCAAGCGCTGGCGCCAGGCGCACCAGCCCCTGGGCCTGCCCTCGGCCGGCAGCGTGTTCCGCAATCCTGCCGATGGACCGTCTGCCGGCGCACGGATCGATGGGGCAGGCTTGAAGGGATTCCGGATGGGCGGTGCCCGGGTGTCCGAGAAGCACGCCAACTTCATCATCAGCGAGCGTGGCGCGCCGGCTGCGGACATCCGCAGGCTGGGCGACCATGTCCGGGCGGCGATCCGCGCCCGGGACGGCATCGAGCTCGTTTACGAGATCGTGTTCGTCGGCGACTGGTCGGGATGGCCATGGCCCGAGGCCGACGCAGCAGGAGGTGCCCCGTGAACGACGAGCGCGGCCCGGAGCGCGAGGCACCAGCAGCGAGCGCCGATCCGCTGCCGCCGATCGTCGTGCTCCTCGGCGGCCCGTCGGCCGAACACGACGTCTCGATCGTGTCCGGGACGGCCGTCGCCGACGCCCTGCGCCGGTTCGCGCCGACTGTGGACCGCGTCGTCATCGACCTCGATGGGCGCTGGTGGTGGCTGCCCTCGGGGCGCACCGCGGGCGCACTGCCGGCAGGCGCGCCGCCCGTCGCCGCCTATGACGATCCGGGGCTCCTGGGGGCGGACGGCCCGTACCGGGTGGGACAGGCGATCGACCGCCTCGCCGAGCTGCGCCCGGCGCCCGTCGTCTTCATCGCGCTGCACGGGCCGTTCGGGGAGGACGGGACCGTCCAGGCGCTCCTCGAGGCGGCCGGCGTTGCGTACACCGGGTCGGGGATCCTCGGGTCCGCGGTCGGGATGGACAAGGCCGTGCAGAAGCGCATCTGGCGCGGCCTGGGCCTGCCGGTCCTGGAGGTCCGCGAGGTCTCCGCCGGGCGCTGGGCCCGCGACCGCGATGGCGTGCTCTGGGAGCTCGAGTCCTTCGCCGCGGCGCAGGGCGACCCCCGACTCATGGTGAAGCCGGCCCGCCTCGGGAGCTCCGTCGGCATGACCCTCGCCCACGGGCCCGCCGAGCGGCCGGGCGCCATCGAGCTGGCCCTTCGGTACGACTCGCTGGCGGTCGTCGAACCGTACCTGGCGGGAGCGCGCGACCTGGAGGTCGCCGTCATCGGGGACGAGCCGCCGCTCGGCGTGTACGGGCCGGGCGAGATCGTGGCCGGCCACGAGTTCTACGACTACGCGGCGAAGTACACGCCCGGCCTGTCCGAGACGACCACCCGGGCCGAGGTCTCGCCGGAGCGTCGGGCGCTCCTCCTCAAGTACGCGCGCGACGCCTATCGGGCGACGGGCGCCGAGGGCTTCGCACGGGTCGACTTCCTCGTCACCGAGGACGCGATGTATGTCTCCGAGATCAACACGATCCCGGGGTTCACGCCGATCAGCCTGTTCCCGACGC
>CAZVDO010000047.1:0-17730 GCA_964625345.1 uncultured Anaerolinea sp. | reverse complement strand
GGGCTACTCCCCGATGACGCTCCAGAGGAAGCCCATCATCACGAAGAAGCCCGTGAAGAGGGCGATCAGGCCGATCCCGCCGTAGGGGGAGTTCGCGCCGACGTGGGGCACGAGCTGGAGGCCGACCCCGAAGATCACCGCCCATGCCACGAACAGCATCCCGAAGAAGTACCGGCCGTTGGGTCCGGTGATCCGGCGCGTCCAGGCAGGCTGCGTCTCGGCGGAGATGGCCGCCCGCGCGAAGACGTAGATCATCAGCGCGACGACGGCCGCGGACGCGCCGAACTCGATCGGGTGCGTGAAGGCGAGGGTGAAAAGCTGCACGTCGGGCCTCGAGCGGCTGGCGAACGACGGCCCGAATGCTAGCACGCGACGGCCCGGCTACGATGCCTGCGATGACCCCCCATCGATCGGCGGAACCGCCGCGCGCGCCGCGCGCCGGCCGCTTCGAGCGGCTCGGCCGGGCCATGGTCCGGCATCGCTGGTCCGTGGTCGGGGCATGGGCGCTGCTCATCGCCGTCGCGGTCCCGCTCGCGGTCCAGGCCGGCGGCGCGCTCCGCTCCGGCGGGTTCATCCGGCAGGACCTCGAATCGGCCCGGGCCAAGGACCTCCTGCGGGACGAGATCGGCGTCCCCCAGGCGGCGGTCGCCATCGTCTACAGCTCCGAGACGCTCCGAGCCGGCGAACCGGCCTTCGAGGCGGCCGCGGCCGAGGCGACCGCGGGGGTCGCGGCGGCTGCCCACGTGACCACGATCGCGTCGCACCTGCTCTTCACCAACCAGGTCTCGGCCGATGGGCACACCGCCTACGACGTGGTGTACCTGGACCTCCCGGCCGACGATTCGCCCCAGGCGCTGCCGGGAATCCGGGCTGCAATCAAGGCCGTGGAGGCGATCGACGTGGGGCTCGCGGGCGGGCCGGCGTTCTACGGCGACGTCCAGGAGGTCTCCGAATCGGACCTGCGCCGGAGCGAGCTCATCTCGCTGCCGCTGGCGGCCCTCGCGCTGCTGCTCGTCTTCGGGTCCGTGGTCGCGGCCGCCGTGCCGCTCGTGGTCGGGGGCGCCGCCGTGGTCACCGCGCTCGCGGCGATCTTCCTCGTCGCGTCCGCCACGCCGATGAGCATCTTCGTGCTGAACCTGGCCACGCTCCTGGGTCTGGGCCTTGGGGTGGACTACTCGCTGCTCATGACGAGCCGATTCCGCGAGGAGCTGGCCGCGCGACGGGCGGCGGCGGGCGGGGGGCGGCGCGCAGACCTGGTCGACCCCGCGAGCGATCCCCCGGGCGACATCGTGGCCGATGCCGTCGGCGCAACCATGGCGACCGCCGGGCGGGCGGTGTTCTTCTCGGGGCTGACGGTCCTCCTGGGCCTCATCGGGCTGGTGCTCTTCGAGTTCATGATCCTGCGCTCGGTCGGCATTGCCGGTGCCCTCGTCGTCGGGTTCGCGGTGCTCGCGGCGCTCACGCTGCTGCCGGCCGTGCTGGCCATCCTGGGCACGTCGCTTGACCGGTTCCGGGTCCGTCGGGTCGGCGTCCAGGCCGGCACTTCGGGGCCGTGGGCCAGGCTGGCAGAACGCGTCATGGATCGCCCCGTGGCCGTCCTCCTGCCGACCCTCGGCGTGCTGGTCCTCCTCGGCGTCCCGTTCCTGCACGTCCGGTTCAACGCACCGGACGCGACGATCCTGCCGACCGGTGCGCCGTCACGAGCCGCCTTCGACGAGCTCGAGGCGGCCTTCGGCCCGGGGCCGTTCGCGCCGATCGTGCTGGCCATTCGCACGGAAGGTCCGGCGGTGAACCCGGACAACCTCGAGCGCTTGTACGCCTACTCGCGGACGCTCGCGGCGGATCCGCGGGTGGCCCGGGTGGACAGCCTGGTGGATGTCGATCCCCGGCTCACCCTCGCCCAGTACGAACTGCTCTACGGCACCCCGAGCGGGCCGCCCGATCGGGGGATCCAGGCGGCCCTCGCGGCCACCACGCACGGCGACCTCACGGCCTTCACGGTGTTCACCCCATACGGGCCCAACGACCAGGCCGGCCGGGACCTGGTGCGGGACCTCCGGTCCGGGGCGGGCTCGCTCGCCCCGCCGCGGGGGCTGGACGTGCTGGTCGGCGGCGGCGCGGCCGACGTCGAGGACGTGGTGGCGGGCATCGCCGCGGACTTCCCGCGGACGGCGGCCTTCATCCTCGTCTCCACCTATCTCGTGCTCCTGGTGCTGCTGCGGTCCGTGATCCTGCCGCTCAAGGCCCTCGTGATGAACACGCTGTCGATCACCGCCTCGTTCGGGGCCCTCGTCTGGATCTTCCAGGACGGCAACCTGTCGGCGCTCCTGGGCACGCGGCCGCTCGGCTTCGTCGAGACCACCCAGCCGGTGATCCTGTTCTGCGTCCTCTTCGGGCTGTCGATGGATTACGAGGTCTTCCTGCTCACGCGGATGCGGGAGACCTGGGATCGGACGCACGACAACCGGGCTGCGGTGGCCCACGGACTCGAGCGGAGCGGGCGGATCGTGACCTCGGCGGCGCTCATCGTGGTGGTCGTGTCCGGGTCCTTCGCGTTCGCGGACATCGTGCTCATCAAGGCGCTCGGGCTGGGCATCGCCATCGCCGTCGCACTCGACGCCACCGTCGTCCGGGCCCTCGTGGTGCCGGCGACGATGCGCCTGCTCGGTTCGTGGAACTGGTGGTTGCCGTCGGCGCTCGCGCGCCGCATCCCGGACATCGCCGAGCTCGAGGGGCCGGCATGATCGCGCGGCTGCGGCGCCGGCCCGGACGCCCGGCGCACTCGCTCCGACTCCCTGGGCTCCCGGGGCTCCTGCTTCCCGCACTCCTGGTCCTGGCTTCGTGCAGCGGGCCCATCGTCGCGAATCCGGCACTCTCCCCGGCACCGGTCCCGACGGCGTCGCCTTCGCCAACGCGACTCCCGGACCCGCAGCCCGTCATCCTCCCCCGCGATGACGGCCCGCACGATCGACTGACCGAGTGGTGGTACTACACCGGCCACCTCCGGGATCAGTCCGGCGGTCGGTGGGGCTTCGAGTTCGTCGTCTTCCGCGCCGAGCGCGGGTCGATCGCGGTGAGTTGGGCGTCGCACCTGGCCCTGACGGACGAGGCGGGCGGCACGTTCAGCTACGCGCAGCGCGCCGAGGTCGGCCCGCAGGTGGACGGCTCGCCCCGCGATGCGGCCGGCGTGCCGACGGGCTTCGACCTGGGCGTGGCCGGGCTCGGGGCGTCGCCTGCGGCGCCGCCGGATGTGCGCTGGACGCTCTCCGGCTCGAACGGACGCGACCACCTTTCCGCGCATGCCCGGAGCGACGAGGTCGCCCCGTCGGGGATCCCGTTCGGCATCGATCTCGACCTGACCGACCCGCGCGGTCCGCTCCTCCACGACGGCGACGGCTGGGTCGACTTCGGGCCGGCCGGGGGCTCGTACTACTACTCGCGCCCGCGCATGGCGGCGGAAGGGACGCTCAGCATCGGCGACCGGCACTTCCAGGTCGAGGGCACGGCGTGGTTCGACCACCAGTGGGGCGACTTCGTGTCCGTCGGCGGCGGAGGCTGGGACTGGTTCGCGGTCAACCTCGAGGACGGCACGGACCTCACGGTCTCCCTCGTCCGGGCCGCCGACGGTTCGTACCCGCTCGTCTACGGCACCATCCGTGCGACGGACGACGCCGCCGCAGGCGTCCGGCTCGGACCGGGCGACTTCGAGGTCCGGCGGGACCCATCCCGCACGTGGACGAGTCCCGCAACCGGGGTCACGTATCCGGCGGGCTGGACCGTGACGATCCCGTCCCGCCAGCTCGTCATCGACCTCATGCCCACGGTTCCGGCCCAGGAGCTCGACACCCGGGCCACGACCGGGGTCATCTACTGGGAGGGATCGCAGGTCGTGCGCGCGACGCGGGCGGGCGAGGCCCTGTCCGGGGCGGCGTACGTGGAGCTGACCGGCTACGGCGACGCGCCATGACGGGCGGACCGGACCGGGCCAGCTGGCCCTTCCCGGCGCCGCGTCGCCGCCCCAGGATCCGACCATGCGCCTTGAGCTGAGCCTGCGCGGCGACTACGCGGTACGCGCCGCGCTCGCCATCGCGCTCCTCCAGGACCGTGGGCCCGTGCCCGCGCGCGTGGTTGCCGAGCGGATGGACATTCCCGCCCGCTACCTCGGGCACGTACTCGCGGACCTCGTGCGCGGCGGCATCGTCGTCGGCAGGACCGGCCGGAACGGTGGCTATCGCCTCGCGGCGGATGCCTCGACCATCGACCTGCTCAGCGTCGTGGACGCCGTCGAAGGCCCGGGCGAGGAAGGCCGCTGCGTGCTGCGCGGCGGGGCGTGCCTCGTCGACGGACGCTGTGCCGTCCATGACGCGTTCATGGCCGCAACGACGGCAATGCGACGGGAGCTGCGTGCGGCCAGCCTCGCGGACCTCGTGGCCCGCGGACTCCACGGAAACCGCGCCATCCTGCGCTGAGCGCCCGCCGGTTCTGCGCGCTTCTGCGGGGAGTGCCACGGCTCCGACCCGGGACTTGCGGCCCGCTCCCGTGGGCCATCCGGCCCATCCCGAACGCCACGCCAGGGGTCATATTCCTACTCTAGAAGTGTGAGTTTACGGTGCCGCCGCGAGGCGACGCCGCGGACGGAGTGGACGGCATGGCCGGAGGCCGGGAGCGTTTGCGATGAATGGAACCAATCGGGCAGCTGCCCTGATCGTGGCGGCGGCGTTGCTTACCGTGGCCTGCACGCCGACGGGCCGGCAATCGACCTGGACCTTCCCGCCCGGTGCCGGATCGGCACCGACCGCGGCCCCGACCGAGCAGACCGCGGGCGGCGACGTCCTCGGGACGCTGGACGTCGACGCGGTCGACCTGGGATTCACCCCGTCCGAGCTGTCCGTCGCCAAGGCGGGCCGGTACGTCGTGAACTTCAAGAACACGGGCGCGATCCCGCACGACCTCACCTTTGCTGACGGGACCAAGGCCGTTGCCAGCCCGGGCGAATCGGCGTCCGTGGAAGTCACCGTGCCGGACAGCGGCATCAGCTTCATCTGCTCGATCCCCGGTCATGCGGACGCGGGCATGCGTGGGTCGATCACGGTCGCCGGGAACACCGCCGGCGGCGGCGGCTCCGACGACCATGGTGGTCCGGCCCCCGCCACCGACGTCCAGCCCGATCCCAATGCGCCCGCCTACACCCTGTATCCGGCGGAAGCGCCCGCGCTCCTCGCGGGCGACGTCCACGACATCGACCTCGTCATCGAGGAGAAGCAGATGACCGTGGCGGCCGGGTTCGTCCAGAGCGTCTGGACGTTCGGCGGGACGGTCCCGGGCCCGGTGATCCGGGTGAAGGTGGGCGACACCATCCGGATCCACCTCAAGAACCCCGCCACCAACCAGCTCGCGCACTCGGTGGACTTCCATGCCAGCCAGGTCGCCTGGAATGACGAGATGACCTCGATCAACCCGGGCGAGGAGAAGCTGTACGAGTGGCATGCCGACTACGCCGGGGTGTGGATGTACCACTGCGGCACGTCGCCGGCCCTCCACCACATCGCCAACGGCATGTACGGCATGGTGATCGTGGAGCCGCGCGAGGGGCTGCCCAAGGTGGACGCCGAGTTCGCGCTCGTCCAGAGCGAGTGGTACCTCGGGCCCCAGGGTGAGCCGGCGTCGCTGACCAAGGCCGCGGCGGCCGCCCCGGCCCCGGACTTCGTGGTCTTCAACGGCGTGGCCAACCAGTACAAGGACAACCCGCTCAAGGTCGGGACCGGCGCGCGGGTGCGCGTCTTCATCCTCGATGCGGGGCCGAGCATCGACAGCTCGTTCCACATCGTCGGGACCATCTTCAGCTCGGTCACCAAGGAAGGCATCCACCTCGTGGCGGGCAACGAGGGGAACTGGGGCTCGCAGGCGGTCGACCTCTCGCCGGCGCAGGGCGCGATCATCGAGTTCGTGACCCCCGAGGACGGGCTCTACCCGATCGTGACCCACGCATTCAACTTCGTCGGGCGTGGTGCCCTCGGCCTCGTCCAGGCGGGAGACGGCGATCCGACCAACTGAGCCCACGATGCCGATGCGGCCTCGGGTCCGCGGGACGGTCGATCGCTCGATCACCGTCCTCGGGCTCGGGGTCGCCGCGGCCTATACCGTCGCCGCCACGATGTCCTTCCTGCTCCCCGAGCCGGGGCGGAGGGGCATCTGGCTGCCGGCCCATCTCGCCCTCGCGGGGGCGGCGAGCACGGCGATCGCGGCCGCCCTGCCCTTCTTCACGTCGGCCCTGGCTGCGACGCGTCCGGCCCAGCCTTCCGTGCGACTGCTCGGGATCGTCGGCGTGGCCGCGGGGGCGGCGATGGTCATGGCGACGTGGCTCGGTAGTCCGGGCCGCGCCACGAACGCGCTCGGGGGCGGCCTCTTCCTCGCCGGCCTCCTGGCCACCGCGATCGCGACGTTCGCGCCGCTGCGGGGTGCCCTGGGGCCACGCCGACCGCTGATCGTCGGGGCCTATGCCGCCGCGCTGGCGAACGTCGCCGTCGGCGCCACGATCGCCACGGCGCTCCTCGCGGGCAGTCCTGTCGTTGCGGCGTCCTGGGCGCACCTCAAGCCCGCGCATGCCTGGCTGAACCTCGTGGGCTTCGTGAGCCTCGTCATCGCGGCGACGCTGCTCCACCTGGGACCGACGGTCGTCGGGGCCCGGATTCGCCCACGGATGTCGGGCCGGATCGCGGTGTCGGGCCTGGCGATCGGTGCGCCCGTCGTCGCCGTCGGGTTCGCGGGGCAGCTCGACCTCGTCGTCCGCCTCGGCGCGATCGTGGTCATATCCGGCGCCGCGGGGATCGCGGGCCACGGGGTCGCGGTCGATCGGGACCCGGACCGGGGCCGCTGGACCACGGACGAGGGGTGGCATGCCTTCACCCGACGATCCCTGCTCGCGGGGCAGGCCTGGTTGGCCCTCGGCGTCGCGGTGGCCGCGGCGCGCGCGCTCCGCTTCGGGGCCGATCCGGGCGGCTGGTCCCTCACGGTCCTCGGCGGACCGATCCTGGTCGGCGGCATCGTGCAGGTGCTGATCGGCGCGATGACCCATCTCCTGCCGGCCGTCGGACCCGGCGATGCACGCACCCACGCCAGGCAACGCCGGGTCCTCGGGCAGGCAGCCACCGCGCGCTGGGTCGTCCTCAACGTGGGGGTTGCGATGCTCTTCGGCGGCGTCCTGGCGATGGACGGGGCGGGGTCGGCTGGATCGACCACGGGGCTGGGCATCGCCGGCGTCCTCGTGCGCCTCGGCACGATCGTCGCCGGGCTGGCCGTCCTGGCCTCGGTCGGGTTGCTGATCCGGGCCCTGCCGCCCCTGGCGCCCTCGGGGTCGCGATCGGTCGGTGAGATCGCGAAGTCCGGTGGATCGCGGCCTGCACCGCCTACGGATCGATGACGTCCGCCGAGCGCTGCCGGAACCAGACGACCAGGGCGATCACGAACCGCAGGATCAGGCTCAGTCCGTAGCTCGTGCACCACACGCACACGGCTCCGATCACGAAGACCTGCAGGTACAGGAAGTAGGCCTCGAAGATCACGCCCGCGAGCGACAGCCCGTAATGGCCGAGCAGGAGCACGTACAGGTTCGTCCGCCACCAGGCGATGGCGAGGCTGAGCAGCACGAGCGAGAGGATCACGCCGAACACGGCGACGGGAATCCCGTTGATGCGGCTGTACTCGCTCTGGGCGACGGTCTCGCAGCCGCGGAGCGGCCCGCACACGGGGACGCCACCGCCGAGCTCGACCACGGACAGGTATGTCGCGATCGCCAGGCCAATCAGGTCGAGGACGGCCAGGATGACGCCCGGGTGCACGCCCAGGAGGGGGCGGACCGCCGATCGGCGCATCACGGGGCGCTTGACGGGCTCGCGGCAGCGGCCTGGCGGATCCGGTCCACGAGCGACGCCGGGTCGGGCAGGCCGGGCACGGGCGTCCCGCCGTTCAGGACCAGGGTCGGCGTGCTGTTGATGCCCTGGGTCAACGCGGCCGTCGAGGCCGCGATCACCGCTGCCCGGGTCTCGGTACCGGCGACGCACGCGTCCCACTGGCCGCGATCGACGCCGGCGGCGTCGGCGAGCGACGCGATGAAGGCCGGGGAGTAGTCGCCCCGGTTCTCGCGACGCTGGTTCCAGAACAGGTAATCGTGGAACGACCAGTACCGGCCCTGGGCGGCGGCGCAGCGAGCCCCGACGGCCAGCTCCACCGATTCGTCGGGCGAGCCGGTACCGAGGATCGCGATGTCGTGCGAGACGAGGTACAGGACGCCCGTGTCGACGAACGTGCTCTTGAGGCCCGGCAGTTGCTCGCGGACGAAGCGCCCGCAGACCGGGCACTGGAAGTCGGCGTAGACCTCCAGGGTCACCGGGGCGGTCGACTGGCCGGCCGTCGTGTCCGCGGTGACGCTCGATGCCCAGCTCACCTGCGGCGCCACGAGCTCGTCGCCGGTCGCGGGCGCCGGCTTCATGTTCAGGACGATGAGCGCGACAGCCACCACCACGGCGGCGCCGGTGACGAGGGCCATGGGCGACTGCCAGGCGGGTCGGCGGGGCGGTCGCCCAGGATGCGGACGCGGCCGCACGGGACGGTCGATTCGCTCCTGGCGACGGCGATCGCGGCGCGACGGCAGGGGCTCGGATGGACGATTCACGGTGATCTGGACTCCGGTGATGCGCGGCGGCGGCCGGCATTCCCGGCGTCCCTAGCATCCGGGGCCGATCACGGGCGGGGGAGGGCCGAAGCTCCCGACCGGCCGGGACCATCGATCCCCGCGCCGGAACGAAGGTCCGGGTGGTTCGGCCGAAACCTCGTGGCGATCCTGTGCCTCAGAAGGTTGAGCGGGCCGAACCGCTCGATCGTCGCTCCCGACGATTCCTCCGCTCGCGTCCCGACGGAGCTGCCATGCTCGAACCCCATGCGCCGCCGCCGGGCGCCGCGAATCCCGCACGCCCCACCCGCCCCACGCCCGCCGCGCGACCGGTGTCGAGGCCGGGCGGGCCCGTCCGACTGTCCGGCCGCACGTTCCTGGTCCTGGGCGTGGCGATGGCACTCGCCGCCGTGTACGCCACGGACCAGGTGGTGCCGGCCACTTCGACCCACCAGGCGGACCTCCGTATCTGGCTCGCCGCGCGGGCGGGCGGGATCGTGGCCCTCGCGCTCCTGACGGTGCAGGTGGTGCTCGGGCTCGTGCTGAGCCATCCCACCAACAAGACCACCTGGAAGCTCTCCCAGAAGATCTTTCCCTGGCATGCGGACGCGTGGGTCTTCGTCCTCGCGTTCGTTGGCCTCCACGTGGTGACGCTCGTGCTGGATCCGTACGCCGGGGTCGGCATCGGGGGCGCGCTGGTCCCCGGCCTGTCGAGCTACCGTTCGGCCCCGGTCGCGATCGGCGTCATCGCCCTCTACGCGCTCCTGATCACCGGCCTGACCGCCCGCTACACGAAGCTCCTGCCGCGCGGCTGGTGGCTCAAGGTCCATCGCCTGAGCCTGGGCGTGCTGGTGATGGCCTGGGCGCATGGCGTCCTCGCGGGCACGGATTCCGTGGCCCTGTCGGGGCTGTACGGCGCGTCGTTCGCTGCCGTGCTGCTGGCAACCGCCTATCGCTACTGGGTCGGCCGAGCCGGCCGGCCCACGTTCTCAACGTCACTACCGGAGGTCGCCCGATGACCGGGATGCTCCTGTTCCACCGCGCGCTCGTCATCGTCGGCGTCGTCGCCGCTCTGTCGCTCGGCGGCGTCTCGATCAAGCTCGCGGCCGACTGGACGCGGGCCGCTGCGCCCCTCGCGGTCCCGCCCGTCTCGCTGGCCGAACTCCAAGCGGGACTGGCAACCGAGCAGGCGCGGGCCGACGCCCTGCAGCACGACCTCGACGCCATCGAATCCGCCGCGGGCGACCTGTCGGCCGCCCTCGCGGCGGCGCAGGAGCGGGTCGGAACCGACACCGCAACGGCCGATCAGCTGCGCGCCGACATGGCCGCCGCCCAGGCCCGCCTGGCCAAGCTCCAGGCGGCACTGGCCAAGGCAGCGGCCGCGGCCAGGGCGGGGGCCAGCACCTCATCAGGTTCGACCAGCACATCGACGCCTCGACCGGCGCCGACCCCGGAGCCCCACGACGATGACTGATTTCGTTCGACCCCTGCCGGGGGCTCGCCCCGCGCATGACGCCACGCGGGAGCCTCGGTCCACGCCGGCGCCTGGCTCCGCGCCGGCGGCGGGGCAGCGCGGTGCGACCTTGCCGGCGCCCGGGTCCCGCGGCACCTCGATGCCGGGGTCCAGCCGCACGACCCTGCCGACCGTGCTCGCCCGCGCCGGAACCCCCGCGCTCGAGGCGTGGCGGGCCGTACCGGCACGCGCGCTCATCCTGCTGGGCCTGTCGGGCGGCGCCTACGCGCTCACCCTCGCCGGCGTCACCGGGCTCCAGTCGGCGAGCGAAGCGGCCCTGTCCGCACAGCGGGACCCGATGGCCGCCGGGATCCAGCGGCTGGCCCGCGAACACGACGCTCTCGCGGCCGGTCTGGCGGAGTCCCGCCGCGCCTATGCCGCAGCCGTCGCCGCGTATGAGGCCACCGGCACGGGGATCTCGGCCATGGAATCGGCGCTCGGCGACCTCGCCGCAGCGGTGTCCGACCTGAGCGGCACGGCGGCCGCGCTGCCGGCGACCGTGCCCGTGCCGACGGTCACGCGAAACGTCGCGAAGGCCGCACCCTCGCCGGTCCAGGCCACGACGGGCGCCTCGGGGGGATGACGATCGCCCCGCCGGTCCGGGGCAGGCTCCCGACCGGACCGACCGACCGACCGGCGGCCGCGGTCACCCGAGAACGGGCGGGCCGCGCCCTCGCCTCCCCGCTCCGGCTGCACGTGCACGGGGGCACGGAGCTCGACGCGGACCGCGCCTGGGAGGCGGTGCGGTCGGTCTTCGACGCGGTCGACCGTGCGATGTCGAGGTTCCGCGAGGACAGCGAGCTGGTGCGGCTGTGGTCGGCCCCGGCCTCGTCCCCAGTCTCGCGCATGCTGCGCCGGGCACTGGTGGCGGCAGACCGTGCACGCCGCGTCACCGGAGGTCGATTCGAACCGCGCATCCTTTCGGCGCTGGAGGCCATCGGCTACGACGGGGTCCCGGTCCCGGCCGGCCGCACCGCGATGGCCGCGTCCCCGGCGGCCCGTGAGCGCGTGCTGGAGCTGGACCGGGCCGGACGGGTGACCCTGCCGGAACCCGTGGATCTCGGCGGCATCGGCAAGGGGCTTGCCCTGCGCTGGGCCGCCGATGCCGTCGCCGGCCTCAACGACAACGGGATCGCCGGATTCCTGGTCGATGCGGGCGGCGACATCGTGGTGGCGGGAGCGGGACCGAGTGAGGGGTCCTGGTCGATCGGCATCGAGGCGGCGACCGTGGAGCCTCAGTCCGCCACTCCCGCGCTCAGCGACCCCGCGTCCGCCGACGAGGGGCCGGTCGCGGTCCTGGGGCTGCGCGGGCGCGAAGCCGTCGCCACCTCATCGACCCGACGACTTCGCTGGTCGCGTGACGGCGTGATCGTGCACCACCTCCTCGACCCATCGACCGGCCTGCCCGGCGGCAATGGCCTGCTGGCCGTGACCGTGGCCGGCCCCGATCCAGCGTGGTGCGAGGTCTGGTCGAAGGCCCTGTTCCTCGCCGGCCGCAGGCGCATCGCCGATGATGCCCGCCGTCATGGGCTCGCAGCCTGGTGGATCGCGGAGGACGCGACCCTCGAGATGACGGCCGCGGCCCGCCAGCGCACGACCTGGGTCGCGACGGAGGTCTAGCCGCCGCCGCCGGACGCACCCCGGTCAGCGCACGCGGTCAGCCGCCGACAGCCGGCGGCAGTGCCGAAGGCGGTGCCCACAGGTCCATCGACCGGTGGCCGTGGCTGCCCAGGACGAGCGAGATCTCCCCGGCGTGGAATGCATCGTGCGTGATGAGGCGAGCGAGTACCGACGCGCGGGTGTGCTCCTGCGGTCCTCGTGCCGACTGCCGGATCGCGACCTCCGCGAGCGATGCCGGCGACCATCGATCGAGGCAGCCGTCGATGACCGCCCAGGACGATTCCATCGCCCAGACGAGCTCGTCGGCTGACCGTGGGTGGGCGAGGTCGTCTTCCCAGCCCTCGCCGAAGGGATCGGCGAACGGCGTCGTCTCGGCGCCCGGCTCACCGAAGACGCCGCAGAGCCAGAAGACGCGGGCGCCGGCCACGTGCGCGGCCATCGCCCAGACCGGGCCCGCCTCCGTCCCGACACGGGCACCGAGCTCGACGGCGCTCCGGCCACGCAGGCCTTCGACGAACGCGCGCTGGTAGCGGGCCCAATCGCCGAAGAGCGGGCGAATGGAGGTCGGGGCGCCCGCGTGGCGGCCGTCGGCGGACATCGTCGGCCTAGGAGCCGGTGACGAACTCGCCGCCGTCGACGCTGATGACGTCCCCGTTGATGAAGCCCGCGCCGGGGCCGGAGAGGGCGACGATCGCGCCGGCGACATCGGCCGGTGTCGTCATTCGACCGGTCGGGTTGCGCTTCATGGTGATATCGATCATCTGCTGGCTCTCGGGGATCTTCAGGAGCGCCGGGGTGACCGTGACGCCGGCCCGGATCGCGTTGACCGTCGCGCCCGTGCCCTTGCGGGCGAGTTCCATCGCGAGCTGCCGGACGTGGCTCTCGAGGGCCGCCTTGGCCGAGGACACGACGCCGTAGCTGGGCACGACGCGGGACGACCCTTCGGAGGTCATCGCGAAGATCCGGGTCTGGCTGCCGACGAATCCCCGCCGGTACAGGTCCTGGACCCAGTAGACGAGGCTGTTCGCCATGACGTCCTGGGTCATCTCCATCTTCTTGCGATCGACGCCGTCCTTGGGATCGTCGGTGATGAATGGCACGAGGCTGCCGAACGCGAGCGAGTGCATCACGACGTGCAGGACCGGCTCGCGCCCGGCCGCGCGCGCCTTGTCGAACCGCTCGGCCAGCTGGTCGAGGGCGGCGGCGCGCTTCTCGTCATCGGCGGCGTTCATGTTGATGAAGAGGACCTCGGCACCGAGCCCGGCGAGGTCCGACTTGAGCTCGTCCACGTGGGCGAGGGCCGCCCGGAAGTCGAGGTGGATGCCGCAGATGTTGTCGCCCGCGGCGGCGAGTGCCCGGGCGGTGGCCTCGCCCATGCCGGACGAGGCACCGAGGATGAGCGACCAGCGCTCCTGGGAATCGGTCATGGGATGCGGTCTCCGTGAGGGTTCGAGGCGGTGGCCGTCGCGGGACCGTGCGGCTCCTCGCGGGGCCGTGGCGGTTCATGGACGGCGAGTGGCGGTTCGTGGCCCCGAGTCTACCGCCCGGGTCCCGGCCGATTGCCGGGGATCCGTGCAGGACTGCACTTGCGGTCGGGGCGCCGCGGATCGACCATCGAGTCATGGCGCGTCCGGCCTCCGGTCCCCTGCTCCGCGACGGCGATCTCCTGCTGCGCCCGGCCGCGCCCGCCGACCTGCCGGCACTCGGCGCGTTACTGGCGGAGCCGTCGGTCGCGCGATGGTGGGTCCACGGGACGCTGGCCGACGCGGTCGCAGAGCTGCTCGATGACGACGACGCCACCGCGATCTTCACCATCGAGGTCGACGGCGCGGTGGCCGGGTTGGCCCAGGCGAGCGAGGAGCTGGCGCCGGATTACCGGCACGCCGGGATCGACCTGTTCCTCGGAACGGCCTGGCAGGGCCGCGGGATCGGACCACGCGTGGTGCGGCTCGTGGCGCGGTACCTGGTCGATGAGCGCGGGCATCACCGAATCACGATCGACCCGGCGGCCGACAACGTCCGCGCGATTCGCGCCTACGAGAAGGTGGGATTCCGCCGCGTCGGGGTGCTGCGCCGGTACGAACGCGGCGCCGACGGCACATGGCACGACGGGCTGCTCATGGACCTGCTGGCCGACGAGCTGGTGGAATAGCCGCGCGGGCGGGGCGGGGCGCGCCCACCCTTGTTGCCCGCCGCCTACCGATGGTATCGGTGGTACGCGGATGGGCGGGCCCTGCCGGGCGGCGCGCGAGGCGTCTGCCCGCTCCCGGCACCCGCTCCCGGCGCCCGCTCCCCACCGCCTACCGATGGTGTCGGTGGTAGGCGAACACCGAGCCCTGTTGGGCCTCCCGCGGGGCGCGTCGCGCCGAGATCTGAACGTGGGTTGGCCTCGAAAGGCCCCGCGGAGCGGCGCGGGTGGGGTCTGCGCCTGCCTATCACCGCCACCAGGCGTACGCGGTGGAATGGATGGCGGCGGCACGCGGGTGAACCGCCGCCGTGCCCGGGAGTGGGCCCGTGCCGGAGTGAGCGCGTGCCGGCCGCGGCTCAGATCACGCCGGCGTCGCGCAGGCCCGAGATCTCCGACGGCCCGAGCCCCAGTTCCGAGAGAATCTCGCGGGAGTGCTCGCCCAGGAGCGGCGGCGGCGTGCGAATCGTGGCCGGGGTCATGGCCAGCTCGAACGGGCTGCGGACCTGGTCCACGCGCCCGAGGATCGGATGGTCCAGCGGCACCCGCGCCCCCAGGGCGACGGCCTGGGGAGTGGCGAATGCCTCCGCCACGTCGAGCACCGGCCCGCACGGGATCTCCGCGGTCTCGAGACGTGCAAGCCAGGTGGTCGTGGTGTCCGCGGCGAATCGCTCCGCGAGGATCGGGATCAGTGCCTCGCGGTGGACCACGCGGTCGCCGTTGGTGGCGAATCTCGCTTCCGTGGCAAGCGCCGGAAGCCCGATCGCCCCGCAGAACCGCGGCCACTGTCGCTCGCTCCCGACCCCAACGGCAATCGCGCCGTCGGCGGTGGCAAACGTTTCGTACGGGACGATGTTCGGGTGGGCATTGCCCCGGCGGCCCGGTGCCTGCCCCGTCACGAACGCGTTCTGCGCCTGGTTCACGAGCAGGGCGAGCGTGCTGCCGAGCAGCGAGACATCGACCCGCTGGCCGCCGACGCGGCCCCGCGCCATGAGCCCGGCAAGGACGGCAATCGTGCCGAACAGCCCGCTGACGACATCGCTGACCGCGACCCCGACTTTGGTCGGACCCCCGTCGGCGGCACCCGTGATCGACATCAGCCCGCCGGCCGCCTGGACGATGAAATCGTAGCCCGGGCGGGACGCGTCGGGCCCGTAGGTGCCGTAGCCGCTGATCGCGAGGTGCACCAGGTCCGGGTTGAGCGTCACGAGTGAACGGTCATCGAACCCCAACCGGGCGAAGCCGCCGACCCGGAAGTTCTCGACGAGCACGTCGCTGCGGCCGATGAGCCGGCGCAGGACGTCGCGCCCGCCCTCCGCACGCAGGTCCAGCCGCAGGGACCGCTTGTTGCGATTCACGGCGAGGTAGTAGGCGGCGGTTCGGGTGCCGGCGCCCGCATCGCCCACCCAGGGTGGACCCCAGGACCGCGTCGCATCGCCCTCGGGCGGCTCCACCTTGACGACGTCGGCCCCGAGGTCGCCGAGGAGCATGGTGCAGTACGGCCCGGCCAGCACCGTCGAGCAATCGACGACCCGGAGGCCCGCCAGCGGGCCTGGCGCGGCAGGATCGGAACGGGCGCCGGAGGGTTCGCGATCAGGGGTCATCGCCGGCGATGGTACGCGGGTCGGGCGCCCGGAACCCGATCGCGCGGGCGACGTTCCAGGGGCCGGAAGCCCCGATCCGCCGTAGGATGGCGAACCATGACGACACGCGCTCACACCCTCATGACCGTCCACGCCCACCCCGACGACGAGACGATCGGGACCGGCGGCCTCATGGCCAGGTCCGTCGCCGAAGGCCACCGCGTCATCCTCGTGACCTGCACCCGCGGCGAACAGGGGGACATCGTGGTCCCGGAACTCGACACCCCGGACAACCACCGGCGCCTCGGCGAGATCCGGGCCGCCGAGCTCGAGGCAGCGATGGGCGAGCTCGGGGTGACCGAGTGGGAGAACCTCGGGTACAAGGACTCGGACATGATGGGCCGGGTCGGCAACCTCGATCCCCGGAACTTCTGGAATGCCGACCTCGATGAATCGTCCGGACGCCTCACCTGGCTCGTCCGCCGCTACCGGCCCGAGGTCATCACCACCTACAACGACTTCGGCGGGTACGGCCATCCCGATCACATCCGGACGCACGACGTGGCGGTACGCGCCTTCGCCCGGGCCGGCGATCCCGCCTGGTATCCCCAGCAGCTCGCCCCCGAGCACGGTGGCACAGGCCCGTCCGAGGCCGACGGCGGCCTCGCGCCCTGGCAGCCGCTCAAGCTCTACGAGCAGGCGATCCCCACTTCGGTCCGGCACGGCATGCGCGACCGCATGGAGGCGCTGGGCCTCGAGAGCTTCTGGAGCGAGCCCAAGGAGGCTTCAGCCGAGGAGCTCGCGGAGTGGCGGGCCCGGATGGCCAGGATGGTCGTGCCCGATTCCGCGATCACCACCTGGGTCGACGTCTCCGACGTGCTTGACCGGAAGTGGGCGGCGATCGCGCGCCACGTCACGCAGATGAGCCCCGAGCATCCGTTCCTGAAGTTCGGCATCGAGGGGTGGCGCGAGTTCTGGACCCGCGAGGCGTACATCCTCCGGGAATCGCGCGTCGGGCCGACGAACGTGCGCGAGACGTCGGTGTTCGAGGGCCTCGTCTAGCCCATCCAACCCCGGCGGGCCCGGCCGGGGCGGCCCCGCACCCGGCAAGCACGACACCCGCGGGCATCGCCACCGATGCCGGCGCGACCGCTGATGCCCACGCCGCCGCCGCGGCTCACCAGTCGAGCAGGCCCTTGGAAGCCGCGAAGACCTGGCCCATCACCACGGTCCCGCTCGCCGCGTCGAGGAAGTTCGGCTGGCTCCGATCGAGGATGAGGTGCGGGCGCATGCGGACCTGGACGAGGCGCGTGCCCTGGAACGTCAGCTCGAGGGTGATCCCTTCCATCGTCTGCTCGGACCAGGTCTGGTCGAACACGAAGTTGCCGAGCGCGTACCAGATCGGCTTGCCCTCGTAGACCTCCATCCCCGCGGCCCAGTGGGCGTGGTTGCCGATCACCATGTCTGCGCCCGCATCGATGGCCGCGTGGGCGAGGTTCCGCTGCCCGGCGAACGGCGTCGGGTCGTACTCCGTGCCCCAGTGCGGGAACACGATGACGAGGTCGGCACCGGCCGCTCGCGCCGCGGCCACGTCCTCCTGCACGTTCGTGGCGGTCAGCGGGGCGCTGCCTGCGCGGTCCGCGGTGGCCCAGTAGCCGCCCGCGATGGTGTCGTAGCCGAGGATCGCCACCGTCACGCCGCCTGCATGGAGCAGCGCCGGCGCCCGCGCGTCGGCGAGGTTCGCGCCGGCGCCGGCATGGGCGATCCCCCAGTCGTCGAGGTTCGCCATCGTCTGGAGGAGGCCGCCCGCGCCCGCGTCGCGGATGTGGTTGTTGCCGAGTGACACGAAGTCGATGCCCGCGTTGGCCAGGCCCTCGATCGAGGCGGGGTCTGCGCTGAAGACCGTGCCGCTGGCATGGAAGCGGAACGCATCCGGGGCCGGGTTCTCGAAGTTGGCGATGGCCAGGTCCGCACCGGACAGGAGGTCGCGCAGTGCGCCTGCATTCCCCGTCCGCTTCGGGTTCGGCAGGTCCCACCCGAATACCGAGCAGTCCTTGCAGCGCGAGGTGATCGTCGCGGTCCCGCCATCGAACGGGAAGTCCACGCTGCCCGCGTCCCGGATCGAGAGCGCCACGCCCCGGTCGAGCAGGATGTCGCCGCC
>CAZVDO010000046.1:0-17770 GCA_964625345.1 uncultured Anaerolinea sp. | reverse complement strand
CGGTGGCGGTCTGGTGCAGTCGCGAGCGGTCCGGTGCGCGGAGTGGTACCCACGCCGATCGCGATGCGGGACCTCCGGCCCCCGGACGTGCACGCTCCCGAGCCGCAGCATCGTGGTCAACGAGGGCAGCCATCTGGGACCCGAACTTCCCGGACCTGCCGATCACCGGAGACCACATCGGGATGTCCGTCCACCCGAGCCTCGCCGCCCGGCGGCCCGCCCGGCGCCTGCCGCTCCGCCGAACCGCCACCGTGCTGGCCCTGGCGATCACCATGCTCGTGCCCAGCGGGGTCTTCGCGTGGGACGCCAACAGCTTCTCGTCGGCGGACGAGGCGCTCCTGGTGCAGCTGACGAACCAGGCCCGCGCCAACGCCGGCCTGCCGGCCCTCAAGGTCGATTCGACCCTCGCCGGCGTGGCCCGCTGGCGATCGAAGGACATGATCGACCGCAACTACTTCAGCCACAAGATCCCGCCCAACAACACCACCGTCTTCAACGAGCTCGACCGCATCGGCTACTGCTACAAGGTCGCGGGCGAGAACATCGGCAAGAACAACTACCCGGACGACCAGGCCACCTACGTGGTCCAGGACGGGTTCATGGGTTCGGCCGGCCACAAGGCGAACATCCTCGGGAACTGGAACGTCATCGGTATCGGCGCGTACAAGGGCGCCGACGGCAACCACGTCTGGACGGTGCTGTTCGCGCAGAAGTGCGGCTCGGCCCCGGCCCCGACCCCGACGCCGACGCCCAAGGCGACCCCCAAGCCCACGCCGGCGCCCGCGGCCACGCCGAAGCCCACGCCCAAACCGACCTCGAAGGCGACGCCGCGCCCGACCGCCGCCCCCACGGCGGCACCCACCCCCACGCCCGAGCCCACGCCAGCGCCGACCCCCACGCCCGATCCGCTCGACCCGGCCGAGGCCCTCGGAGGCCTGGCCGGCCTGACCCACGGCCTCGGCGGCGGCGTGCCCGAGCCCACCCCACTTCCGTCGCCCGAGCCGACCGCCACGCCGGCGTCACCGGCGGCGGAGGACGCAGCGGGCCTCGCGGTCGTCGACGAGCCGTACGCCGGCTCGCTCGTTGACACGATCGTCGGGAGCGTGGCGGGGAGCTTCTTCGGCAATTAGCCGGGACGCCCGGCCCGCCGGGCCTCGCGTACACTGGTCAGGCCCGTCCGACGCCCCGCTCCGGAAGCCTCGCTCGACCTCGCAGCCGCCGGCTCGCGCCGGCCTACTCACCGGAGTGACGATGCCCGCGATCCTCGAAGCGCACGACGTCACCAAGCGCTACGACCTCGGGAGCACCGTGGTGGATGCGCTCCGCGGCGTCTCGCTGGCCGTGGAGGCCGGCGAGTTCGTGGCCCTCATGGGCCCCTCGGGATCGGGCAAGAGCACGCTCCTCCAGCTCCTCGGCGGACTCGACCAGCCGTCCACCGGCACGATCGTGTTCGACGGGCGCGACATCAGCCGCCTGTCCGATGACGAGGCGACGCGCCTCCGACGGGAGCGGACCGGGTTCGTGTTCCAGGCGTTCAACCTCATCGGGCTCCTCAACGTCCGCGAGAACATCGCCCTGCCCTTCACGATCGCCGGCTCCGCCATCGGCCGCGGCGAGCTGCGCGACCGCATCGCCGAGGTCATCGCGCTCGTGGAGCTCGAAGGCAAGGAGGCCCATCGCCCGGACCAGCTGTCCCAGGGCGAGCAGCAGCGCGTGGCCGTGGCCCGCGCACTGGTCACGCGGCCGGCCGTGCTCCTCGCGGACGAGCCGACCGGCAACCTCGACTACACGAGCGGAGGCGAGCTCCTCGACGCGCTCTGGCGATCGTCGGAGCACGCGGGCCAGACGATCGTCCTCGTGACCCACGATGCCCGGGCGGCCGCCTTTGCCGACCGGGTGATGGTGATCGGCGACGGCCGGATCGAGGACGAGATCGTCCTCGGACGCCGATCGGACCACTCGGCGGCGCCCCTCATCGAGCGCCTGGCTCGACTCGGCCTGTAGCGGTGGGCCTGACTCCGCTCGCGTGGCGCGCGCTCGCGGCGCGACCGTTACGCTCGGTCCTCACGATCCTCGGCGTGGCGCTCGGGGTCGCGGTGCTCGGGGCCTCGCTGACGCTCGGTGCCGGTCTCGACGCGGCCGTGAACCGGACCGTCCGTGACGTCGTGGGCGTGGCAGACCTGCGGGTGTCGGCGTTCCTCGAACGCGGCCTCGCGCCCGCCACGGTGGACGCCATCGCCGCCACCGAGGGTGTGTCCGTCGCCGCAGCGAGCATCGAGCGGCGCGTCTTCCCGTCCCCGGCCGCCGGCCATGCGCCCGCCGATCCCGTGACCGTCCTCGGCGTGGACCCGGGCTCGTACGCGACCCTCCACCCGCTCGAACTCGTCGCGGGCGACATCCTCGCGCGCCGGGACGAGACCTCGGTGATCGTGACGGAGTCGCTCGCGACCAGCGACGGGTACGCGCTCGGCAGCGAGGTGACGCTCCAGGGTCGCGACGAGCCCGTCCACCTGCGCGTCGTGGGCATCCTCGCCGGGCCGGGGCCCGTGGCCGGCACCGCCGGCCGGACGATGCTGGTCCCCATCGACACCCTGCAGGCGATCTACGGGCCGCTCGGCGTGACCCGGGTCGACGTTGCGCTTGCCGATGGAGCGAGCGCCACCGACGTGGCGGCCCGGTTCGCCGCCCGCATCACCGACGACCCATACGTCCTCGCCTCACCCGCGGACATCGCCAGTGGACTCCGCGCCTCGACCGCGGACTTCCAGGCGACGATGGCACTCGTGGCCACGATCGTGCTGTTCGTGGGCGCCTTCCTGATCATCAACACCCTCTCCATGACGGTGGGCGAGCGCGCCCGCGAGGTCGGGCTGCTACGAGTAGCCGGAGCGACGCGCGGCCAGATCGTGCGATTCGTCCTCGCGGGCGCCCTCATCCTGGGCGTGACGGGTTCGGTCCTCGGGATCGGGCTGGGAGCCATCCTCGGGAACCTGATGGCCGCCTCGGTGCGCTCCCTGACAGGCTTCTCCGCCGATCTCGGCGGCCTGAGCGTGACGAGCCTCGTGCTCGCCCTCGGCGTGGGCCTGGCGATCACGGTCGCGGCGGCCATCGAACCGGGGATGCGGATCGCCTGGATCCCGCCGATGGAGGCACTGCGCGCGCGCCTCGACCTCCCGCGCGTGCGGCGCGGACGCCTGAGCTGGGTGGCCGGCATCCTGGTCCTGGTGGGTCTCCTCGCCCTGCTCGTCTGGCCGCCTGCCGCGGGCCTGACCGGTGCCGACCGTGCGATCGCCGTGTACGCGGCACTCCTCGGGGCGACCCTGCTGACCCCGTTCCTGCTGCCCGCGGTCGGCCGGGTCGTCGGGGCTCCGATCGCGGCTGCGGTGCGGCTCGAGGAGCGCCTCGCACGCGGCTCGCTCGCCCGCGATCGCAGCCGTGCGGCCCTGTCCGTGGGTGCGCTCGTGGTCGGCCTGGCCATGGTGGTGGCACTGGGCTGGACGGCCCAGGCGGCGCGCGAACGGGCCACGGCCTGGCTGGCCGACGTAGTCCCCGGGGACGAGGTCGTGACCAGCATCGTCCCCGTCGAGCCGGACGGGTTCGTCGCCGATGAGCTGGCCGCCGTCCCCGGCGTGCGCCGGGTCACGCCGATCGCGACGTTCGACCTGGCCATCGCGGGTGTCCGCGTCGACGCGGCGGCCGTGCGCGGCGCCGACCTCCTGGCCGACGGCAGCCTGACCTTCACGGCAGGGGATCGGGCAGCAGCCCTTGCCGCCCTCGATGCCGGCGGCGCGGCCATCGTTCCCGCCGCGACGGCGGCCCGCCTCGGCGTCGGCGTGGGCGACCGGGTCACGGTGGCGACGGGGGTGGGCGACCCGCTCGCGCTGCGCGTGGTCGGGATCGTGGAGCGATCCATTCCGACCTCCGGCGGCGAGGCCATGCTCATCGGATGGGGGGACGCCACGGGGGCCGTCGGGGTCCAGGGCGCCGACCTGTTCGCGGTCCGGTTCGCCCCGGGGGCGAGCGTCGCCGATCGCGAGGCGCTTCGCACGGTCGCGCGGACCTACGCACTCGAGGCCAACCCGCTGAGCCGCATCCAGGGGGCCGTGACCGATGCCCTCGGTCGTGTCTTCGGCCTGTTCGATGCGCTGACCCTCATCGCGGTCCTGGTGGCAGGGCTCGGGATCGTCAACACGCTGGTCATGGGGGTGGTCGAGCGGGTCCGCGAGATCGGCGTGCTCCGGGCGATCGGCATGCGCCGCGGCCAGGTTGCCCGCATGGTCGTCGTCGAGGCCACGGTCCTGGGCGCCGTCGGCGTGGTCCTGGGCGGCGCGACCGGCCTCGGCATCGGGGCGATCCTGCTCCTCCTCACGGGCGGGTTCACGCCGGGACTCGGCGTGCCCTGGTCCAGCCTCGCAGTCGCCGCCGTCCTCGGGATCGCCCTCTCGGTGGCGGCCGCCTACTACCCGGCCCGGCTCGCCGCGCGCATTTCGATCGTCCGCGCCGTGGGCTTCGAGTAGGGCGTCGCGCGATCCGGAACGAGCCGGATCGCATGCTAGACTCGCCCCGCGATGCGCCGGCATCGTCACGAGGAGGGCGAGGATGACCATCTCGGTGCCCCGGTTGGACCGGTCGGCAGCAGGCGAGCGCGGCATCACCATCGGTGACTTCCTGGTGCCGATTCGCGTGTCCGAGGGCATCGGCGTCCGAGCCCGGCACGTGGCCCTGATCCTGGCCGGCACGCTCCTCATCGCCGCCGCCGCCCAGATCCACTTCTACCTGCCCGGAGATCCTGTTCCGTACACCGGACAGACCTTTGCCGTCCTGCTTGCCGGCGGGGCACTCGGGTTCAAGCGCGGCCTGGCCTCGACCCTCCTGTACCTGGTCCTCGGTGTCGTCGGCGTGCCGGTGTTCGCCGATTCGAAGCACGGCTGGGAGATCGTCGTCGGCGCGACCGGCGGGTTCCTCGTCGGGTTCGTCCTCGCGGCAGCGATCGTCGGGCGGCTCGCCGAGCTCGGCTGGGACCGACACCTGCCTGGGTCGGTCGGGGCCATGCTCATCGGCGAGGTCATCATCTTCGCGATCGGCGTCCCGTGGCTGGCCGTCGCGGCCGGCCAGCCGCTCGACTGGGCGATCGCGAACGGGCTCACGCCGTTCCTGGGGGCCGAGGCCGTGAAGCTCGGACTCGCCGCGGCCGCCTTCCCCGCCGCGTGGTGGGTGGTCGGCCGACGACCCGGAGATCGCTGAGCACGCGCTCACCGCGCGCCACCGGCTCGCCGGACTCGCGCGCCGTTGCCCCACGCGAAGCCCTCGGTGAGGGCGTCGCGCTCGCACCTCCCCACCCGCCGGCAGACCTCGATGCGGGCCTGCTCGGGCCGTCGAGCCTGACCTGGCAGGTCGACCGGGAGGCCTTCCTGCTCCTCGGAGCCGGCCCCCGTGCCCTGCTCCTGCAGCTGGCGCACCCCGCGGTGGCGGCCGGCGTCGCCGACCACTCGACGTTCCGTGCCGATCCCTGGGCGCGCCTGGCGGCGACCCTCGGCTCCTACCTCCGGATCGTGTACGGATCCCGCGGTGTCGCCCGAGCCGAGGCCGCACGCCTGCGCCGGCGGCACGCGGGACTCCGCGGGGTGATGGAGGACGGCCGCGCCTACGACGCCCTCGACCCGGCGGCCTCCCTCTGGGTGCACGCGACGTTGGTGGACTCGACGATCGCCGTCGCCGATGCCTGGCTGGGTCCGCTCGACGGGGAAGCCCGGCGCCGCCTGTATGCCGAGAGCCTGCCGATTGCAGCCCTGTTCGGCCTCGAGGGGCGGGTGCCGCCGGACCTCGCGTCGTTCCGGGCCTACGTCGACTCGATGCTGGGTCCCGATGGGCCGGCCCACCCGGGACCCGTGGCGCGCGACCTCGCCGCCGCGGTCCTCAGGCCGCCCTCGGAGCCGCCGCTGCGGGCCATGGCCGCCGCGCTTCCGCCGCGCCTCTCGGCTCCCGCGCTCGCCGCACTCGACCGCCTGCCGGTGCTGCCGACCGCGGCGACGAGCTGGCTGCTCCTGCCGTCGGTCGGCCTGCTGCCGCCCACGGTCCGTGCCGCGTACGGACTTCCGTGGGGTCCGGTCGAGCAGGCGATCGCGCGCTGGCTCGTCCTCGGATGGCGTACCTGGAACGCGGCGCTGCCCAGGACGTGGCGGGCCATGCCCCACGCGCTCCGGGCGGAGCGGCGCCTGGGCCTGTCGCCTCGGGGGTAGGGCCGGTCAGCCCGGAGGCGGGAAGAGACTCGGGAAGCGCGGACCCAGGAGCGGCACCAGGTCGACCGGGCTGGCGGCCCGCAGGGCATCGAGGAGCTGGGCCGTGCTGGCGATGCCGTTGCGATGGGTCATGACGTAGGCCCCGAGCGAGGCCCAGAAGCGCTCGTCGCCCATGCGCTGGCGAATCCCGTCGAGGAGCTGCCCGCCCTGGACGTAGATCGTCTCGTAGTAGCAGCGCTCGGTGTAGGCGGTGATGGCCTCGTCCAGCCGATCGGTGGCGCAGCGACTCGCCCGGAGGGTGCCGAGGGTCGTGCGCGCGAGCAGGTCGGCCGCGGCCTCGTCGGCGAACGGATCGGCCTGCTGGTCGTTCCCGACGAGCCCGTAGAACCACTGGTGCGCGGTCTCGTGATGGACGAGGTAGTTCAGGTTCACCGAATCGGTGCCCCGCGGGATCCAGATCAGACCGGGCGATTCGAGGCCGAAGCCGCCCTGCGTCTCGACAAGGGCGAGCATCCGGTTCGGATACGCGACCCCGAGCAGCTCCGATTCGGCGGTGATCGCATGTGCGGCCTGGGCGATGAGCCGCGTCCCGGACAGGCCTCCCGGACGCGTGTACGCCCGGATCGGGATCGCCCCGGCCACGCCCTCGGTGACCTGGAAGTTCGGCGCCAGGACGATCGACACGTCGCGGACATCGGCGACGGTGAACGTCCAATCGCGGCCGGCGCCTGCCGCGACTTCGGTCACCGCGTCCGACGGCGCGGCGAGGACCATGGGCGCATCGGTGAGGATCTCGATGTCGACGTGCGAGCTGGTGGGCGTCACGAAGGGGTCGCCGTGGTTGGGGCGGTCGAACGGCACGGCCCGGCTGACCCACGGGATCCAGCGATACATGGCGAGCGTGCCGCCCGAGCGCGTGAACATCCAGTCCGAGCCGGTCAGGCCGCGCCGCAGCGTGGCCCGGTAGGCGATCCGCACCGTGGTCGATGCGCCGTCCCGAAGGATCCCGCCGAGGGGCACGAGCAGCGTCTGGTCGTCGATGGCAACCGTGGTCGGGACGTCGTCGATCGTTGCCGAGGTGATGTCGATGCCGCCGAGCCGAGCAGCGATCGTGTTGAGCTCCAGCCGGTCGATCGCGATGCCCGACCGATTGGTGACCTGGATCTCGGTGGTGACATCGAGCGCGCCCGTGGCCACGGTGATGGCGGCATCCACGGCGTATGTGGCGTCCACGGCCATCGTGGAGGCATCGACCGACCCGGGGACCACGCCGTGCGTCGGCTCCGGGGTTGCGACCGGCACCGGCGAGCCCGGGGCCGCGGACGGGGGCGTCGCCGAGGGTCGCTCCGTGGGTCCATCCGACGGCGGGGCGACCGTCGGCTCGGACGTCGGCGTCTGCTCGCTCGTGGGCGGGAGGGTCCGCACCGTGCTCGGACTCGGCCCCGGCGCGCACGCGGCGGCCATGGCGAGCAGGAGCGGCACGAGTGCCCGCGTGCGCCAGGTCATCGGCGGATCGTAGTCGGAGCGGGGCACTTCGCGTGTCGGGACCGCGCGCACGGGCTAGCATCGGCCCGTGGAGACGCCTGTCGCCTCGCTTCCCGTCGACCCCGCCAGGCTGGCCGCGCTCGTGGTCGCGATCCGCGCGGAGATGCCGGGCCTCCGGCTGCTCACCGATCCGGACGAGCGCGAGCCGTTCCGGCAGGACGAGACCGCGTACCTCGACGCGGGCCTCCCCGGCGCGATTGCCCTTCCGACGTCGACGGCCGACGTCTCCAGCCTGCTCCGCCTTGCGTCCGCGCACCTCGTGCCGGTCGTGCCGCGCGGGGCGGGGACCGGGCTGTCCGGTGGCGCGGCGGGGATCGAGGGCGCGCTCACGATCGTGCTGACCGGCATGCGGGAGATCCTCGAGATCGACCGGGCCAACCTGTGTGTCGTGACCCAGCCCGGGGTCATCAACGCCGACCTGAAGGCCGCGGTCGCGGCCGAGGGGCTCTTCTACGCCCCGGATCCGGCGAGCTACGAGAGCTGCTCGATCGGGGGCAACCTGGGCACGAACGCGGGCGGCCTGTGTTGCGTGAAGTACGGCCAGACCCGGGACTCGGTCCTCGGCCTCGAGGTGGTGCTCGCGGACGGGACGGTGATCCGGACGGGTGGCAGGAACGTGAAGGACGTCGCCGGGTACGCCCTGACGCACCTGTTCGTCGGGAGCCAGGGGACCCTCGGGATCATCACCGAGGCGACCCTCCGCCTGCGCCCGAGCCCGCCACCGCGAACGACGCTGCTGGCCTTCTTCGATTCGCTCGACGCCGCCGGGGACGCCGTCGCCGGGATGACCGAGGTGGGCCTCGTCCCGGTCACCCTTGAGCTCATGGACCGCGCCACGATCGCGGCCGTCGAGGACTGGCACCACCTCGGGCTCGACATGACCGCCGCGGCGATGCTCATGGTCGAATCCGATTCGCCCGGAGCGGGCGCCGCGGCCGAACTCGATGCCGCCGAGGCGGCGTGCGTGGCCAGTGGCGGCCGATCGATCGTACGGGCCACGGACCCCCAGGAAGCCGACTGGCTGCGGCAGGCCCGCCGCCTGGCCCTGCGCGCGCTGGAGCGGCAGGGGACCGTGCGCATGGAGGACGTCGGGGTGCCGCGGGCGCGCGTGCCGGAACTCCTCCGGGCCATCGAACGGATCACGACGGCCCACGGGGTTCGCTGCGCCACGTTCGGCCACGCCGGGGACGGCAACCTCCATCCCAACCTCGTCTTCGACCGCGAGGACCCGCGGGCCGCCGAGCTCACGCACGTGGTCCGGGACGAGATCTTCGCGGCGGCCCTGGAGCTCGGCGGCACGGTCACCGCCGAGCACGGGATCGGAGCGGCACGGCGCGAGTGGCTGCCCATCCAGCGGGGCGACGGCGCGATGACGGCCATGCGAGCGATCAAGACCGCCCTGGACCCGCTCGGCATCCTGAACCCGGGCCGCGTGCTCTAGTCGGACGGGAGGCCCGCGGCCTGCGGGCGGCCGCCACTCGGAGGCGGCGCCGATCGGCCCGCTACGGCGGCGGCGCGAGGGCCGGGTCGATCACGCGGAGCGTGTACCACGTGTCACCGCTGCAGAGCGTCAGGTCCTTGATGGACACCCCCGGATCCGGGATGCCGCTCGGCAACGGTGGCGCCTGGATCTGGCTGCAGTCGCCGTGCCAGCCGATCTTGCCGAGCACGAGTCCGTCGTACCACACGCTGGTGTCCACCCCGAGGGCGTCGAAGCCCGTGACATGGAGTCCCTTGGCACCGTAGTACGTGGGGCTCTCGATGAGGAAGAAGATGTTCTCCCATGTGTTCACGGTGCCCGTGAGCGTCGGGACTGGGCAATACCGCGCAACGAAGGCATCAAAGGATTCCGGCGCCGGGCCCGCGTCCATCCACACCTCGAGGTCCGAGTCCGCCATGCCCGGCGCTGCGCGCGCCTCCCGGACGACCCAGTCGTAGCGATTCCCGGAACCGTTGATCGAGGTCGCGTTGCAGCCCGGAGGGGACGACGTCGTGGTGGACCGGAGGAATCCGTTGCCCGACCAGGTGCCCCTGGCCTCGTCGTAGGCCATGCGGATCTTGCCCTCGACGTGGGCCTTTGCGTCTGTGAGCAGCCCGTTGTATTTCGTGAACTGGAACGTCGAGTCGATCGCGAGCTCGAGCACGAGGTCGGTGGCGACCCTGTACTCGACGTCGCGCGTCCCGATCCCACGCCGCGACGTCGAGATGAAGTGCACCTTCCCGACGTCGCCGAGGTGGCCGGTGGCCACGTACGCGAACCCCCGCGGCGTCGGCAGGTCGGTGTCGGCCACGGTGAAGGATCGACCCCCGGTCATCGAGCCCTTCACCGGGAGTCCCCGAAGGATCTGGCCCGTCATCTTGTGCTTGATGTCGACAAACAGCTGGAGGGACGCGTTGGGCTGGACGTCCCGCGATTCGGGCGTGACCTCGACCTCCACGCACACGCCGCCGCGCCATTGCGACTGGGCCGTGTCGAACAGGAGGGCGACGATCTCGAATGCCGGCTTCGCGGCCAGCCGCATCAGCTCGGTGAGATCCGCCGACGTCGTCGCCGGGTCGGCACGGACGGTGCTGCCGCTGGTGGCCCCGATGGTGAGCGCCGTGACGTTGCCCGGCGCTCCCGTCATCGCCGCGGTGGCCTGGATCGTGACTGCACGATCCACCCCGGCGTTGTTGGTCACCGACCCGCTGGCATCGACGTTGAACCCGTGGAGGTAGGCATCGTCGAGGACCTGGCCCACCACCCGGCCTGAGACGTGGTACTCGGCGCTCGATCCGCCCGTCGAGCTCACCTGGTAGTCGAGCGCGTAGTCCGCGTTCACGCTGCCGTCGTCCGCCGGGCACGTGTCGACCTCGACAACGCCATGCGATGTCGTCGTGACGGTCTCGGTCACGTTGCCGTTCGCGTCGAGCAGGGCAATCGTCGTGATGACGTCGGCGGCGCCGGTGATGGTGGATCCGTTGCGGACGATCGAGAGGGTCGTCTGGATCGTGACGTTGGCCGTGTGCCCGCCGGCTGTGATCCGGCCGGATTCCTGCGACGTCGATGAGCGGTTCGACCCCTGGCCGGTCGGGGGGCTCTGCTGCAGGATCAGGTTCGTGTACACCGAGGTCATGACGAGGCTGCCCGAGAAGTCAATCCCGCCCAGCGCGGTGGCCGGGGGCACGGCCGCGCCGACCGATGCGACCTGTCCAGCCAGCGGGTCCGCGGTCCGTCCCGTCACCGGTTGGCCCAGCAGGTCCGACGCGGCGGCCGCGGCCGCGGAGCGCCGGAGTTCGTTGATCCGGTCGAGCATCGCGTCGCCGCCGAGCTTCTCGAGCAGGCCCGCGCCCGCCATGGCGCTGCGCTCCAGCTCGGCCTCCAGCGCATCGAGCGCCGGGGCGTCCACCGTGCCGTCCGGCAGCGCTGCCAGAACCCCGGAGGCGGCCGGCGACTGACTCGCGGCCCCGGAATTGTCCGGCGTGGTCGATGCCCGAGGCCCGCCGCAGGCCGCCACCGCGACGATCGCGGCGAGGAGGAGCTGGGCGACGCTGCGGCGGATCTCGTGCATGGACGGCATGGTCGCCGCGGCGCGCGCCGTGGTCATCGTCCAGTTGCGCCACGTTGCGCGCCTTGGCACGTCGAATTCCGCTGGATCGGTCCCGTGCCGAACGCGACACGCCCTCGCCCGGGCACGTGAGGGCTTGACCGCCCCGCGCGAGTGATCCGATCCCGGGCAGCCCGCGCATCACCCCCTGCACCCGAACCGCGGGGAGTCGCGACACCGCGGGACGGAAGCCCAGCCCCGACACACACACAAGAAAGGGAATCGGATCCCCGATGCGCACCTTCAGCAAGCTCGCCACCCTGGGAGCCGCCGCCGCGGTCCTCACGGTGGGCGCGGTCCCGCTCCTGACGAGCGCGGCCGATCACCTCGACGCACCGGCCCTCGGCGGCACGGTGGTCGCGGGCGCCATCGCTCCGCACTCGGAGCACGGCGACCGGGACATCAACGACCTCTACGTCTTCCCGGCTCCCGACGCGGCGGGTCGCACGGTCCTGGCCATGACGGTCAACCCGGCGATCAACCTCTTCGGCGGCGACTTCGGGACGAACGTCCGCTACGTGTTCAACGTCGACCTCGACGCGGACAACGTCGCGGATCGCGCCTACGTGGCGACGTTCTCGGACGACGGGACCGCCAACCTCAAGTTCAAGGTCTCGCAGTACGACGGCGCCAAGGCTCGCAGCCTCAACGGCGGCCCGACCATCGCGCAGGGCCACGCGAACGACGCGACCAAGGCCGTCGGCCGGAACGACATCTGGGCCTGGGCGGGCGTCCGCTCGGACCCCTTCTTCTTCGACCTGACCGGGTTCATCGGCACGACGACGTACCTCACCACCGGCACGGCCGTGGGTGGCGACGCCCTTGGCGACAACCCGACCGACTTCTTCGCCAACCTCAACACGAACGCCATCGTCCTGGCCATTCCGAACGGCGAACTCGCCACCCGGATCGGCGTCTGGGCGACGACCTCGTACCAGGACGGCTCCGGCTGGCACCAGGCCGACCAGATGGGCCGGCCCGCGATCAACACGGTCTTCAACCCGACGGCCGACAAGAACGACTTCAACCGGACCGCTCCCTCGAAGCAGCTGACCGCCTTCGGCGGGAAGTTCTACGACAACGTGGTCAACGGCCTGCTGTTCCTGTCGAGCCTCGACAGCGAAGGCGCGTACGCCCAGGGCCAGGCCGAGGCGCTTGCCTCCGTCCTGATCCCCGACGTGCTCGTCTACGACCGTAATTCCGCCCTGCCCGCGCCGCTCAACGGCCGTGCCCTCGCCGACGACGTCATCGACGTCGAGCTGCGGGTCGCGACCGGCGGCGATCCGCTGGGCCTGTTCGCCGACCGCGACGCCGACGGCGCCGTGAACGGCGACGGGGTCGGGCCGCACGGCGACTACCTCGCCAGCTTCCCGTACCTCGGCGTCCCGCATTGACCCCGAGTGGAGCGCCGTCGTGGGGGGCGGCGCTCCACTCTTCCCGTCCACACCCACCACGTTCAATCGGCTGCCCGTGGGCGGCCTGGAGCCAACGATCGCCATGACCTCCCTCCAGCTTCGACGACCTCCGCTCCGCGTACGGCCCCTCGGGGTCCTCGCAACCGCCGTCGGCCTGGTCGCGGTCACGGCGATCGCCTCGTTCACCGGCAGCGGCTCGGGCTCCCCGAGCCGTGCCGCACTGGGCGGCTCGCCGGCCGACGCGCCCGTTGCGTCGGCAGCGCCGGTCGCCATTCCCGGCACGGCGGGCGTCCAGCCCGCGATCGGCAGCGTGGCCCAGCTGGACCACAACATCGCCGCGTGGACCGCGAACCTGCGGGCGAATCCAAAGGACTTCATCTCGGCCACGAACCTCGCCAGCCTGTACGCGGGGCGAGCCCGACTGACCGGGGATGTCGACGACTACCAGCGCGGCCTCGAAGCCGCGCGGCAGGCCGTCGCCATCGCGCCCACCCAACCCGCCGCGCGCTCCCTCGAAGCCGCCCTGCTCTTCTCGCTCCACGACTTCCGTGCGGCACGTGACACGGCCGACGCCATCGTGCGCGCGGATCCGGCACAGCTCGGGGCCCTCGCCACGCGCGCCGATGCCGAGATCGAGCTCGGCGACCTCGAGGCCGCCTCGGATGACCTCGATGCGCTCGCGGCCGCCACGAGCGGCCCCGCGGTCCTCGTCCGGCAAGCCCGGCTCGCGTCAGCGCGGGGAGACCTCACCGGCGCACTGCGCCTCGCCGTCGCGGCCCGTGACGCCGCCCTCTCGGGTGACGTCGAAGCCTCGTTCTACCAGTACGCCGTCGGCGAGTACGCCCGGGCCGCCGGTGACGCCTGGACCGCGAGCGCCGGCTTCGCGGCGGCCCTCGCCGTGCGCCCGAACGACCTGGCGGCCCTCCTCGGATCGGCTCGCATGGCTGCCTGGATGGGGGACCTCGACGCGGCCATCGCCACCCTCGAGCGCGCCACCGCCATCGCACCCACGCCCGAGGCAGAGGCGCTCCTGGGCGATCTCCTCACGCTCCGCGCCGAACCGGGCGACGATCGGGCCGCCGCCGCAGCGTACGGGACGGTCAGGCTCACGCGACAGCTCTCGGAACTGGCCGGCAGCGTCTTCGATCGCCAGCTGCTCGGCTTCGAGCTCGACCATGGCGGCGACGCCGCGCAGGTCGCGGCGGCCGCCCTCGCCGCACTCGCCGATCGGGACGACGCGCCCGGTCACGACCTGCTCGCGTGGGCGCTCTATCGCGCCGGCGACATCCCGGCCGCGAAGGCTGAGAGCGACCTCGCCCGATCCGCCGGGGCAGCCGACGCGAGGACGCTCTGGCACGCCGGCGCCATCGCCGCGGCGCTGGGCGACACGGCGCAGGCACGGTCGCTGATCGCGTCCGCCCTGGCGCTCGGGCCGGCCCTGGACCCTGCGCCGCGGGCCGAGGCGGCGGCACTCCTGGCCACGCTCGGATCCGGCGGCTGAGGGGGCCAGCAGGCGTCGCCGTGGTCGTTGCGATGCGTACGTTCGAGGCAGGATCGGCCGATTTGAGGCAGAATAGGCAGTCCCCGCCACGCGGCAGCCACCTCCGTGCCCAGGAGTTCCAGTGAACGGACGCCCACTCTCCCTGACCCGATCATCCGTCCGCAAGGGCGAGCCTGAGCCGCTGCGCCACGTGATCGAGGTCTACCGGCACAAGGACCAGGAAATCACCTGTGTCTGCGGCTGGCACGGGAGCTGCGCCGCGAACGCGACCGGCGGATCCGACTGGACCACGCACCTCAACCAGTTCCGGACCAAGCGAAAGTAGCCCGGCACCGGCCGTGGGCGAAGGCCCGCGGTCCGCGACGCCTCAGTCGCCGCCTTCCTCGGCAGGCGACGTTCCCACCGGTCCTGGCAGGCCAACGCCCCTGACCCACGCGCCCCGGACCATGTCCGGGTGGGGCCGAAAGACGAGCCGGCTCGCGATCTCGGAGGCGTCGTCCGCGGCGCCGTAGATTCCGCCCCCTCCATCGTGATGGAGGGCATGCCCGCCCGCGCCCTCGATGTCGACGTCGAGATGGCGCACCGGCGCCGTCAGCCCGGCGTCCACGGCAATGACGTCCGCATCCTTGCCCGGCTCGAGCGACCCGATCACGTCCCCGAGGCCCAGGGCCTCGGCCCCGTCGAGCGTGCCCGCGCGCACCCAGTCGAGCGGCTCGAGGATGCCCTCGCCTTCGCCAAGGAGCGTCCGTCGGGCCGCCTGCGCATATGCGCCCACGCGCATCACCGAAAAGATCGACGGGTCGGGCCCGCCGGCGACATCGGACCCCAGGCCGATCCGGAGACCGGCGGCGCGGTAGCGGGCGTAGGGCATCACTCCCGACGCGAGGAACAGGTTGGACGCCGGGCAATGGGCAATCCGCGTGTCGGTGGCCACGAGTCGTTCGAGTTCGCGGTCCCCGAGGTGCACCGCGTGGGCGAGGACGGTCCGCGCACCGAGGCCGCCGGCCCGGTCGTAGACGTCCACGTAGTCGCGCGCCTCGGGGAACAGCCGGGCCACTTCCGCGATCTCGCCCGCATCCTCGGACACGTGGGTCTGCCACCAGGCACCCGTCCGCGCGGCGAGGGCGGCTGATTCGCGGAGCATCTCGGCCGTGCACGAGATCGCGAAGCGCGGCGTGACCGCATACCCGAGCCGGCCGTCGGCGGCACCGTGCCACCGGCCGCACAGGGTTTCGGATTCCCGAAGGGAGCGGTCCAGGATCGTGGCCGGGTCGATCGTCTCGTCGTAGGTGATCCGATCCATCATCACCTTGCCCAGGATGGCCCGGATGCCGTGGCCCTCGGCCGCTCGGAACGCGCCGTCCATCGACGCCTCGTAGACGGCGCCATAGGCGAGCACGGTGGTGGTCCCTACGCTCGCGAAGGATTGGAATGCGGTCGTGGCGAGGAGGCTGGCCGCGGACGCGTCGTCGAACCGCCGCTCGAGCGGGAAGATGTAGCGCTGCAGCCAGCTCAGCAGGTCGAGCCCGGCCCCGAGGCCGGCGTTGGGCAGCTGCGGCAGGTGAGCGTGGAGGTCCACGAGGCCCGGCAGCAGGGCGAGGGGCCGCAGGTCGAGGGCGGCCGCGCGATCGACCTCCGATCCGTCCGCGAAGGCCGAAACGGAGGCGATCCGGCCGGAAGCGTCCACGACCAGGAGGCCGTCGCGCTCGTAGCGCGTCCCACCCGCGCCGAGCGGGGTCAGGATGCCCGCCCGCAGCGCAAACGGGGGCCGCGCAGGGAGCGCCGGGTGGCGATGCGGCTCGATCGAGGTCGTCACCGCCGGCGATGCTAGCACGCGACCTCGTGCCGGCGACCACCTGCCAAGATGGGGCGATGCAGCGGATCGAGCTCCTCCTGCGAGGCGGTCGGATCGTGGACGGCACCGGGGCGCCGGGCTTCGACGGGGCCGTTGCGGTGGCGGGCGGACGCGTGGCCGTGCATCGCGACGCGGCGTCCATCGAGGCGGCGGCCGCCCGCGCGGACCGCGTCCTCGACGTCACCGACCGCGTGGTGGCCCCCGGGTTCATTGACCTCCACAGCCACAGCGGGCTGACGATCCTGTCCGCCCCGCTCCACGAGCCGAAGGTCCGGCAGGGCGTCACCACCGAGGTCATCGGGGTTGACGGCAACGCCTACGCGCCGTTCCGGGATCCCGCCGACCTGGCCGCCTTCGTGCAACTCAACGCCGGGCTGGACGGACATCCGCCCGGCGGCGTGGCCGACTGGGACACGGTCGCGAGCTACCTCGAGCGCTTCGACGGCCGGGTCAGCGTCAACATCGTCTTCCTCGTCGGCAACTCGGCCCTACGGATTGCCGCCCTCGGCTGGGACGAGGTGGCGGCGCCTGCCACGGCCCTGGCGGACATGCGGGCCATGCTGCGGGAAGGCATGGAGACCGGCGCCTGGGGGGTGTCGTCCGGGCTCGACTACCCGCCCGGGTCGTATGCCTCGACGGCCGAGCTGGCCGAGCTCGCCAACGAGGCGGCCCGGCTCGGCGGCATCTACCACACCCACGTCCGCTACACGCTCGGCGACCGGTTTCTCGACCCGTTCCGCGAGGCCGTCGAGATCGGGCGGCGCGGCGGCGCGCCGGCGCACATCACGCACTTCTACCATCGAGCCACGTTCCCCGGCACCCCGGAGCAGATGCTCGCGCTCGTCGACGACGCCCGCGCCGAGGGCCTCGACGTGACGTTCGATGCGTACCCCTACGAGTGGGCCTCCACCCGCCTCCTCATCACGGTCCCCACCTGGGTCCAAGAGGGCGGTCCCGGCCCGACCGCCGTCCGGCTCGCCGACCCGGCGATCCGCGCGCGCATCCGGGCGGAGCTCGAGTCCCGCGGCGTCCTCTACGCCGGGGCCGGTGGGATCGCGGACATCCGGCTCGGGTACTTCGGTCGGCCGGAGCATCGGCGCTGGGAGGGCCGGACGCTGGGCGACGTGGGGCGGGAGACGCGCACGGACCTCGTCGAGCTCCTGTGCGACCTGCTGCTCGCCGAGGGCCTCCAGGTCAACCAGGTCACGCCTGGCCCGCACACCGACGGGATCCGCCGCTTCTACCGGCACCCGATCGCGATGGTCGGCACCGATTCCACGTTCGTCGGCGACAAGCCAAGCCCACGGACCTACGGGTCCTTCCCGCGCATCCTGGGGCAGTTCGTGCGGGACGAGGGGGTCCTGGGCCTGGAGGAGGCCGTGGCCAAGATGACCTCGATGCCGGCCGATCGCCTCGGCCTGCGCGACCGAGGGCGTCTCGTGGACGGCGCGGTGGCCGATGTCGTGGTGTTCGACCCGGCGACGGTCCGCTCCCTGGCCACCTATGACGATCCGCGCCGCTACCCGGAGGGAATCGATACGGTGCTCGTCAGCGGCATCCCGGTCGTGGATGGGGGCGTGCACACGGGCGCAACGCCCGGCCGTGCCCTGCGGCGCGGTCGGGACTGA
>CAZVDO010000045.1:0-18278 GCA_964625345.1 uncultured Anaerolinea sp. | reverse complement strand
CCCGACGGCAGGAAGTTCGGGGCGCCGGTCGGCCCGAAGAACGCATCGACGCCTTCGGCCTTCGGATTGAGGATCCCCAGCCAGCGACCGTATTGGATCGGGACCGGCTCCAGGAGGCCCCAGGCCTCGAGGAACTCGCGCTTCTGCTCGGGCGTGATGCGCGGGTTCTGGGCGAACTTCTGGGCGGGGCCGCCAGGAGCGGCCTGCATGAGGGCAAACGTGACGATCGTGATTCCGACGACGACGGGAATCGCCTGCAGGATGCGGCGGATCACGTACTTCGTCATCTTGTCCCCTTCCGGCTCGAGAGCGCGTGACTGCAGCGAAGAGGCAGGACCGGTTCGCGGTGCGAGGCGCGAACCCTTGGGTAGCACTCGGGGCGCCCGTCAGCGACGGGCGCCCCGAGTCATTACCGCATCGGGAATGATCGCGGGGCGATCAGCCCTTGACGTACCAGTCGACGGCGTTCCACGTCGGGCCGGCCTGGGTCGGGTTCCCGAAGAAGTTACCGATGCGCGGGCCGAACAGGTCGACCTGCTTGCGGTAGTACAGCGGGACCTCGACGGTCTTCTCGACGTAGATCTTCTGGAAGTCAGCCATGGCGTGCTTGATCGCGACGAAATCGACGCTCGTGCGGACCGTCTCGAGGGCCGCGTCGATGCCGGGGTCGACGACCTGCGCGTCGTTCGCGCCGTTGGGCTCGAACTGGCTGCTGTGGTAGCTGAAGTAGTTCCCGAGCGGGTCGATCGACGAGCTGAACGCGTGCTCAGCGAGGTCGAAGTTGCTGCGGGACAGGGCACACGGGGTGTCCGTGGTGGCCTCGTTGTAGTCGGCAAAGATGTCCGACGCCGCGACCGGGTTCGGGATCGCGTTGATTCCGACGTCACCAAGCCACGAGGCGATGAGCGTCAGGGTGTCAATGCGAACCTGGCGGGTCGTGGTGCAGAGCTCGATCTTGGCCTCGACGCCGTTCTTCTCGCGGACGCCGTCGCCGTTGGAGTCAACCCACCCGGCTGCCTCGAGCATGCTCTTGGCGGTCTCGGGATCGTACGTGGCCGGGGTCTGGTCCGCGAAGAACCATGCCGACGGCGAGACGCTCGTGTTGGCGACCTGGACGGTGTTGCCGAGGAGCCGCGTGTTGATCTCGTTCTTGTCGATCGCGAACGGGATCGCGGCGCGGAACGCCGGGTCAGACATCGGGCAGCCGCCGCGATCGGCGACGACCGGGTTGCGCGAGCACCCACCCGTGCCCGTGGCCTCGTCAAACGGACCAGCGGACCAGTTCGGGCGGAGGAACTCGTACAGGAGCGCCGGGATGGCGCTCGTGGCGCTCGTCAGTCCCTGGGCATCGAGCTTCGGGATGTCCGAGTCCTGGAGGTCGGTGGCAACGTCCACCTCGCCGGCCGCGAAGCCCGCGATCATGGCGTCGGCATCGCCGTACCACTTGAAGATGAGCGTATCGAGGTGGGCCGACTTGCCCGTCGAGAAGCTCTTGTACTGGTCGTTGCGAACGAGGCGCAGCTCGGCGCCCGGGGTGACGGTGTCGAACTTGAACGCGCCGGAGACCGGCAGGTCCTTGACCTCGTCAGAGCGGAAGCCGGCGCCCTGGACCTGGTCCGCAATCGGGAACTGCTCCAGGTAGTGGCGCGGGAGCGGCGCGGTGATGAGGGTGATGTAGCCCTCGTAGATCTCCTTGAAGTGGAGAACCATCGTCGTGGTCGACGCGCACTCGAAGTTGGTGATCAGGTCCCAACCCGTGGTGATGACGCCGACGTTGGCGGGATCGAGGACCCACTCCCAGGCGTACTTGAAGTCGTCACAGGTGAGGTCGGCGCCGTCGGACCACTTCAGGCCGGGCTTGAGCTCCCAGGTGACGGTCATCGCATCGCCGCTGACGCCCGGCACCTGCACGCCACCGTTGTCGGTGGTCGGGACGCTGGTGGCGAGGTCGGGGGCGTAGCGGAAGTCGTCGGTGAGGACGACGAGGGTGGACCACACGGCCGAGGCGACGTTGGCCTCGGTGACCTGGCCCAGGTAGTAGGGGTTGAACTGGTTGGCTTCCTGCCAGTCACCCATGATGAGGGTGCCGCCGTCGACGCCGGCCTCGACCCGGGTGTTGTAATCCGAGTTCGTGAGGTCGACCGTCTCCGGGGTCGGGGTCGGGGCCTCGGTCGTCGTCGACGTCGTCGTGGTCGACGAGGTCGGCGGGTTCGTGGCCGCGCCTCCGCACGCCGCGAACACGATCGCCGTGGTCGCGAGCAGCGCCATGAGGGGTTTCCGCATCTAAGCTCCTCCAACTAGGCGAACCAGTCGCCTGAACTCCCACTGCAGTGCGGTCGCTCCGCGGGCGACGCGTCCCCACACCGGGCGGGAAACACGGAAAAACGCGCGCGGGTGAGCAGCGACCTTCTGCGCTGCCGGTACTATGGGCAGCCCTCGCAGGCGTGTCAAATCGGGGAACCCCGATCAGCGCGCCGCGCGGACGAGCCCGCTCGTGTCTGGCGACACCTCCTTCCGTTCCGGCTTGTGTCCGTCCGGATACCGGCGCGACCCCGGGACGGGGCCGGCCTCGGTCAGCTGGGCGACGGCGAGCGTGCCCGTGTTCGATTGCAGGATGTAGGTGGCCTCGGCGGCGCGGCTGGCCCGCTCCACCTGTGCCCTCGTGAGCCCGGTCGGTTCGAGGAGACCGCCCGCAAGCGGCATGTGGAGGGCCGTCGGGCCGACGAGGCCGGCCACCACCAGCGAGCTCGCGGCGAGGCCGAGCATCGTCGTCCGCCAGCGCCAGGCGAGGCGCCGGGCGGCCACCCGGCTGCGCTCGATGCGCGCACGGAGGCGCGACCACGATCGCTCGGCGGGTTCCGGCTCGACGGCGGCCCCGCCAAGCCGGCGGAGGGCAATCAGGGCGAGGGCCAGGTCCTGGAGCTCGGCGGCGCAGGTCCGACACCATTCGAGGTGATCGAGCGCCGCCGTCGACGGGGCGCCGGCGTCGGCGCCGTCCACGATGCCGAGCAGCGCGTCGGCCACCTGCTGGCAGGCCACGCGGTCCGCGCGCATCAGCATTGCGGCCTCCGTGGGCGCGTCATCGCCGGCTCCATCGCCCAAGGGCGCCGCGAGCAACGCGAGCCACCTCCGCCTGTGGTGCCGGCGTGGCGGGCGCGGGGACGACGCCGGCGACGTCGAGCTCCGCGTGCCGGCGCTCGGCGGCGAGGTGGGTCCGCAGCGCGTGGAGCGCGTAGTGGAGGCGGGACTTCACGGTCCCGAGCGCGATCCCGAGCGTCTCGGCGGTCTCCTGCAGGGACATGCCATGGAGGTAGTAGAGGACCACCACGCTCTGGTGCTTCGGCGGCAACGCGGCCACGCCGAACCGGATGGTCCGGCGGAGCTCCTCGCGTTCGACGTGCTCGGCGGGTTCGGGCGTCGTGTCGCGGAGCTCGTGGGTCGCCTCCCCGATCGGCTCCACCGGCAGGCGTCGCCGGCCGAGCCGCGAGTAGCACAGGTTGAGCGCCACGCGATGGAGCCACGGCACCGGCGACATGTCGGTCCGGAGCGTCTGCCGATGGCGATACGCTCGGACGAACGTGTCCTGGAGGATCTCCTCGGCCGTCTGCGGGTCCCCCGTCAGCCCGTAGGCGGTCCGGTGGATCAGGCCGCGGTACCGGGCGAAGAGCGCCTCGAAGGCGTCGAGGTTGTCGGCCTGGATCCGGCGGAGGAGCTCCGCGTCCGGAAGCGTCGCGAGCGCACCCGCGCGCGACGATGCGGGCGTCTGCTCGGGAGCAGCGGGGGCGTTGCCCACGGCGGGCTGCGGCTCGCTCAGGGTGGACTCCTCCGTGCCAGGACGGCCGATTCCGAGGCGCTCGTGAGGAAGTACGCGCCCCGCCGTTCGGAGGTTCATCGTCGCTCCTGCGCGATCGTGCGGTCGCCCAGTCCCGTCGACGGCCTCAGGCCGATGCGATCAGGGCCTCGTACGCCGTCGCATCGAGGAGTTCTGCGACCTGGTCGGGCTTCGCGATCCGGATCTTGACCATCCAGCCTCGGCCGTACGGGTCGGCGTTCACCAGTTCCGGCTCCCCGGCAAGTGCCTCGTTCCCCTCGAGGACCTCGCCGTCGAGCGGCAGGTACAGGTCGCTCACCGCCTTGACCGATTCGACCACGCCGAAGGTGGCATGCCGGGCCATGGTCCTGCCGGGTGCGGGAAGGTCGACGAACACGACGTCGCCGAGCTGGTCGGCGGCGTACTGGGTCACGCCCACGGTCGCCGTGTCGCCATCGACCATGACCCACTCGTGGTCCTTCGTGTACCGGAGCTCGGGCGGAACCATCGCTGCGTGACCTCCTCGTGGACTGCCCGGACCACCCGGGCGGTCGGGCGACGGCGGATCGTCCGGCTCAGCCCGGACGCCGGTAGAACGGCAGGGGCACCACCTCGGCCGGGACCGGCTGGTCCCGGACGTCGACGGCGAGGATCGTACCCGGTTCGCCATCGGCCGGGCGGACGTAGGCCATGGCGATGGGCCGCCCGAGGGTCGGAGACTGCGTCCCGCTGGTGACCGATCCGGTCACCTCATCGTCCCGACGAATCGGATAGCCGTGCCGGGCGATGCCGCGGCCGGTGACGACGAGTCCGGCCAGGCGCCTCGCGAGGGGCTTCTCGGCAGCGGCGGCGAGGGCGTCGCGGCCGACGAACCCCCCGTCCTTCGCCAGCTTCACCACGCGGCCGAGGCCCGCCTCGAACGGGTTCGTGCGCCGGTCGAGCTCGTTGCCGTACAGCGGCATGCCCGCCTCGAGCCGGAGCGTGTCCCGGGCGCCCAGGCCGCACGGGATCGTGCCGGCGTCCCGGCCCGCCTCCTGGAGAGCTCGCCAGATCTCGGGTCCGGACCCCCACTCGACGAAGACCTCGAACCCGTCCTCGCCCGTGTACCCGGTCCTGGCCACCATCGCCGGGATACCGGCCACGCTGCCCTCGGCGATCGCGTAGTACCGGAGGCCGGCGAGGTCGACGTCGGTGAGCGGGGCGAGGATGGCCGCGGCCGCAGGACCCTGGAGCGCGACGAGGGACGTGGTCATGGAGTGGTCGTCGAGGATCGCATCGCGGCTGCCGATCCGGTCGGCGAGCTCGTCCGACACGACCGCCGCGTTGCCGGCGTTGGCCACGACCATGAAGCGATCCTCGGCGAGCCGATAGACGATCAGGTCGTCGATGATCCCGCCGTCCGGCGCGCACAGCATCGAGTACTGGGCCCGTCCGATCGCGAGCGCCCGCGGCTCGCTGACGATCGCCCGGGCCAGGGCGTCGCCGGCGCCCGGGCCCTCGACGAAGAGCTCGCCCATGTGGGACAGGTCGAACAGGCCCGCGCGTTCGCGGACGGCCCGGTGCTCCTCGAGGATCGACGTGTACTGGACGGGCATCGACCAGCCGGCGAACTCGACCATGCGCGCGCCCAGGTCGCGGTGGAGCCCGGCGAGTGCCGTCTCGTGGAGCGCCCCCTCGGACTCGCCGGTCACGACGTTGCCTCGTTCATGAGCCGGCCGATCCGGCAGGCTCGTCGACCGCGGCCCCGTTCGCCTCGATCCGGGCGGCGGCGGCGGCCACGAGCGAGCGTTCCGTCTCGAACGTGAGCACCTTGGGCGCCTCGTCGAATCCGACCCACCGGACGCGCTCGAACTCGTGGTCGTGCCTCGAGAGATCGCCGCCGGTCGGCTCCATCAGCCAGTAGTGGACCGTCTTGTGGATCCGGACGCCGTCCTGGACGAACGTGTACTCGATGGACGGCAGCGCGCCGGTGATCCGCACGCTGAGGCCCGTTTCCTCCTCGACCTCCCGCAGGGCCACGGCCTCGAGCGGCTCGCCGGGGTGGGGCGTGCCTTTCGGCAGGGTCCAGGTGCCGCGCTGGCGGTCGGAAGATCGGCGCCGGAACCCGATCACGAAGGACGGGCGACCGGCCTCGTGTCGGACGACGATGCCGCCGGCGGAGGTGGCGGTCGCCGACCTCAGGCGTGCCATGGCGCCGGGACGGCGCGCGCCGGGCCCAGCGACAGCGTCCGCGACCAGGTCACGGAGACGTTCGGTCGCGGCCGACCCGAGACCGGGCGACGAGGACGGGTCGCGGTGATGGTCCCGGCAGCCCGGCGGAGCGACGCCACGCCGGAGATCGAACCGTCGCGGAGCACGGTCACGCGCCCGTCACCGGCGCGGAATGCGGCAGGGTGACGGAGGCCGAGCTGGCGCTCCCGCAGGCGGGTCGAGGGTCGGGGGAAGCGAGCCGCCGGTCGGGCTGCGAACCTGGCGGCGATGTTGCGCTCCATCGGCCGTATGGTAGCGCGTCACCGGGCCCGCGCAAGGAGTGCTCGCATTGCGGCCGCAGGCTCCGGTGCCAGGGCGCCCCGGGCCTCGGCGATGGCGATCTCGCGTTCTGCCGCCGCACGGTACAGCGGCAGCGTGGCGGGCGCGTGATCGGCAAGCGTCCGGAGGTGGCGCTCGAGCGTCCCGATGTCGCCGCGGGTCATCGGTCCGGTCAGGGCCCGGGCGACGCCGAGGCGCCGGGCGTTGTCGAGGGTCTGCTCTGCCAGGCGGCCATAGATCGCCAGCGCCCCCGCCTCGTCCAGCCCTGCCACTGCTCCGAGTTCGACGATGGCGTCGAGCAGGGCGACGAAGCCTCCGGCAGCCAGCACGGCCGCCGCGTGATAGGCGGCCTTCGTCCCGGGCAGCAGCCGGACCGCCGTGGCGCCGATGGCCTCGGCCATCTCGCCCAGGAGGGCCACGAGCTGGTCGTCCCCCTCCACGGCCACGGTTGCGCCGCGGAGCGCGGCCACGGCCGAATCGAGCTCGGCGAACGCCACGAGCGGATGGAAGCTCCCGACCTGCGTTCCCGCAGCCATGGCCGGGGCGAGGACCTCGGCACCGAGGGCTCCGGACGTGTGGACCATGGCCTGGCCGCTGTACAGGCGGACGGAGCCGGCCAGGGGCGCGAGGGCGTCGTCGGGTACGGCGAGGATCACGAGCTCGACTTCGTCGAGCAGCGCCGCGGCCTCGGCAAAGCCCCGGGCACCCGGGACGCGCGCCCGGAACGCCTCGCGGCGTCCCGCGTCCCGCGAAGCCACCGCGGCGACCGGCCACCCGGCCGCCGTCAGCGCCACGCCCAGCGCCGTCCCGACCGCTCCGGCCCCGACGATGCCGATGACCGGCGGTTCGCCCGGTTCCGCATGGGCGTGCGGATGGGCATGGTCCGACGCGTGGGTCGCCTCACCGTGCCGATGGTGACCGGCCGGGACGGGGTCGAGCTCGATCCCCCGCTCCGCGAGTTCGGCGAGCGTCGCATCGGGATCGTTCGGCCGCGGTTCGCGCGGCGGCCATGCCCTCACGGCGTGTGCCGTCCGGGCGGTCGCGTGCCATCGCGGTACCCTTGCATGCCACGAGTGTAGCCACGCAGCGGAGAGATCCTTCCGTGCCGATCCGCGATCCGTTCGGTGCCCGCAAGTCCCTCGGCCCCGGCCTGCCGGACGTCTATCGGCTCGATGTCCTCGCCTCCAGGATCGACCTCGACCGGGCGCCCGTGACGCTCAAGATCCTGCTGGAGAACGTGCTGAGGCACGCCGGTGGCGACGTCGTCTCCCCGGACGACGTCGAGCGGCTGGCTGCCTGGCGCGCCGACGTGGCGCCCGACCCGGACGTCGAGATCCCCTTCATGCCCGCACGGGTGGTCCTCCAGGACTTCACCGGCGTGCCGGCGATCGTCGACCTCGCCGCGATGCGGGACGCGATGGCCGCGCTCGGTGGCGATCCCGCACGCGTGAATCCCCTCGTGCCGGCAGACCTGGTCATCGATCACTCGGTCCAGGTCGACCGGTTCGGCACCTCGGCCGCGTTCGCCTTCAACGTGGCCCGCGAGTACGAGCGCAACGGCGAACGGTACGCCCTGCTGCGCTGGGCGCAGACCGCCTTCCGGGACCTCCGTGTCGTCCCGCCCGGGACCGGCATCATCCACCAGGTCAACCTCGAGTTCCTCGCCTCGGTCGTCGCCGACCGCGCGGACGAGGGAGGGCGCGTGGCCTTCCCGGACACCCTGGTGGGCACCGATTCCCACACGACGATGATCAACGGCCTCGGGGTGCTCGGCTACGGCGTGGGCGGAATCGAGGCCGAGGCGGTGCTGCTCGGGCAGCCGCTCTACCAGCCGCTACCCAGGATCGTGGGCGTGCGGCTGACCGGCGAACTGCCACGTGGGGCGACGGCCACGGACCTCGTGCTGGTGGTGACCGAGATGCTCCGCTCGCACGGGGTCGTGGAGGCGTTCGTCGAATTTGCCGGAGACGGCCTCGCCGGCCTGTCCCTCGCCGATCGAGCCACCATCGCCAACATGAGCCCGGAGTTCGGGGCGACGTCCACGCTCTTCCCGATCGACGCCGAGACGCTCGCCTACCTCCGCCTCACGAGCCGGACCCCCGAGCGGGTCGACCTCGTCGAGCGCTACGCCAAGGAGCAGGGGCTCTGGCGGGAACCAGGTTCGGGCCCGACGTTCGGGGAGGCGCTCACGCTCGACCTCGCCACCGTCGAACCATCGGTGGCCGGCCCGCGGCGCCCGCAGGACCGGGTCCCGCTGCCGGCCCTGCCGGCGAACTTCCACGGTGCCTTCCCGCAGTCGGGGCCGGTCGGTTCAGCGCGCGAGACCGTGGCGGTCACGATGGACGGGGCCGAGGGTGCCGTCGCCCACGGGTCCGTCGTCATCGCCGCGATCACGTCCTGCACGAACACCTCGAATCCCACCGTGATGGTGGGCGCCGGCCTCCTCGCGCGGAACGCCGTGGCTCGCGGCCTGACGGTCGCCCCGACCGTGAAGACGTCCCTGGCCCCGGGCTCGCGCGCGGTCACCACCTACCTCGAGAGCGCCGGCCTGATGGCCCCGCTGGAGCAGCTCGGCTTCGCCCTCGCGGGCTACGGCTGCACCACGTGCATCGGGAACTCCGGGCCGCTCGACGCGCCGATCGCGGAGGCGATCGAATCGCATGAGCTCGTGGCCGCGGCCGTCCTGTCGGGCAATCGCAACTTCGAAGGTCGCGTCCACCCCCTCGCGCGGGCCAGCTACCTCGCCTCGCCGCCGCTCGTCGTGGCGTTCGCCCTGGCCGGTCGGGTCGACGTGGACCTCGCCAGCCAGCCCCTCGGCATCGGCGACGACGGCCGGCCCGTGTTCCTCGCCGACATCTGGCCGAGCCCGGACGAGATTCGCACGGTCATCCACGACGCGATCGACCCCGAGCTGTTCCGGAGCACGTACGCGACCGTGTTCGAGGGCGACGATCGATGGCGCGCCCTGCCGATCCCCGAGGGCGATCGATACGCCTGGGATCCGTCGTCCACCTACATTGCCGCCCCGCCGTTCTTCACGGGCATGTCGCTCGAGCCGGCGCCGATCGGCGACATCGTCGCCGCCCGGGCGTTGGCAGTCCTCGGGGACTCGGTGACCACGGACCACATCTCGCCGGCCGGCTCGATCGCTCCGAGCTCACCGGCGGGCACGTGGCTCCAGGAGCATGGCGTGTCGCCGATGGAGTTCAACTCCTACGGGGCGCGTCGGGGCAACCACGAGGTGATGATCCGCGGGACCTTCGCGAACATCCGCCTCCGGAACCGCCTGGCCGACGGGCGTGAGGGCCCGTACACCGTCCACCTTCCGGACGGCGTCGCGCAGACGATCTCTGACGCGGCCGACGCCTATCGCGCGGCGGGCGTGCCCCTCGTGATCATCGCCGGCAAGGAGTACGGAACCGGATCGTCGCGCGACTGGGCGGCGAAGGGTACGGCCCTGTTGGGGATTCGGGCGGTCATCGCCGAGAGCTACGAGCGGATCCACCGGAGCAACCTCGTCGGGATGGGCGTGCTCCCACTCCAGTTCCTGCCCGGCGAGAACGCGGATTCGCTTGGCCTCACGGGCCGCGAAACGTTCACGATCCGCGGCGTCGCCGGCGGCCCGGAGGCGCGCAGCCGCCTGGTGGTGGAGGCACACAGCGCGGACGGCTCGGCTCGCACGTTCGAGGTGCGCTGCCGCCTGGACGGGCCGATCGAGGTCGGCTACTACCGGCACGGCGGCATCCTGCCGGCCGTACTCCGCCGGCTCGCCACGTCCTGAGCGGCCGGACGCCCCCAGCACTGCCGGGGGCGTCGACCTGGAGGAGGATGGTGACGGACCGTCGTCCGTCATCGAGGCTGGGACGACGGCGTCTGCCCTGGCGTGACGCGGACGCTGGCCCATCGTCTGCGAACGGCGCTCCGTCGAAACCCCAACGCGGCGCCGTTCGATGGTGCGCCGTCAGCCCTCGACCGGGACCGGAGCCGAATCGCCCGATCGTGCCCGTCTCGATACCCGTCGGTCGACCGCGAAGAGGGCGGCGCTCAGCGCGGCTGCACCCAGGCAGACGAGGCCGCTGAGGAGGAAGACCTCGCGCACGCCGATGACGCTCGCGAGGATCCCGGCCGCCGCCGTCGACACGATCGTCGTGGTCGACATCGAGGCCTGGAAGGCGCCGATGACGCGACCGCGCATCGCGTCGGACGTGGCCGTCTGAAGGATCGTCTGGGTCGCCACCTGGGCGGGGGTGATGAACCATCCCACGATGAACAGGATCGCCAGCAACACGAGCACGTTCGGGGCGGCGCTCAGGGCGACGATCATGACCCCGATCCCGACCATGCCGCCGACGATCATCCGGGGACCCGAGACCCGTCGCGCGAGTGCGGAGACGATGCCGCCCGCGAGGACCATCGACAGCGTCTGCGCGCCCTCGAGCGGGCCACTCCACGCCGCGCTCTCGTGGAGCACGTCGATGAGGAACGGCACGAACAGCACGTTGACTGCGCCCAGGCCGAGCATCGCCATCGCAAGGCCGACCACGGTTGCGAGGAGCGTCGGGGATCGGCCGATCAACCTGAGCCCGTCCAGGGCCGAGGCGCCCAACCCGACGCGGCCATGCCCGGTCGCCGCAGGATCGATCGCACCGAGCGAGGCATCCACGCGCAGCACGATGAGGACCGAGATCGCGAACGTCGCGGCATCCAGGACGAAGGCCGGCCAGTAGGCACCCGTGAGCGCGATGACGACGCCGGTCACGGCCGTCCCGAGGAGCGTCGCGATCATCCGGGCGATCTGGCTGATCGCGTTCGCCGACATCAGCCCCTCGCGGGGAACGACGCGCGGAATCAGGGCACCGCGGGCCGGCGCGAAGAACGTCCCGATGGTCGCCTGGGCGAACGCCACGACGTACAGGATCGGGAGGCGCTCGAGCGTCCCGAACACCACGAACCCGAGCACGAGCACGGCCCGCAGCGTGTCCGACACGAGCATGATCCGCCGGCGGTCGAACCGGTCCGCGGCGGCGCCGGCGAAGATGCCGCCGACCATGGACGGGACCGCGACCGCGATCGACAGGGCCGCAAGGGCCGCGGGCGAGTGGGTCAGGTCGTTGACGAGCAGCAGCAGGGCCATGAAGGTCATGCCGTCGCCGATGTCGGACACGGCCTGGGCGACGAACAGCTTCCGGAACGCGGGAAACCGCAGGACGGCGCGGTTCCCGAGCTGTTCCGGCCGTGGATCAATCATCGGACGCCGGCCCTCGATGCGGTGGGACGCGGTACAGGGCGACGAGGAAGCCCCAGGCCTCGGCATCGGGTGCGTCGCCGTCGGTATCGAAGTCGCGGAGCAACTCGGTCAGTCGGGATCGGAACTCGGCGGCCCTGGCCGGGCTCACCCGGGCCAGGCCCCGGTGCAGGATCGGCTTGTCCGTCCGTCGGTCGTCGGCGTCGAGCGACGCCGCGGGGTCCTGGCCGTCGAGCGACGCTCCGGGGTCGGCGGGCCCGTCCGTCCCTCGATCCGCACTCGCCTCGAGGAAGGCGTGGAGCGCCCGGCCGACTTCCTCGCGCGCCTCGTCGAAGACCGAGTGCAGGAGGTCGCGCGCGGCGTCGTGGAGGGCACCCTCGCCCGACATGAGGCGGTGGTCGAGACGGAGGGACAGCGCGGCCACCCGGTAGCGCGTCTCGATGATCCCGGACACGACCCGCTGTTCGACGGGCCGGAGCAGGTCCCGCTCCACGAGCAACTCGACGTGGTGATACAGCCGTGTCTGGGGAACGGCCAGGGCCGCGGCGAGCTCCTTCACGGACCAGCCCCTCTCGACCCGCGTCACCATCGTCTCGAGGATTCGGAGCCGAAGGGGATCCGAGATCGCCTTGAGGGTCTCGACATCGGCAACGATCCGCTCCGGATCCGGCAGGCGATCCACGAGCTCCGACACGTGCCCGGGCTGGGTGGCGGGCTGGACGTCGGGGTCGGCACGCCTCTCAGCCTTCGTGCGTTCGGATCCCGGGCGTCGTGGCGCCGTGGCGCGTCGGACTGTCCCCGTCGGTCGATGTCGCGTGCTCCCTGCGCCTGCCATGCAATCACCGTCTAGCATTCAAGATATGGTGAATGCACGATGATGCCTGAACGCCCCGTTGTCAAGGGTCGATTCCGCAGCGCTTCATGGACCGCTGAGCCGGCCCGTCACAGGGCAGCCGGGCGCGTGTCGATCCGGAAGGTCAGGAGGGGTGGTGGGCGATACTGGATTCGAACCAGTGACCTCGCGGATGTGAACCGCGCGCTCTAACCGACTGAGCCAATCGCCCCGAGAATCCGTGCCGCGGATCGCCGCGGCGGGCGGCGATCATACACCGAGGTCCGGCCAGCGAGCGTTGAGCGCGGCCCGCTCCACGCCGTCGATCGCGATGAGCTTGCGGCGTGCCGACGCCCCCGCGACGACGCGCACGGCGCTCCGAGGAACGCCGAGTGCCCCGGCCACGAGTGCCACGACCGCGCGGTTTGCCGCTCCATCGGCCGGCGCCGCGGCCACGCGCACGACCAGCCGGCCCTCTCGCACTCCGACGATCCGGTCCTCGCCCGCCCGCGGCGTGACCTGGATCGGCAGGCGTGCCTCCCCTGCCCCGCTCACGGGCGGGACCGGCCGGTCACGGCAGCGTGCGGAGGATCGTTCCGATCACGAGGAGCGCGATGAACGGCGAGAAGTCGAGCATGCCGCCGCGGGGCAGGAGCCGCCGGATCGGTCCGAGCAGGGGCTCCGTGATGCTCGTCAGGAACATGCCCGCCGCCGACCCACCGCGCGGATCGACCCACGACAGGATCACCCGTCCGAGAATCGCCACCTCGAGCGCGATGAGCAGAAAGCGAACGAAGTTGAGGATGAATGCAGCACCCATGGGGCCGAGTCTAGCGGGACCGGCGGATCGACTGCGTCAGGGCACCCGGAGCCGCGCCGGCAGTCGCGCTAGCCGGCCGCGACTGGCCGCTGCCCGAACAGCGCGCGACCGACGCGCACGATCGTCGCACCCTCCTCCACGGCGATGTCGAAGTCGTCGCTCATGCCCATCGAGAGCTCCGGGCCGAGACGCGGGTCCGACATCCGAAGATCGGACGCCAGCTCGCGGAGGCGGGCGAAGGTGGGCCTGGCCTCCTCGGGACGGTCCACGAGGCGGCCGACGGTCATGAGGCCGGCGACGCGCAGGTTCGGCAGTGCGAGCAGCGCGGGCAGGGCGGCGGGCAGCGCGCCCGGCGGGAATCCGGCCTTGGCCGGATCCGCGTCGACGTTCACCTGGAGGAGGATCGGCAGGGCCCGCCCCGGCCGGACCTCCGCGGCCACGCGGTCCAGTCGGGTCGCCAGTTCCACGCTGTCCACGCTCTCGATCATCTCGAACGCTGCCGCGGCGCGCCGCGCCTTGTTCGACTGGAGCGGCCCGACCAGGTGCCAGGCCGCGCCGGGCACGTCCGCCACCTTTGCGAGCGCCTCCTGGACCCGGTTCTCCCCGAGGAGCGACAGGCCGGCCGTGACGGCGTCCCGCAGCCGCTCTGGCGGGACCGTCTTGGACACGGCAACGAGGCGGACAGACGCCGCCTCGCGGCCGGCCCGTGCGCAGGCCGCCGCGATCCGTGCGAGGACGGCCTCGCGCGCGCGCGCGATCGCGTCAACCGCTGGGGCGTCGTGTTCCCGACCCGGTTGACCGGCGCCCACCAATGGCGACCCGGTGAGCCGGATTACTTCTGCCGGCGCAGGAAGCTCGGGATCTCGAGGTCGTCCGCGTCGTAGGCCGCCCGCTTCGGGGCGACCTCCGCGGGCTGCCGCGTCGTGCGGGCCGTTTCCTCGGTACGCGCCGCCGGTGCGTCGGGCACGCCAGCCTCGTTGAGCTGGGTCCGCTGCCGCTCGAGCTCCTCGAGGAAGTCCCGCGGTGCGCGTGCGCCCGCCTCGGCCGGCGTTGCCGCGCCGGTGGACGCCGTGGCACGGGTGGCATTGCGCCGGCCATCGAAACCGGTCGCGATGACCGTGATCATGACCTCTTCGCCGAGGCGCTCGTTGAAGCTCGTCCCGAAGATGATGTTGGCCTCCGGATCGGCGGCGGCGCGGATCTCCTCGGCCGCCTCCGTGACCTCGAACAGCGAGAGGTTCGAGGACCCGGTGATGTTGAAGAGGATCCCCTGGGCACCCGCGATGTTGACCTCGAGCAGCGGGCTGGCGATCGCCTGGCGGGCCGCATCGACGGCGCGGGTCTCGCCGCTGGCGCGCCCGATGCCCATCAGGGCCGAGCCGGCATCCTTCATGATCGCCCGCACGTCGGCGAAGTCGAGGTTGATGAGGCCGGGCACGGTGATGATGTCGCTGATGCCCTGCACGCCCTGGCGGAGCACGTCGTCCACGACCCGGAAGGCATCGAGGATCGAAGTGTTCTTCTGGACGACGTCCTTGAGCCGGTCGTTCGGGATCGTGATGAGCGTGTCGACCTTGCCCTTGAGCTCCTCGGCGGCCTTTTCGGCGGTCAGCTTGCGCTTGGCGCCCTCGAACGTGAACGGCTTGGTGACCACGCCGATGGTCAGTGCGCCGGCCGCCTTCGCGAGCTCGGCGACCACGGGCGCCGCGCCGGACCCGGTGCCGCCGCCCAGGCCGGCCGTGATGAAGACCATGTCCGAGCCTTCGAGGGCCTCGGCGATCTTGTCGCCATCCTCTTCGGCGGCACGCTGGCCGATCGAGCCGTCGCCGCCCGCCCCGAGGCCGCGCGTGATCTTGTCCCCGATCCGGATCTTGTGGGGTGCGTCCGACTGGAGGAGCGCCTGGGCGTCGGTGTTGAGGGCGATGAACTCCACCCCCATCATCTCCGCGCGGATCATCCGGTTGACCGCATTGCTGCCGCCGCCGCCGACGCCAATGACGCGGATGAGCGCGAAGTTCTCCGAATCGGAACGCAGGGCCACCGTACTCCTCCAATGGCCTCCCGGGGCCGGTGCTGAACCGTCTGGAAGCGCGATCCGGAGCGCTCGAAACGCGGGCTCGGCGCGCGCTCAAGGTCGTGGGCGGAGTCTACCATCGGACGGACCCGGACGGGGCCGGAGAATCGCTCGAGGCCGGCCCCCTCAGGCTCCGCGAGGCCCCGCCGCGTTCGCCCCTTCGCGCGCGGCCGACGGCTAGGGAAAGATGCTCCGGAGCGCGTCCCGGATGCGCCCCAGCGCGCCGAATGCAGGGGCCGATTCGTAGCGCATCGGCTCGTCGTCCGCGAGGGAGCGGGCCCCCCACAGGAGGAGGCCGATGGCCGTGGCGTAGGCCGGCACCAGGATGGAGTCGGTGAGCCCCGAGACGCCGCTTGGACCGACCACGCGGACGGGCATCTGGAGGACCTCCCGGCCCAGTTCGGCGATGCCCGAGAGCTGGGACGCGCCGCCGGTCAGGATGAGGCCGGCCGGGAGCATGCCCGTCCCTGCGGAACGCATCTCGGCCCCGAGCAGCTCGAAGGTCTCGCGCATCCGCGCCTCGATGATCTGGCACAGCTCGAGGCGGCTCATGGTCCGGCCCGCCTCCTCGCCGAGGCTGGTCACCGAGATCTGCTCGTCCTCGCCGATCCCCCGCAGGTCGGCGGTCCCGTGCTTGACCTTGAGCTCCTCGGCCACGGGCAGCGATGTCTTCATCCCGATGGCCACGTCGTTCGTGACGAAATTGCCGCCGACGGGCAGCACGCTCGTGTGGAACGGGGAGCCCTCGTTGAACATCGTCAGGTCGATGGTGCCGGCCCCGATGTCGGCGACCGCCACCCCGAGTTCCTTCTCGGTTTCCGTGGCCACGGCGTCGGCGGCGGCGAGTGCGTTGGCGACGCGCTCGTCGATCTTGACCCCGGCGGCAACGACGCACTTCGTGAGGTTCTGCACGGCGGTCGCGGGCGCCGTGACGATATGCGTCTCGACCTCGAGGCGCAGGGCGCTCATGCCGAGCGGATCCTTGACGCCTTCCTGGCCGTCGACGATGAACCCGCGGCGCTCGACGTGGAGCACCTCGCGGTTGGATGGAATCGCGACGGCCCGGGCAACCTCGATCGCCCGCAGGATGTCCTCCCGGCTGATCTCGCGGTCATGGGCCGTCACCGCGACCTGGCCGGTCGAGTTCAGGCTCTCGACCTGGGCGCCGCCCACGCCGACGAAGGCCTTGTCGATCTTCCAGCCCGAGAGGCGCTCGGCCTTCTCCACCGCCTCGCCGATCGAGCGGACCGTCTGGTCGATGTTCACGACGGCGCCCTTCTTGAGCCCGGACGACGGCACGGTGCCGTGGCCGATGACGGTGACGCGTCCGTCGCGGCTCACCTCGCCGATGAGCGCGCAGACCTTGCTCGTGCCGACGTCGATGCCGACGAGGACCCCTTCGACCACGGTATCGCTGCTCCCTCCCGGTCCGCCCGGGCTAGATGAAGTGCCGCCGGATGAGGGCGACGTTGTTGAAGATCCGGAACCCGAAGTTGATCAGTGCGACGAGGTACAGGTCCAGGCTGAGCCGGTCGCCGATGAAGGTGAGGATGACCGCCACCACTGCGTTGGTGACGAACCCGGAGATGAAGACCCGGTTGTCGTAGACCCCGTCGAGCTCGGCGCGGACCGCTCCGAGGACCGAGTCGAGCGCCGCGAGGATCGCGACGGCCGAATAGCGGCTGAACTCGAAGCCGACGTTGACATTGAGGACGAACCCGAGCAGGACGCCCACCAGGAGGCCTGCCAGGGGAAGGAACACGCGGGTCTCGTCCTCGCTGCGGAACGTTTCGGCAAGGCTACTCGACGCGAGCACGGGCGGGCAACCTGTGGCGACACGCGGGCGGTCACGGGACCGGCGGGCTCGTGGCGGCGCCGCGCGGGATGTACGTCCCCTCGTTCTCTCCCGCCAGGATCACCCGGTCCACGGTCTCCTCGCGACCGCTGATGAGGCTTCGGAGCAGGCGGACCTGGCCCGGGATCATGGACGGCGGCCGGAGACTCTGGGTATAGAGGCCGAAGATGGCGACCCACGACCCGGGCCGCGTGCGCATGACGAACCCACTCCCATCCGTGATCGACACCTCCAGGTCGCTCGCCTGGCTGTCGAGGTCCGCGGGCACGATCGAGCCGAGGCGGGTGGCCGCGTCCAGGTCGATCGGGTCGAGCACGGACCCCACGGCGAGTGCGGCCGACCCGGCCCGGCGGTCGTCGATGGTCCGAAGGTCCCCGTCGGCGACCTCGCCCCGACCCACGCTCGCGAACACGACCCCGGTACGGTCCACGAGGTAGCTCGCGTCGCCGACCGCCCAGGCCACGACCGCGCTCCGCTCGGTGACCTCCACGACGAGCGTGTCGGGCAGGCTCACGAACACCGTGGCCGCGGCCACGCCCGGGAGGGCCCGGACCCGCGCCGCGATGGGTCCGGTCCGGAGCTGGATGAGATTGGTGCCGAGCGGGGTCGCCACCGCCGCCGCCAGGTCCGCCTCGCTGGTCCAGGTGAGGGCCGGCAGCTCCACGCGGTCGAGGACGAAGGTCGGTCGGCTGGCCAGCCCGTAGATGCTCCCGGCCGCCGCGAGCAGCCCGAGCAGCGCGCCGGCTCGGGCGCCGTTGAGCGTGGGCCGCCGGAGGCGGCGCCGGGTCCGAATCGCTCCGCGGGTCGGGTGCGCGCCGACGCGTCCGGATCGTCGTCCCTCGCCGGCGTCGCGGCCCCGACTCCCCGGCAGGCCGCGGCGTTCCGCGGGCTGGCCGTCGCCGCGCGGCCCCGTCACGGCAACCCTCGCGCGGCCATCAGCGGGGCAGGTCGGCGATCGTCACCGCGGGAACGGCGAGCCGGCGAGCGTGTCGGGCGACGGCCAGGTCGACCACGCGCCGGCACACCGCGGCGAAATCGAGCCCGCCCTCGGCCGGAAGCGTCGGGAACAGGCTGATCGGCGTGAACCCCGGGATCGTGTTGATCTCGGAGAC
>CAZVDO010000044.1:15261-18301 GCA_964625345.1 uncultured Anaerolinea sp. | reverse complement strand
CCCAGCGCGCCCCTATACTCGGCTGGCATGGATGGCGAACGCGACACCGATCCGCGCGACGGGCGGCGCGAGGGTCTCATGGCCGAAGCCCAGGCGGCGGTCGCCTACGGTGCCAATTCCCTCCGTTCGATCCGCGAGCGCTATCGCGCACGCCACCTGGACGGGGTCGGGCAGTGGGACAGCCTGCGGGACCTGCTCTCCGATGCCGACCGCGCCGGGGACTCGGTCGACGGCGACGCCAGTGGCACTGCGGACGAGGTCGCGGCAGCAGCGGAGGCGGGCGCGGCCGATGCCCGCCTGCGATCGCTTCGGCGCGAGGAGGCGATCGCGGCGCACGAGGTCGGCGCCGATGCCTCGGCGCTGCACCGCCTGGACCTCGCGCTCCAGAGCCTCGAGAGCGCCTGGCTGTTCCTGTCCCGGGACGACGCCTCGCTGGTGGGCGACCCGGCCGAGGCCATCTCCCGATCCGACATGCAGATGCGCATCGTGGAGGCCCAGGAAGCGGAGCGGACGCGCCTGGCCCGCGAGGTCCACGACGGGCCGGCCCAGGCGCTCGCCAACGCGATCTTCCAGACGGAGTTCGTGGAGCGGCTCGTCCGCGAGAACCCGGCGATGGCCCTCGCGGAGCTTCGTCTCCTTCGCGACCTCCTCCGGCGCGAGCTCGGCGACGTGCGTGCCTTCGTGGCCCAGCTCCGCCCGCCCATCCTCGCCGACGTCGGCCTCGCCGGCGCGATTCGCGACACCGCCGACCAGGTCGGCGCGACCCTGGGCATCCCCGTGACCGTCGAGGTGGACCCCGCCATCGACGAGCTGCCGGACGCGTCGGAGATCGTGACCCTGCGGGTGATCCAGGAGGCCCTCCAGAACATCCGCCGCCACGCGCATGCCCAGCACGTCACGATCTGGGCCGGCCCGGGCACCGGTCCGGATGGGGACGAATGGGTGGTCGAGGTGCGCGATGATGGACGCGGTTTCGATGTCGGCGCCGTGGCCGCCCGCGGCCGGCGCAACTTCGGCCTTCAGTTCATGCGTGAACGCGCCGAGCTGATCGGCGCCCGATTCGAAGTACGATCCCGTACGGATGGCGGCACGGTCGTCCGGATCGCCATCCCGCGGGGAGCAGAGGAGAAGGCATGACAGCGACCGACTACAGCGGACCCGAACGCCGACGGCGGCTCGGCGAGGAGCAGATCCGGGTCCTGATCGTCGACGACCACGTCCTGTTCCGCGTTGGGATCGCGCAGATCCTCTCCCGCGAGGAGGACCTGGAGGTCGTGGCCGAGGCCGAGGATTCGCGGTCGGCGATGGACGCCGCCCTCGAGACCTCGCCCAACATCATCCTCATGGACCTGTCCCTGCCCAGCCCGGGCGGGATCGAGACCACCCAGCGCATCAAGCGCGAGCTGCCGTCGGTCGGCGTGATCGTGCTCGCCGCGGCGGAGGACGAGGACGCATTGTTCGAGGCGATCAAGGCCGGCGCGGCCGCCTTCATCCTCAAGGACATCAGCCCGGACGACCTGGTCAACATCATCCGGCGCGTCTCGAACGGCGAATACCTCATCAACGACAAGGTCTTCTCGCAGCCGTCCGTCGCGTCGCGGGTCCTCAAGGAGTTCCGCGAGCTGGCGGTCTACGGGCAGGAGGCGCAGCCGATCTTCGCGCCCCTCTCCCCTCGCGAGGTCGAGATCCTCGACAACATCGCCCAGGGCATGACCAACAAGCAGGTCGCCTACCAGCTCTCGATCTCCGAGCAGACCGTCAAGAACCACATGAGCTCGATCCTCCGGAAGCTCTCCGTCAACGACCGGACCCAGGCGGTCGTGTACGCGATGCGCCAGGGCTGGATCAAGATGCCCGAGGATTGATCGGCACCGACCAGGCGCCCTCGCGATGATCGATCCGGCGGCGGTGGCCGCGACCTTCCGCACCGAGGCGGCGCAGCTCGAGCGGGAGATCGCCGAGATCGACCTGCTCGTGACCCAGGCCCGCTCGGAGGCCGCACGCCACGAGACGCGCCGCGCATCCGCCGCGGACAAGCTCGCCAAGGCCGCGCCCACCGCGAGCGGCAGCGAGGTCCTGGAGCAGGCCAACCAGGTCGCCACCCTGACCCGCCGCGTGGCGCTCATGGAGGCCCAGCTCGAGATCCTCGAGGGCAAGCGCAAGTCCATCGACCGCCTGCGCGAGACCATCGAGGCCCACGCGGCCGCGCTCGAGGAGCCCGCGGGCGACACGGACGCTCCGACCGCCGCCTCCCCGGCAACGGACGACGACGATGGACCCGCCATTCCCCCTGCCATCTCGCGGATCGTCCTCACCGCCCAGGAGGACCTGCGCCGCCAGATCGCCCGCGAGATGCACGACGGGCCGGCCCAGAGCCTGACCAACATCGTGCTCCAGGCCGAGATCGCGGAGCGGCTGCTCGAGCGCGATCCCGCCGCGGCGGGTCGGGAGATCCGGCAGCTCGTGGCGATGGTCCAGCAGACCCTCGATGCCACGAAGACCTTCATCTTCGACGTCCGGCCCATGGTCCTCGACGACCTGGGGCTCGTGCCGACCCTCCGGCGCGCCGCCCGCGAGCGCGGCCGGCGCGCCGGGATCGCCGTGGACTTCGAGAGCGTCGGCGCCGACCATCGCCTCCCGGTGGAGCTCGAGAGCGGGCTCTTCCGGATCATCGACGAGGCCGTGGTGGGACTCCTCGAGCAGCACCCGGAGCGGATCACCGTCCAGCTCGAGTGGAACGAGGGCCTCGAGGCCGTGGTTCGGGCCGACCGGACCGCCGCCGCCGTGCCGAACCCGGACCTGCCCGACGCGGGCGGGGACATGCCGCCCGCGCTGGCGGCCATGGTCGAGGACCGGCGCGCTGCCCACGCCGCGGCAATCGAGGCCGCGGCCGAGGCCGCCGTGGTGCGGCTGCCTGCCCGCCTGGCGCGGCAACTGCTCAACCGCGCCGAGACGCTCGGGATCGCGGCCACGGCCCGGGACGACGGCGCCCTCCGACTGCGACTCGAGGCCGAGCCGCACGCCGGCGAAGGGCCGGCCA
>CAZVDO010000044.1:0-15161 GCA_964625345.1 uncultured Anaerolinea sp. | reverse complement strand
CGCCCTCCGACTGCGACTCGAGGCCGAGCCGCACGCCGGCGAAGGGCCGGCCACCAGCTAGCGGACGCCTGGTGCCCGGGCGGTGCGTACCCCCTGGCAATAGGTACCACCTGGCATATGACCAGCGTCATGTTGCCGTGGGGCGACCGATGCACGAAAGTGTCCGGCGATGGCCCGGATTGTCTGCCGGACCCGCCTGAGGGAGGTCGTTGACCTATGTCCCAGTTGCTCGGCTTCATTGCCGCCCTGACCCGCGATGACGAGGGCCAGGGGCTCGCAGAGTACGCACTCATCCTCGCCCTGATCGCGATCGTCGCCATCGTCGCCCTGCTCTTCCTGGGCGGGCAGATCAGCTCGATCCTCAGCACGGTCGGCTCGTCCGTCTGACCCGTGCGGGTGGCCCTCCGGGCCGCCCGAATGTCGCGCCCACACGAACCGCCGGCCGTCGGGCCGGCGGTTCGTCGATTCCGGGCCGTGCACGCCGTCGGCGCGCTGTGGGTCAATTCGTGGTGCGTGCGTTCACCGTCCCGCCTCGATCGGGGTGTCGAACACGCACGATCGGCCTCGACCCAGGACTATCGGCGCCCTTGACATGCGATCGGGCCACCTCGTACGGTGCGCAGGCCTCCGGGCGCGACGTGCACGGGGAGTTCGGACGGAAAGGGGGTGCTACCAACATGATGTCGTACATTTCTGCTCTCATCGCTTCGTTCCATCAGGATGAGGAAGGCCAGGGTCTCGCCGAGTACGCGCTGATCCTCGCCCTCATCGCGATCGTCGCGATCGTTGCGCTGCTGTTCCTCGGCGGACAGATCAGCACGATCCTCAGCAAGGTCGGCTCGTCCGTCTAGGACGGCGGCCGGTCCCGTACGGACCGGCGCGAACACCTACATCGGACCGCCGGCGCCAGTGGCCCGGCGGTCCGTGGCTATCCGGTCCGCCATGGATTGGACGGACTTCACCAGAGGGGAGGTGATTTACCAGATGCTGACGGCCTTTCTGACGCGCATCGGGCAGCTGCTCGATCGCGACGAATCCGGTCAGGGCCTCGCGGAGTACGCGCTCATCCTTGCACTCATCGCCATCGTCGCCATCGTCGCCCTGATCTTCCTGGGCAGCCAGATCAGCGACAAGCTGAGCATTGTCGGCAACGCCATCTGAGCACCGTCACCGACGGCATTGCCACCAACCGGCCCGTCCGCCTCGGACGGGCCGGCGGCGTTTCCGGACATGCACTGGCTTCGGCCGGTGATCCGATTCGCCCGACCTTGCGAACTACCTTGCGACGTGCACGAAATCATCACGAAACCTACCAGTGGTCCTAGCCCATTGGTATAGTCGCGCCGCTGCCGAGCGATGCTAGAGTGGTGCCACCTGTCACACCTTTGCTCGGGGGAGGTCCCAAACGTTGAAGCGCTCCAATCGGCTCATCCTGCTCATCGGGGTGTTCCTCGCCGCGCTCGCATTCGTCTTCGTCATCGTCCTGCTCGGCGGCGACGGCGGCACCAACACCGGTAACGGGCCCTCCGCCCCGCCGGCCAAGCTCACCACGGTCATCGCCTCGCGCGACATCCCGCTCGGCGTCAAGGTCACGGCCGCGATGCTCACGACCCAGGAGATCGCAACCGAGAACCGCCTCGCGGGCGCGTACGGTGATCCGAGCCAGGTGATCAACCTGGTGACCCGCCAGTCCATCGGCAAGGGCCAGCAGGTCGCGCTCGCCCAATTCCTCGACGCCGGCAGCACGGCCAGCCTCGAATGCCCCGCGGGCTTCACCTGCATGGCGGTCCAGGTCGACCAGGTCACCGGTGTCGGCACGCTCATCAAGAGCGGCGACTACGTCGACATGGTGGCCCAGGTCAGCCCGAGCTTCCCGATCCTCGACGCCGAGACCGTGCTTCGCGTCCCGGACGAGAACTACGACCACACGAGCGTGAAGGTCCTGCTCCAGGGCCTCCAGGTCGTCGCGACGCTCCTGCCCGCCCCGCCGACGTCGGACACGGGCGCGGCCTCGCCGGCGCCGGATAGCGGCGGCACGGCCCTCAACGGCCAGCAGGAGATCGTGATCCTGGCGGTCACGACGCAGCAGGCCGAGGTGATCAAGTTCGCCCAGGCGGACGGTGCCATCACCCTGACCCTGCGGTCGCCCCAGGACTTCGTCGATGCCAGCGGCAACCCGATCGTCCCGGAGACGATCACGACCACCGGCATCATCCTCAAGAACATGATCAGCGACTACGGCGTCCTCCCTCCGGAGGTGATCACCGTGGTCCAGCCGACGCCGGCGCCGTAGCCGCCGTCCCCTCGCCCACCACGACCCGAAGGCTGAACACCACCTCATGACCGACGAGATCAAGGTCCTGATCGTCGACGACATCCCGGAGACGCGTGACCACCTCTCGAAGCTCCTGGGCTTCGAGGCGGACATCACCGTCGCGGGCGTCGCCGCCTCGGGCCATGAAGCGATCGAGCAGGCCGTGGCACTCCAGCCGGACGTCGTGCTGATGGACATCAACATGCCGGACATGGACGGGATCGCGGCGACCGAGGAGATCGCTCGCCGCTGCCCGACCGCCGCCGTGGTGATGATGTCGGTCCAGGGCGAGGCGGACTACCTCCGGCGGTCCATGCTCGCGGGGGCCCGCGAGTTCCTCGTCAAGCCGTTCAGCTCGGACGAGCTGACCGCGTCCATCCGACAGGTCTGGACGCGCGAGCGTGACAAGCTCAGCCGGATGGCCGTTCCGGTGGCCGCCGCCCCGGTCCTCACGACCTCCTCCGGGGAACCGGGCACGGTGGTCGCGGTCTTCTCGCCGAAGGGCGGAGTGGGCCGCACCACCATCGCCGTCAATACGGCGGTGGCCGCCGCCTCCCTGGGCTCGGCCCGGGTCGCCCTGATGGACGGCTCGCTCCAGTTCGGGGACGTGGGCGTCCTGCTCAACCTCAATCCGAAGAACAAGTCCATCGCCGACCTGGTCCCGGAGCTCGAAACGGGCGACCCGGAATCGGTCGACACCTTCGTCATCAACCACTCCTCGGGCGTGCGGGTCCTCCTGGCCCCGCCGAGCCCCGAGCAGGCGGAGCACGTGACCGCGGCCCACATCAAGTCGGTGATCAACCGGCTCCGGGCCGAGCACGACCTCGTGGTGGTGGACTGCCCCGCCACGTTCAACGACACGACCATCGCGATCCTCGACGAGGCGGACACGATCCTGGTCCTCCTCAGCCTCGAGATCACCAGCATCAAGAACATGCGCCTCTTCCTGGAGGTCGCAGAACAGCTCGGCTACGGCAACAGCAAGCTTCGGCTCGTCCTCAACCGGGCCGATTCCACGCTCGGCATCCGGGTCGCCGACGTCGAGCATTCCATCGGCCGCAAGGTCGACTACACGATCGTGAGTGACGGCCGGAGCGTGGTCTACGCGCTCAATCGCGGGGTGCCGTTCTTCCTCAGCAATCGCGAGGCCCAGGTCTCGCAGGACGTCCTTCGGCTGGCGACCGCGATCGCCAAGCCGGAACGCGGATCGTCCACGTCAACCGAGCCGGCTTCGGCAGCCAAGGGAGCGGCGAAGAAGTCGCTGTTCGCCTGGCGATGATCGGCACGAGCATGTTGCGACCCACGGGGGCGCTGAAGGGGTGGTGGCCATGTCCCTGCTGAAGCGAATCGAAAGTGCCCGTCCCGGCCAGGAGCCGGCGGCGGGACCAGGCGCACCGGCGCCCGCGGGTCCGCCCGCGGCCGGCGGCCCGCCAGCGGGCGGGCAGCCGGCGCCGCGACTCATGTCCCAGGCGCCCGTCCGCGAATCGTTCCGGGACGTCAAGTTCCGGATCCAGAGCCGGGTCATCCAGGACCTCGATCCCAAGCTGGACCTGACCAACCAGGTCGAGGTTCGCCGCCAGATCGAGGAGATCTTCGGCAAGGTCATCGACGAGGAAGGCCTCGCCCTGACCCGCGCCGAGCGCGTCCGGATGCTCGAGCAGATCACCGATGAGATCATCGGCCTCGGCCCGCTCGAGCCCCTCCTCCGCGACGAGTCCGTCTCGGAAATCATGGTCAACGGGCCCCGCCAGATCTACATCGAGCGATCCGGCAAGCTCGAGCTGACCAACGTCGTCTTCCAGAACGACGACCACGTCATGCGCATCATCGATCGGATCATCGCCCCGATCGGCCGGCGCGTGGACGAGTCCTCGCCGATGGTCGACGCGCGCCTCACGGACGGCTCCCGCGTCAACGCGATCATCCCGCCCCTCTCGCTCGTCGGTCCGGTCATCACGATCCGGAAGTTCGCGGCCACCCCCTTCACCGTGGACGACCTGATCCGATTCGGCACCGCCACGCCCGAGATGTTCGAGTTCCTCCGGGCCTGCGTGGAGGCGCGCCTCAACGCGTTCGTCTCCGGCGGCACCGGTTCCGGCAAGACCACCACCCTCAACGTGCTCTCGTCCTTCATCCCGAATGACGAGCGGATCGTGACCATCGAGGACGCGGCCGAGCTCCAGCTCCGGCAGGAGCACGTGGTGACCCTCGAATCCCGCCCGCCCAACATCGAGGGCAAGGGCGCGATCCCGATCCGCGAGCTCGTCCGGAACGCCCTCCGGATGCGGCCCGACCGGATCGTCGTCGGGGAGTGTCGTTCCGGCGAGGCGCTGGACATGCTCCAGGCCATGAACACCGGCCACGACGGCTCGCTGTCGACCGGCCACGCCAACACCCCGCGCGACATGCTGTCGCGCCTCGAGACGATGGTCCTCATGGCCGGCGTGGACCTCCCGGTTCGCGCCATCCGCGAGCAGATCGCCTCGGCCGTGGACCTCATCGTCCACCAGGCCCGCCTCAAGGACGGCACCCGGCGCATCACGAACATCACCGAGGTCCAGGGCATGGAAGGTGACGTGATCGTGATGCAGGACGTGTTCGTCTTCGAGCAGACGGGCGTCGTGGACGGCAAGATCCAGGGCCACCTGAAGCCGACCGGCATCCGCCCGAAGTTCGTCGAGCGGTTCGAGACCCAGGGCATTCACCTGCCCCAGGGCATCTTCGGCTTCTCGTACTAAGGGCTGGGGGAAGGAACCGTCGTGAACACCCTGACCATCGCGACCGCGGCCATCGCCGCGGTGGCGATCCTCCTCATCGCGGTCGGCATCGCGTCGTCCGGGAGCGGGTCCGGCGTGACCGCCCGCCTCGAGCGCTACGCGTCCGGTCGCGCTGATGCCAAGAAGAAGGAGAAGCCGGAAGGCCTCGCGGACCTGCTCTCGCAGAGCGCCGCGCTGGCCACGATCAACCGGGTCGTCGAGCAGCGCGACTTCGGGGCGAATCTCGCCCGCGAGCTCGCCCGGGCCGACCTTCGCCTGAAGGTCTCCGAGTACCTCGCGATCTGGGGCGGGACCACCGTGGGCGTGCCCGTGGTGCTCTTCATCTTCGGCTTCTTCATCCCGTCCCTGCAGTCCCCGATCACGCTCGTGGTCGGGCTGCTCCTGGGCTTCTTCGCCCCGCGCCTGTGGCTCTCGCGCCGCAAGTCGGGCCGGCTCAACGCCTTCAACAAGCAGCTCCCGGACACGATCACCCTCGTGGCCAACGCCCTGCGGGCAGGCTCGTCCTTCCTCCAGGCGATCGAGTTGGTCGTGCGCGAATCGCGCCCGCCCGTCTCGACCGAGTTCGGCCGGGTGATCCGGGAGGTCAACCTGGGCCTGCCCTTCGACCAGGCGCTGGAGAACATGGTCCGGCGCGTGAAGTCGGACGACTTCGAGCTCATGGCCACGGCCATCGCCATCCAGCACCAGGTCGGCGGCAACCTCGCCGAGATCCTCGATTCGATCGCGTTCACCATCCGGGAGCGCGTCCGCATCAAGGGCGAGATCCGGACCCTCACCGCGCAGCAGCGCATGTCGGGCTACGTGGTCGGGTTCCTGCCGTTCGCCCTCGCCGGGTTCATCTTCGTGGCCGCGCCCACGTTCTTCAATCCGATGTTCGATCCCTCGGTCTCGTTCATCGGGCTGCCCGCGGGCGTCATCCTCCTGCTCTTCGGCGGGATCATGATGCTCATCGGGTTCAGCTTCATCCGCAAGATCGTGGACATCGAGGTCTGATGCGATGACCCCTCTTGCGATCGTCGTCGCCCTCGTTGCGGCCGGCGCCATCATCCTCATCGCCTACGGACTCGCCGGCAACGCGCCGGTGGACCCGGTCCAGGCCCGTCTCACCCAGCTCGGGACGATGCAGGCGAAGAACCTCGAGGAGCTCGAGCTCCAGCAGCCGTTCTTCGACCGCACCATCCGGCCCCTGGCCACCCGGCTCTCGAGCAGCGTGGCCCGGATCACCTCCTCGAACTTCAGCGAACGGACGGAGAAACGGCTCGCGCTCGCCGGCAACCCGGGCGAGATGCGGACCGCCGACTGGCTGGGGATCAAGGCCATCGTGGCCGTGGTCACCGCCGGCATCCTGTTCGTGGTCTTCGGGCTGCTGGGCGGCAACATCTTCTCGGGCATCGCGCTCGGCCTCGTCGGCCTCGGGATCGGCTACATCCTTCCCGAGTTCTGGCTGAGCGGCCGGGTCAAGAAGCGCCAGAAGCTCATCCTCCTCCAGATCCCGGATGCCCTCGACCTCCTCACGATCTCGGTCCGGGCCGGCCTCGGCTTCGATGCCGCGCTGGGCAAGGTCGTCGAGAAGATGCAGGGCCCCCTCATCGACGAGTTCCGGCGAGCCCTCGCCGAGGTTCGCGTGGGCAAGGCGCGGCGCGATGCGCTCCGCGACATCGTCCCGCGCACCGAGGTCCAGCCGCTGACGAACTTCGTCGGCGCGATCATCCAGGCCGAACAGCTGGGTGTCTCGATCTCCAAGGTGCTCCAGGTCCAGTCGGAGCAGCTCCGGATCGAGCGACGCCAGCGGGCCGAGGAACAGGCGGCCAAGGCGCCGATCAAGATGCTCTTCCCGCTCGTCGGGTGCATCTTCCCGTCGCTCTTCATCGTCATCCTCGGGCCGGCGATCATCCTGATCATCGCCAACCTCGGCAACGCAGGCACGTAGCACTCAGGCGCCCGCGGCCACCGGCCGCGGGCGCGTCGAATCCCTGACGTGCAGGCCCACAACGTCGATCGCGCCACCGTGCTGGCGGACCGCCTCGGGGTGGCCGCCACGCTGTGGACGCGGTTCAAGGGCCTCATGGGCCGACCGCCACTCGCCCCTGGAGAGGGACTCTGGCTGACTGGCACGAACGGGATCCACATGTTCTTCATGCGCTTCCCGATCGACGCGGTCTTCCTGGGCAAGGCCGGCCCGGACGGGCTGCGCACCGTCCTGTCGGTCCACCGCGGGCTGCGGCCCTGGCTCGGGCTCGTGCCGCTCGTCCGGGGCGCCGAGGGGGTCCTGGAGCTGCCCGTCGGCAGCATCGACCAGAGCGGGACCGTGCCCGGTGACCGCATCCGGCTGACCTGACCGCGTCCGGCTCACCGCATTCCCGAGGCTCGCCCTCGGCCGACGGCCACTGTGCCGGCGGTAACCGCGAGGTGAGCGGCGCCCGGCAGGATGCCGGGCATGGCACTCCTCCAGCGCCTCGCCGGATCCGCGCTCGAGGCCGCGTCGGCGGCCGGCGCACGCCTGCTGGACCTCGCCCTCCCGGCGACCTGCGCCGGCTGCGGGGCCGAGGGTCCGCCGCTCTGCCGCGAGTGCGTCACGGCGCTCGATGCGCGGCTGGATCGCCCGCCCGGCGTGCCGATCGGCCTGCCCGGCGACATCCCGCCGCCACTCGCCCAGGTGGAGTGGTGCGCCGCGTTCCGCGGGGTGACCCGGGACGCCCTGCACCGGCTCAAGTACGCGGGCGACCGCCGCCTCGCGGCGCCGCTGGGCGCGGCGGTGGCGCGCCGCTGGGCCGTGGCCGGCCGGGGCGGCACGCTGCTCGTGCCGGTGCCCGCGTCGCCGGATCGGGTGCGCGATCGCGGCTACGACCAGGCCTTGCTCATAGCCCGCGAAGCCGGGATTCGGCTCGGACTCCCGGTCCTCGGCGCCTTGGAGCGGACACGGGCCACCGTCGCCCAGTTCGACCTGGATCGCGACGCACGGGCGGGCAACGTGCGGGGCGCGTTCGGCGTGCGTGCCGCCGTCCCGCCCGAGACGATCGAAGGCGCGTGGATCGTGCTCGTGGACGATGTCCTGACCACCGGGAGCACGCTTGCGGCGTGTGCGGGCGTGCTCCTCGAGGCCGGGGCCGTGGCCGTGTCGGCGGTGACCGTGGCACGTGAGCAGTGAGGTCCGCGGGGGCGCCGCCTGACCCGGTCATCGGGGGCCGGCCGGCCGTGGGCGGTCCCGACGGAGGTGCCTATACTCGGGTCGTGGACGGACGGTGGCCCGCGCCACCGCCGGTGCCCGGCGAGGCACGCGCTCCGTGCCGCAGCCCGGAGGTGCACCCGTGAGGACGATCGTCAAGGGCAAGAACCTGGACGTCCAGCCACGCGACCGCGCGTACGCGGAACGGAAGCTCGCCCGCCTCGAACGCCTTCTCGACGACCGAAGCGATGCGCTCGTGGAGCTGTCCCTGGAACGCCATCGGAGCGCCGAGGACTCGCACATCGTCGAGGTCACGCTGGTCATCGACGGCCAGACCCTGCGCGGCACGGCCGCCGCGCCGACGCACCGTGCGGGAATCGACGAGGTCCTCGACAAGCTCGAGCGACGGGCCGTCGATCACAAGGAGAAGCCCCGGATCCGCGCCCGCCCGAACGAGGAGAAGGCGCTCCTCCGGCGCATCGCCGACGGCGAGGCCGACGAGGCGCGCACCCGGCGGATCGTCAAGGTGAAGCGATTCGCGATCGAGCCGATGTTCGAGGAGGACGCGGCGACCCGGATGGACGAGCTGGGCCACGACTTCTTCGTCTTCGTCAACGCCGAGGACGAGCAGCTGGCCGTGCTCTATCGCCGCCGCGACGGGGACCTGGGCCTCATCCAGCCCGAGGTCGGGCGGGACTACTCGGGCGGGATGCGCGGCGCCTCCGGCGGGATGCGCGGCGCCTCGGGTGCCGGGGCCGGGACCGCGCGCCGGTAGACCATGCCGTCGCGCCGGGCGAGGCCGAGGTCCACGAGGCCGCGCCGGATCGTGGCCACGTCGGGGTGCCGGAGCGCCAGGCGCATGTTCAGGTCCCGCTCCGCGACCCGCTCCTCGGGATCGGGCAGCACGAGGTCGAGCAGGTGGCGGTAGACGACGCGCTTCTTCCGCTCCCGGGCGGGGATCGAGCGCAGGCGCCCGTCCTTCATGAACGCCCGCAGGGTGGCCGCCTCGAACGCCGGGTCGTCGGGCGTTGCGGCCGGGACCGGGTCGTCGGGTTCGTCGGACATGGCCGGCATCGTACGATGGCGGGGTGCTTCCCGCCCTCGTGACCGCCCGCTCGGTGCGGCCCCATCACCGTGCGCGTCGCCCCCGGGATTGCCGCGTGGGCGGCCCGGTGATTCCGGCGCGGCCCGTGCTTTCGGCGTGAACCCACGACCACGCCCCGGGGATCGGGGTCGCGGCGGAGGCGACCCTGGCAACCGGACGCGGGGGAGCCGCTTCCACGGCACCATCCGCCCACCCACCGGGGCCGCGGTGGTGCCCGATGAGCTCCAGGTGGCCCGGAGCGCCGTCGTCGGCCCGAGCGGCCCACGCGGCCCGCTGACGCGGGGACTCGGCGGGGCCGTGGCGCGAGCCGGGGCGCTCCTCCGGCGCGATTCGGTGGTGATCCTGGGCCTCGTGATCCTCGCGGCGGCCGTGCGCTTCGCCGGCTTCCCGGCCCGTGGCGACTTCGACGGCGACCAGGGCCACGACATGCTCACGCTCCTGCGCCTGGTTCGGGACGGCCAGTTGCCCCTCCTTGGGCCGCCGACCTCGATCGGGGACTTCCACCACGGTGCGGCCTACTACTACCTCCTCGCGCCGGCGGCCCTCCTGTCGGGCGTGAATCCGTCGGCGGTGATCGCCTGGATCGGCCTCCTCGGCGTGGCCGGCGTAATCGCGACGTGGTGGTTCGCCCGGATGATCGGCGGGCCCGTCGTGGGTGCGCTGGCGGGCCTCCTCCTGGCCGTGTCCCCCGGCGCGATCGAGGAATCGATCTTCATCTGGAACCCGAACCCGATCCCGCTCTTCGCGGCGCTCGCGCTCGGCTGCGCGTGGCGCGGGCACGTGAGCGGGCGCCGCCGCTGGACCGTGGCCGCGATCGCGTCGGCCGGGATGGTCATGCAGCTCCACGTCCTCGGCATCACGTTGCTGCCGATCGTCCTCGCGTGGCCTGTCGCCGATGCCATCCGGGCACTGCGCGCCGGGGACCGCGCGGCCGCCCGGCACGCCGCCGGGTCAATCGGCATCGGGCTGGCCATCGTCGCCGTGCTGTACGTCCCGCTCCTCGTCAGCGAACTCCAGACAGGGTTCGAGGAGACCCGGCACCTGCTCGACTACGTCCGCGGCGGCGCATCCGGCGCCGGCGACCTCGACCCGGTCGCGTCGCTCGCCTTCACCTTCCTGCGGATCGTCGGCTGGCCGCTGGTCGGCCTGGTCAGCTCCACGCCGGCCGCCGCGATCATCGTGGTCAGTGCCAGCCTGGTCCTGGTCACGTGGCTCGCCCTGGCGGGCCGTGGCGCCGAGCGCACGGCGGCGCGCTGGCTCGGCGCCGGCGTGCTCTGGAGCGTGCTGGCCCTCTCGCTCCTCGCCCCGTCCCTGCAGGCGGTCGTGCCCGGCCTGCCCAACGACCACTACCACGCCTTTGCCGACCCGATCGTGGTGGTGGCGGTCGCACTGGCGGCGCGCGCCCTCGGCGCCGGCATGGGCCTCGAGGCCCGGGTCGACGTGGCCGCCCGGGCCGTCGTCTCACTCGCGATGGTCGGGTTGGTGGCCCTGGACGTCGGGCAGTGGCCGCCGCTCACGCACGCCGCCGGCGGTTGGCCGGTCATGCGCGATGCCGGGGCGCGCGTGGTCGCCCTGGATCCGGGCGCGACGTTCGACGTCCGCGGGCTCCCGATCTTCAAGACCGCCGAGGGGCTCGGCTATCCGATCGTCGCCGCCGGGGCGTCCGTGGCCGCGATCGCGACCGATGTCGACACGTCGGCGCTGCCGCTGGTCGAGGGCCAGGACCTCGTGATCGCCTGCGATCGGCTCTTCGAGCGGGTCATCGGGGACGCCTGCGGCGGCCCGGCCGAGGACCGCTATGTCACACGGCTCGCGGCCGAGGCCGGGAGCGGCACCGGGACGGCGGTGCGACCGGTGCTCCTGGATCGATTCGTGGCGAGCACCCGGACGGTGGTCTCGGTCTACCGGATCGAGGCGCCGCCGAGTCGCTGACGGACGGCGGCACCGGCCGGCGAGGCCGCGGGCCGAGGGGCGGCGAGGTCGCGGGCCGAAGGCTCGGAGCCACCCGGATGCGCGGCTCCACCCGGACACCCGGATCAAGGAAAAGAGCGAACGCCGGCGCCCCGAAACGCCGGCGTTCGCTGTCCCCGAGACCCGGACGTGGAGGTGCGTCCGGACTCCTGCGCTGGATGCGGTATCAGTACCGGTCCGTCGACCGGGTGGAGGTGCGGTTGAAACTGGGGGTCGGAGCGGACCGCGTGGCCACGCCGACGCGAGGGACGAGGATGCCCGTGGTGGGCCCGTAGCCGGCGACCATGGCGCGCGGACGGCCGGACCCGACGGGTGCCGGGCGGGTGGTCCCGCCGGCGGCCCCGCTCGCGCTCGAGCGGTCCCCCGAGGGCCGAAGGCCGACCCCGCGGACCTGAGCGCTGCTGTTGCCGTTGCCGTTGCCGCCGACGCCGCCGGACGGCCCGGGGGTCTCGGTGCGGTCGGCGTGGAAGACGCGGCCGAAGCGGCGCATCCGGACCGCGAGGTAGTACTCCATGATCTGGCGCACCTGGGCCTCGCCCAGGGCGTCGTCGGCACGCAGCGCGTACTCGACACGGGCCGTGGGGTTCTGCGGGCCACTGGTCACCATCCCGAGGTACTGGGCGGTGTCCGCGTCCTCGCGGATCTCGCGCAGCCCGCGCGCCAGCTTGGTGGCCGTGCCCAGGGAGGGCATGCGATCACCGCGAATGAGGCGCGAGATGGTGGAGTGGTCGACGCCCGACTGCTGCGCCAGCTGGCGCTGCGACATCTTCTTGGCCTTGAGCTGGGCTCGCAGCCATTCGTTGAAGGCTCGACCGTTCTGGGTGGTCATGCTGGGTCCGTGCGCTCCGCTTGGGCTTGTGGCGCGGTTGCCTGATGAGCCGACTATCGGTGCGTGGAGTCCCCGCCCATATCACCCGTTGGTACCTCGGCACGGGGGCCGCGCCGCGGTCCCGGCTGGTCCGGTCGGGTGCGGTCGAGGGAGGTCGGAGGCGGAGCGTGGTACCGGTCCAGGCCGGCTCGGGGCAGGACCCTCGCGCGCCGTGCGGCGGGGCACCGTGACCGCGTCCGGTACGCCCGGTCAGATCGGGCTGGCGGAAGCCACTCCAGCGCCCCGTCGCTTGGGCGACACCGCGTACAGGATCGACCCGAGGATGATGATCGTGAGCACCGAGATCGTCCGGTCGACGAGGGTGATCGCGAGCGCCTCGGCCTGGGGCACGCCATAGACGAGGGTCAGCAATCCGACCACGGCGCCCTCGACGAAGCCGAGCCCCGCCGGCGTGATCGGGATGGCGGTGAGCAGGGATGCGGACAGGGCAATGAAGAAGGCGCCGCTGATCCCGAGGTGGACGTCCGGCAGCCCGAGCGCCTCCACGACGAGGTACAGGCGGGTGGCCTCGGTGGCCCAGATGAGGCCGGTGAGGACCACGAGGCCGGGCAGCGCCCGGAGGCCGACCGAGGCGAAGACGCCCTCCTCGAACCGATCGTAGAACTCGACGATCCGGGCGGGCACGGGCAGCGCGTTGAGGATGCGCCGGCCGAAGTTCCGCATCGTCAGCAACCCGCCGGCGAGGACGACCACGAACACGACGCCCGCGGCGAACACGATCTGGACCTCGGTCGGCAGCCCGGTCCGGAACGAGACGAAGCCCGAGGCCAGCCCGAGCACCACGATCGCGAACAGGTCGAGGATCCGCTCCACGAACACCGTTCCGAAGGTGCGCGAGAGCGAGACCGTCGAGTTGATCTTGAGCAGGTACGCCCGGTAGATGTCGCCGAGCTTCGCCGGCACGAGGCAGTTCACGAGCCAGGAGAGGAACAGGATCTCGGTCCCGTCCCGCAGGCGCAGCGGGAACCCCGTGCGCCGGATCAGGTACGTCCAGCGCAGGCCGCGCAGCGGGAACCCGAGGTAGAAGACCGCGAACGCGGCGAACAGCACGGCCCCGTTGGCGTGGAGGATCTTGTCCGGAAGCTCGTCGAGCCGGAACCCCGGCAGGCTGCGCACGAACAGCCCCAGCAGGATGAGCGGCAGCACGAGGGACACGATCGTCCGGGGCTGGCGGAGCCGCCGGGCCAGGGAGAGCTGGTCCGGGCTGACCTCCGGCTCCAGGCCCGGCGCGTCATCGCCCGGCAGGTCCTCGGCGGAGCCCCCCGTTGGGGCGGTCACGAGGCGGCCACGGGACGGACGCGCCCACGGCCACGGGCCCGCTGGACCACCTTCGCCAGCGGCGTCACGAGCCGGACGTAGGCGGAGGCGCGGCCGGTCACGAGCTGTCGCTCGCCGGCGAGGGCGGACCGGAGGCCCTCGGGCGTCGAGGGATCGCCGGCCAGCACGGTGCAGGCCACGCCGACCTCGGTCGCGGTGTGGGCGTCCGACACGGCCACGGCCGCCACGTGGGCGGCGCGGGCGAGGTCGGCCGCCCGGGCGTTGCCGTCGCCGACGAGGAGGCGGGCGTTCCACGCCTCCACCCAGTCCACCGTCGCGGCCAGCGCCTCGAGGTTCCGGATGCCCTCGCCCTTCGCCATCGAGCCGCGGAACCGGTCGAATGGGTGGGGAATCCCGACCAGGCCCCCCTGGTCGCGCACGGCGGCGATCGCCTCGGCCGCCGGCAGGCCGGGCGGGACCGCCCGCTCGAGGAAGACCGCGATGAGATCGCCGTCGAGCGTCCGGATCTCCTCGCCCACGAGGATCGTCAGGCCGGCCGGTGCGAGGTCGCGCGCCTCGAGGGCGCCTTCGATCCGGTCGTGGTCGGTGATCGCGAGGTGGGTCAGGCCGCGCTTGGCCGCGGCGGCGGCCACGGATCGCGGCGAGGCGAGCGAATCGAAGCTCGCCGAGGTGTGGCAGTGGAGGTCCACGAAGGCTCGCGCACCGTCCATGCGGGGCCTGGGCGGCCTAGAACGACTGGACCAGCGACTTCTTGAAGAAGCCGTAGTGCTTGAGCGCCTCGCCCGTCCCGAGCGCGACGCAGTTCAGGGCGTTCTCGGCGACGTGGCAGGGCACGCCGGTGACCTGCGTGAGGAGCTTGTCGATGTTCCGGAGGAGGGCGCCGCCGCCGGACATGACCATGCCCTTGTCGATGATGTCGGAGCTGAGCTCGGGCGGTGTCTGCTCGAGTACCTGGCGGACCGCGGCGACGAGCTGCTGGAGCGGCGCCTCGATGGCCTCCATGACCTCGGACGAGGTGATGGGGATCGTCCGCGGCAGCCCCGCGATGAGGTCGCGGCCGCGCACCTCCATCGACAGCTCGCGCTCGAGCGGCAGGGCCGTCCCGATCGCGATCTTGACCTCCTCGGCCGTGCGCTCGCCGATCATCAGGTTGTACTTCTTGCGCACGTACGAGGCGATGGCCTCGTCGAAGCGGTTGCCGCCGACCCGGAGCGACGTCGACACGACGATCCCCCCGAGGGCGATCACGGCGATCTCGCTCGTGCCGCCGCCGATGTCGATGACCATGTTCCCGGAGGGCCCGCTGATGGGCACGTTCGCGCCGATGGCCGCCGCGAGCGGCTCCTCGATCAGGTAGGCCTCCTTGGCCCCAGCCTTGAGCGCGGCGTCGCGAACCGCCCGCTTCTCGACCGACGTGACGCCGGCCGGGACGCTGATCATCACCTCGGGCCGGCTGAACAGGAGCTTGCCCTGGGTGGCCTTGCCGATGAAGAAGCGGAGCATGGCCTCGGTGATGACGTAGTCGGCGATGACGCCGTCCTTCATCGGCCGGATGGCCTGGATGTTGCCCGGCGTCCGCCCGATCATCTCGCGGGCTTCCTCGCCCACGGCCCGGATGCGGTTGTCGTCATCCACGGCCACCACCGAGGGTTCCTGGATGA
>CAZVDO010000043.1:2341-18371 GCA_964625345.1 uncultured Anaerolinea sp. | reverse complement strand
TGGATCGGGGCGGGCGTGAGGTCCTCGTAGTCGATGAGGCTGAGGAGGTGATGGATCACGTTGAGCCGGGCACGCTTCTTGTCGTCGGCATTGACCACGTACCAGGGCGCCTGCTTGATGTCGGTCGCCGCGAACATCGCGTCCTTGGCCTTCGAGTACTCCACCCAGCGGGCGCGGGACTGGAGGTCCATCGGGCTGAGCTTCCAGCGCTTGGTGGGATCGTCGATCCGGCTCTGGAAGCGGCGCTCCTGCTCGGCGTCGCTGACGGAGAACCAGTACTTCACCACGAGGATCCCGCTGCGCACGAGCATCCGCTCGAACTCCGGGGCGGATCGCAGGAACTCCTGGTATTCGTCCTCGGTACAGAAGCCCATCACGTGCTCGACGCCGGCCCGGTTGTACCAGCTCCGGTCGAAGAGGACCATCTCGCCCGCGGCCGGCAGTTCGGCGACGTAGCGCTGGAAATACCACTGCGACCGCTCGCGTTCGGTCGGCGTCCCGAGGGCGACGACACGGCAGATGCGCGGATTGAGGCCAAGCGAAATGGTCTTGATCGCTCCGCCCTTGCCCGCGGCGTCGCGCCCCTCGAACAGCACGACGATCCGAAGGCCCTGCTGGCGAATCCATTCCTGGAGCTTGGCCAGCTCCACCTGGAGGCCCTCGAGTTCCTTCCGATAGCGCTTGCCGGAGATGGTGCGGGCGGTTGCCCCGACCTCGGTGACCGGCGGGTCCGGCCACACCGGCGCGAGCGATCGCAGCTCCCGAGCCTGGTCGCGTTTCGTGCGGGGACGTCGTTCAGCCATCACGGTGCCTCATGCCCACGGGTGCCACCACCGTACCCCGCCGTGCAAGCCCGGCCCTGCCGACGTCGGGCGCTCCTCGACGCGCGGCGCAGGGGTCGGGCGCCCCTCGACACCCGTGCCGACCGATCGCCGGTGCGCCGGTACACTGGGCGACACCGCACAGGAGGGCTCGATCGAGGGTGGCCGACAAGGGCAAGACCGTCCACGGCGAGGCGGCGAATGCCGGCCATCGCGTCCTCGCCCCGGACGATGCCGAGGTGGAGGCCTATCTCGAGACGGCGCTGAATGCGCCATCCCCGGAGCGGACGTCCTCCGACCGGCCGACCGCCACGAGCCACGGATCCGTGGTCGTGCTCGACTTCGGGAGCCAGTTCGCCCAGCTCATCGCCCGCAGGGTGCGGGAGCTCAACGTCTACTCGGAGCTGCTTCCCCACGACACCCCGCTCGAGGAGATCGAGCGCCGCGGCGCCGACGCCATCATCCTGTCGGGCGGCCCGATGTCCGTCTACGACGAGGGGGCCCCGAAGCCCGACCCCGCCATCTGGAGCGGCCGGCTGCCCGTGCTTGGCATCTGCTACGGCGCCCAGCTCATGGCCCTCGAGCTCGGCGGCGACGTCCTGCCCGCCTCGAAGCGCGAGTACGGGCCGGCCACGGTCTCGATCACGGCCGACGACCCGCTGTTCGCGGGCCTCGAGCGTGACCAGCCGGTCTGGATGAGCCACGGCGATTCGATCACCCGCCTGCCCGAGGGTTTCCACTCCACCGCCCAGAGCGGCTCGACGCCCTTCGCCGGCCTGGTCGATCCGTCCCGCAACCTCTATGGCATCCAGTTCCATCCGGAGGTCGTCCACACGCCCCACGGGCGCGACGTGCTGCGGAACTTCGTCCTGGGCATCGCGGGCACGCGGGCCACGTGGACCCCGGCCAACTTCATCGAATCAACCGTCGCCGAGATCCGCACGCGGGTGGACGAGCACGCCCGGGCCGTGGGTTCGGACGGCAAGGTCATCTGTGCCCTCTCGGGGGGCGTGGATTCCGCGGTCGCCGCGGCCCTCGTGCATCGGGCGGTCGGGGACCGGCTCACCTGCATCTATGTCGACCACGGGCTCATGCGCAAGAAGGAGTCCGAGCTCCTGCGGGCGACGTTCGAGCAGCACCTGGGCATGCGCCTTGTCATGGTCGACGCGCGCGAGCGGTTCCTGGCCCGGCTGGCGGGCGTGGTGGACCCGGAGCAGAAGCGCAAGATCATCGGCGACGAGTTCATCCGGGTCTTCGAGGAGGAGGCAGCCAAGCTCGGCCAGATCGACTTCCTGACCCAGGGCACCCTGTATCCCGACGTCATCGAGAGCGCCACGGCCGAGACCAAGACGGCCCAGAAGATCAAGACGCACCACAACGTCGGCGGACTGCCCGCGGACCTGCGGTTCAAGCTCATCGAACCGCTCCGGTACCTGTTCAAGGACGAGGTGCGCCTCGTGGGCACCGAGCTGGGCCTGCCCGACGCCATGGTCCAGCGCCAGCCGTTCCCGGGGCCGGGCCTGGCCATCCGGATCATCGGCGAGGTCACGGCAGAACGACTCGACACGCTGCGCGATGCCGACTGGATCGTCATCGACGAGATCAAGGGCGCGGGCCTGTACCGGAGCGTGTGGCAGTCATTCGCCATCCTCACGCCCATCAACAGCGTCGGCGTGATGGGGGATGGCCGGACGTACGCCAACGTGGTCGCGATCCGCGCCGTGACGTCCGAGGACGGCATGACCGCAGACTGGGCCAAGTTGCCCTACGACGTCCTGGCCCGGATCTCCTCGCGGATCGTCAACGAGGTGCCCGGGGTGAACCGGGTCGTCTACGACATCTCGTCCAAGCCGCCCGCGACCATCGAGTGGGAGTGACGGGCTAGGGCAGCTCCCGGTACGTCCCGTCGATCGGCTCCGCACTCCACCAGGCGGGCTCGACGCCCATCGAAACGCTTGCGCGCTGGGCGTACCAGCCGCCGACGACCGCGTTGGCGTCGATGCCGCGGGAGTAGTACGCGACGGAGCCCGTGCCGCTGAAGCGCCACAGCACGATCGTCTGGCCACCCTCGGTGCCGTACACGGCCTCGACGGCCTCGGCCGGCCGCCCGGCCAGCACTGCCGCGAGGAAGCAGATCGGCACGTCCTCGGGCGTCTCGAATTCGAAGCGGCCGCAGAACGGGGCGGGCTCGCGAGTGGCCACCTCGTCCGGGCTCGGCCCGAGGTCCGGTCGCTCGATGGCGGGCACGGGTGCTTCAAGGGTCGGCCAGGACGTTGCCGCGTCAGGCCGCGGAAGGGTCGCACTCCGCGCCACGGCGTCGAGGTTCGTCGTCCAGGCGCCCGCCTGGGTCCACGCGGTCACGGAGCCGGTGCTGCGTTCCTCCAGCGTGCACGGCGCCACGTCGCAGCGTGGAAGTTGGAGGTAGGCGCGCGCGATCGGCAGGTCGGTCGCGGTCTCGATGGCCCGGATCCCGACGTCGAGCCCGTCCGAGCACGCGATCAGGCTGTCGCCGGCATCGGGGAACTGGAGCCCCGGACTCGGGTCGCAGATCGCCGTCACGTCGACGAGGCTGGCCTGCAACGCCGGCAGGGCGTCCCACGCGAGCGCGACCGGGCTCGGCACCGGCGTTGGCGTTGGCTCGGGCGTGGACGTCGGGGGTGGCGCGCTCGGTGCCGGCGTCAGGGTCGGGGTTGGGTCGGACGGCGACGGACTCGCGGCGCCGCCTCCGCACGCGGCAACGAGCAGCACCAGCGCGATCCCCATCGACGTTCGCACGGCCCGCTGACGACGGGCAACGGTGTTGCGTGACGGGCCGTCACCCACGCTTGAGGAGCGCCTCGACCAGGCGCTCTGCACCGGGGAGCTGGCCGGCGGCCACGAACCGGCGGAGGTGTTCCCCGGACCGCGGTTCCCGGGCAAGCGCCGACTGGTACAGCCGTCGGCCGCGCGCCTCGTCGCCGGAATCGAAGACGGCGAGCGCCAGCCACAGGCGAATCTGGTCGTCATCAGGCGCGAGGGCCGCCGCTTCCTCGAAGAACCCGAGCGCAACCCCGCGCTCACCGGCCGCCACGGACTCGAAGGCGCGATCGAAGGCCTCGTAGGCGCGCGCCACCGCGAGCAGGCGATCGAGCTCCTCGAGCGGGACTCGCGCGTCGTCGACGTGGAGGTCGAAGCGGTGCTCCCACGGACGCGGGGTCGTGGGGTCGCGCGAGACCACGAGGGCCGCGGACTGGCGACCCCGGACGTCGCCGCCCTCGGCCTCGGCGGCATGGAGCGCGGCGACGAGGCGGTCGGCGAGGTCGCCCGCGGTCGATTCGTAGGCCCGAAGCATCGCCGGCCACACGGTCGCGCGCTCCATCATGTTGGCCTGCACCGTGACCCCGTCGCCCTCGAGGTGGCCCGCCGCCGCGACGCAGTCGCCGCCGGTCCAGGCGGCAACGCGGCCCAAGGCGTCGACCATCCCGACCTGGCGAACGCCGGGATCCGGATCGGCGGCAAGGAGCGCCGCGAGCACGTCCGAGGGGGCCTCACCCGCGGCGAGTCGCTCGAGCCCGACCGCGCCGTAGCGCGTGTCCACGAACGACTGGGTGGCGATGGCGCCGACGCCTGCCCGGACCCAGGGCACGATCGGGCCCACGGCGAACCAGCGGCTCTGGACGGCGACGCCGAGTTCGCCCGTGATCGGGTCGCGTGCGACGATGGAGTAGGTCATGGCGCGATCAGCGTGGCGGGCCGGACAGCCCTTGGCAAGGGCCTCGACCCGCGCGCGGCGGCCGATGCGCCCGGTCGCACGGCGGGCCCCCGCCGGCCCAACCCGCGGGGCATGACGATGGGACTATTCCGCCGTCCCGCGTGCGCGCTACAGTGTCGCCATGTCCGAGCAAGCGCTGTCCGGGGGCGGACCCGGCGCGGACCACCCACCTGTCTGTCCGTGGTGCTCGGCCGAGCTGCCCTCGGCCGACGCGGAGCGCTGCCCGTCCTGCGGTGCGTCGCTGGGCGAGGCGGCCCCTGACGATGTCCCCGGCCTCACCCGGGTCGACCACGAGGCGCTCCTGAAGGCTCGCGCCGGCGCGCCCCGCTCACGCGGCCTGCTCGGGTGGCTTTCCGGCGATTACCAGGGTGACGCCGAGCCGGGGACGCCGGCCACCGTGGAGCCGCCGTCGAACGCCGTCCGCCGCGAGATGCTGCGGATGGAGCTCGAGGCCCTCCAGGCCGAGCTTCGAGCACGCGAGGCCGAGGCGCTCGCTGAATCCGGCGCGGTACCGGCGGGCGAGGCTGGCGACGACGGGACGCCGGCAGCCGAGGATCCCGTGGCCTCGGCCCTCGAGCAGGACGAAGCCTCGCGAGGCGAGGAGCCGGCGCAGCCCTGACCCCGGCCGGTCCCGGCCACGGATCCGGCGTACCAATCCTTCCGAAGCTCCTGACGGGCGCTCCCGGCTATCCTGCGGCGATGCCCGACCGCCTCCCGAGCCCCGGACCCTCGTATCTCAAGACCCTGTCCTTCGAGCACGGCGGACACACGTTCGACGTGGGCATGAGCCGTCCGTCGGACGGCCCCGACGGCTGGTGGCTCGGCGTGATCTGGGTCGCGGACCGGGACGGCGTCGTGTCGTTTCGAGACCTGGCCCCCGCGGCCGGCCCGCCCCCCGACCCACCCCTGGCCCGCCTCGGGCCGGCCGTGAGCGGCGGCCTGTCGGGCCTCATCCTGGAGGACGGCGGCCGCCTCGGCATCCGGCTCGGGCTCATGGTCCCGCCCGACGACCAGGAGCGTCCGTGGCGCGCCCCGGCGGCGCTCCGTGCCGCCTTCCAATGGGAGCCGGCCCGGGCGGCGACGATGCGCCCGAACGAGCTGGCGCGCGAGGTCCAGGTGGCCTTCGTGCGTGCCTTCGAGACCCTCGGACGGCGGTGACGGCGGGCCGACTCCCGGCATCGACCCGGGACGACCCGATGGCGTCGGGGGGCAGAAACGGCCCCGCATCGTAGACTGCACCAGGTGAACGACCGCGAGGACCCGTTCGGCGCCTTCGAACCGAGCGGACCCGAATCGGGCCGGAGCGGTGGTCCGACGCGACGTCGGCCACGGCCCGCACCGGCACGTCCAGTGGGTGGCGGCAACCGTCGACTGACGGTGGTGATCGTCGCCTTCCTGCTCATCCTGTTCTTCGGCGCCGGCATCATCGAGTTCTGGACCGACGCCATCTGGTTCACGTCGGTCGGGTTCGACAGCGTCTTTTGGACGCGCATCGGTGCATCGGCCGGCCTCTTCCTCGGCGTCGGCCTCGCCGCCCTGCTGTTCCTCCTGGCCAACCTCTGGCTGGCCGGCCGCCTGGCTCCGCCTCCGAGCGGCACGCCCGGTTCGTTCCGGGAGCTCTTCGAGCGCCTCGGGGAAGCGTCGCTCAGCGGTTCCTTCGAGCCGCGCGGCCGGGAGCCCGGCCCTCGCCCGGTCAACGACCGGCCGCTCGTCATGCCCGATCTCGCCCCGGTCGCGACCATCGTCCTGGCCGGCCTCGCGGTCTTCGGTGCCCTGATCGTCGGCGGCGCGGTGGCCGCCCGCTGGGACACCATCGCCCTGTGGCTCCATCGGGTGCCCTTCCTGGGCGCCGACGGCACGGTCACCACGGACCCGATCTTCGGCCGCGACATCTCGTGGTTCCTGTTCGACCTGCCGTTCCTGCGGACGGTCCAGTCGGTGTTCAACGTCCTGGTTATCGGCGCTGCGGCGCTGGCCGGAGGCCGATACCTCGCGGGCGCGGCGGGAGGCTCGCTCGAGCTCGCGTCGCGGGCCAGGGTGCACCTCGCGATCCTCGCCGGGCTCTTCCTCCTCTCGATCGCGTTCGGGTACCAGCTCGACAAGTACGAGCTGGCCTACTCCACGCGCGGGTTCGTCCAGGGCGTGAGCTACACGGACCAGAACGCCCAGTTCGTCGCCTACGACATCCTGACCGTGCTGTCGGGCTTCGCCGCGGCCTTCCTCGTGGGCGCAGCCTTCACCCGCTGGACATGGCCGCTGGGCATGACCCTCGTGGCCTGGTTCCTCGCCTCGCTCTTCGTGGGTCGCCTGTACCCCGAGGTCATCCAGCGGTTCCAGGTCAACCCGAACCAGTACAACCAGGAAGCGCCGTACATCGCGAACAACATCGCCATGACCCGGCTCGCCTACGACCTCTCGGACTGGGAGGAGCGTCGGTACGACGGATCGGCGCCGCTCACGGAGGCCTCGATCGAGGCCGACAGCGCCACGTTCGCGAACGCCCGCCTGTGGGACTACCGACCGCTCGGCAACACGCTCGACCAGCTCCAGACCGTGCGCCGCTACTACGACTTCGTCGACGTCGACACGGATCGCTACGTGGTCGGCGACGTGCCCCGCCAGGTCATGCTCTCGGCCCGCGAGCTCAACCTGGACAACAGCGACACGGCCGCGGGCTGGGTGAGCCAGCGGATCATCTATACCCACGGCATCGGCATCGCGATGGTGCCGGTCAACGAGGTCACCGACGAGGGCCAGCCCGTGCTGCTCATCCGCGACCTCCCGCCGGTGTCGGCAACGGGGGCGCCCGCGGTGACGCAGCCGCGGATCTACTTTGGCGAGGCCTCCTCCGACTGGGTGGTCGTGGGCGCCCGCCAGTCAGAGTTCGACTATCCGCGCGGTGAGGGCGACGGGGACACCGGCGTCCAGACGCGATGGTCCGGGACCACCGGGATCAAGCTCGACACCACCCTGTCGCGGCTCCTGTTCTCGCTCCGGTTCCGCGACCTGAACCTGATGATCAGCGACCAGATCACGGCCGACAGCCAGCTCCTGGTCCATCGTGCGCTCAACGAACGCCTGAACCTGATCGCGCCCTTCCTCGAGTACGACAAGGATCCGTACGTGGTGGTCCGCGGCGACGGCCGCCTCGTGTACGTCCAGGATGCGTTCACCGTCTCGAACCGGTTCCCGCACGCCCAGCCCTTCAACCCGGGCAACCTCGCGGCGTCGGGCCTGCTCCCGACCGACCTCAACTACATCCGGAACAGCGTCAAGGTGGTCATGGACGCCTACGACGGCACGATGACCTTCTACGTGGCCGACCCGCGCGACCCGTTGATCCAGGCATGGGAGGGGGTCTTCCCGGGCTTGTTCACGCCCCTCGACCAGTTGCCCGACGACCTGCGCGGCCACCTCCGTGTGCCCGAGGACCTCTTCAACATCCAGACCGCGATCTACGGCCAGTACCACGTCCTCGACACCGAGACGTTCTTCCGGAACGAGGATCGCTGGACCGTCACCGACGCCCAGACCAACGCGCAGAGCCTCCCGTCCGAGGCCTACTACGTGATCATGCGGATGCCCGGCGAGCCCGATCCCGAGTTCCTGCTCCTCCAGCCGATGGTGCCGTCGGGACGACCCAACATGATCGCCTGGATTGCCGCCCGCAACGATCCGGCGCACTACGGCGACGTCCGCGTGTATGGCTTCCCGACCAATACCTCGGTGTTCGGCCCGGCCCAGATCGAGGCCCGGATCGACCAGGACCCGACGATCAGCGCGCAGGTCACGCTGTGGAACCAATCGGGCAGTTCGGTCGTGCGCGGCAACCTCATCGTGGTGCCGGTGGGGGACACGCTCATCTACCTGCAGCCTGTGTACCTGCAGTCGACCTCGTCGAAGTTCCCGGAATTCCAGCGGATCGTCGTCGCCTCGCCCACGGCGGTCGTGTGGGGCACCACGCTGAGCGAGGCGCTCGACCTGCTCCTCGAGACGCAGTCCCCCGGCCCGACCCCCACCCCGGGCCCCGGCGCGACCCCCGGGCCGACGACGAATCCGACGCCGGGCCCGACGATCGGGCCGGACCTCCCGACCGACGTCGCCGGCCTCGTCGAATACGCGAACGCGCACTTCGAGGCCGCCCAGGCGGCGCTCCGAGCGGGTGACTTCGCCGCCTACGGGCGCGAGATCGAACTCGTTCGGCAGGCGCTCTCGCAGCTCGACGCCCTCGCCGGCGCCACGCCGGCTCCAGCTCCCTGAGGCTGGGCCCCACCACGGGCCGGCACCCGCTCGCCGCGCTCGGCAGCGCGGTATTCGACGCCCTCGAGCACCCCGCCTGGTGGCCCCTCGCGCTGGGTCCGTTCCTGCTCCGGGGCGGCGTCATCCTCCTGCTCGCGGCGACGATCCCGTTCCCGACCACCGCTGGGCTTGCCAACGCCCTCGGGCCGACGCTGGTCGGATTCATCTTCGGCGGACCCTCGCCGGCGTTCCTGCTGCTCGTGGGACTCCTCGTGCTCGGCGTGGTGGCCTGGCTCGTGCCCGGTGGCGCGATCGCGGCGGCGATGGAACTTGCGCTCGTGCGCCGCGCGCTTCGGCCCGATGACGACGACCGGGGAGGGGCGATCGACGGCCTTTCCGATGCCGCCGAGCCCTCCCGCGACGCCCGCGGCGACGCCTGGACCGCGGCCGCAATGCGCCTCGCCGCGCACGTGCCGACGGCGCTCGTGCTGGCGTGGGGGGCGGCGCGGGTGGTGAGCGAGGCCTACGACGAGCTGATCCGGCCCGGCGATCCCGCGATCCCGGTGGTCATCCGGGTCGTCGCCCGCGTCCCCGATGTGGCGTCCCTGCTGGTCGCGACCTGGCTGCTCGGGGAGGCGGTCGGCGGCGCCGCCGTGCGGCATCGGGTGCTCGGCGCGCCGGCGGGGAGGGCGCTGTTCCGCGGGCTCGTGACCGCGACGTCGCCCGCGGGGCTGGTGCTCGTGGTCGTGGGCGGGATGGGCGTCGCGCTCGGGGCCGCGCTGGCGATGGCGGCCGTGGGCGCATCGTTCGGCCTCGCCCGCGTGGCGCTGCTCGGACGGGATCCGCTCGTTGAGGCGGTCCTGGCCGTCAGCCTCCTCGGGCTCGCCACCGTTGCGAGCCTCGGGCTGCTCGCGGCGCTCACCACGTGGCGGTCGCTGGCCTGGACGGCGCTCGTGCGCGGCTCCGGCACGCCCGGGACCTTTGGGCCATCCGGTCCTGATCCCGCCGGGGGTTCCCGGACGGTCCTCGATCTGGCACCCTGAAGGGGCGCCGACAGGACGTCGGGCGGGCGCCAGGACGGGGAGGTCGCGATGCCCAGCGGTTCCATGCCGTGCCGATCATGCGGACAGCCCGTGCGCGAGGATGACGAGCGTTGCTCGAACTGCGGGTTCCCGGTCCACGGCGAGCCACCCTCGCCCGCCGCGGACATGGATATCCAAGGGTCCGACCCGGAGGGCGATGGGGCCGCCTCCGACACGCGGGGCGGCGACGGCGAGCGGGAACCCGGCCTCCTCGAGGCGCCGGTCGAATCCGCCGCCGGAGCGGCCGAGGGACTGACCGCGGGCGGGATCGTCCCGGGCGCCTACCTTCCACCGTCGACCGTGCATCGGCCGGCTCCCACCCCCAGCCTGCCCGTGGTGCGGGAGCCGATCGCCGCTCCGCCGCCCCAGGCCGGCGCGTGGCACGCGGACATGCCCGAGGCCTCGCCGGTCGAGGCCGCACCCCTGGTAGCCGCGCCACCGCCGGCGCCGCCCGCACCCCGATCGCAGCTCACGCCCGGACGAGCGTCGCTCTTTGCGGACCTGCCGTTCGGACAGCCCGGGACGATTGCGACATGGCTCGTCGCCGGGGGCAGCGTCGTCGGGTCGCTCGCCTTCCTCCTGCCGTGGGCGCCCCGCGTCGTCGACTACTTGAGCTCGTGGGGCCTGTCCTCGGCGTCGCGGCTTCCGATCCTCCTCATCCTCGTGGTCACCGCGGTCCTCGCGATCCTCCCGAATCGCATCGCGTCCTGGGTCCGCAACGGCGTCCTCGGCCTGCTCGGTGGCGGCCTCTATCTCGGCCTGCTCTGGCCGTTCGTGCTCGGCGACTTCGGCTCGGAATGGGGCTCGGTGATCGCGGCGGCGGCTGCGCTCATGCTCATCGTCGGCGGGGTGCTGGGCGTGGCGCCGCACCAGGACGTCACCGACGGCCCCGGCTGACCGTCCGAGAGCCCCTGCTACACTGCGGCGACCGCCCGGGCCTCGGTCCGGACGACGAGAACCGGCACGGAGGCTCCTACCCCGCGGATGGAACAGATCCTCGGCACGATCGGCGACGCGATCGGGTCCATCTTCGACAACCCGGTCATCCAGCTCGGCGGCCGCATCGTCCTCATCTACTGGGTGGTGCTCTGGATCGCGGCGGCCTACTGGGCCTTCCGTGACATGCAGCTGCGGACCGAGAATCCCATCGCGCCGTACCTCGCCTCGGCCTTCATCATCATCTTCACCCCGGTCCTGTTCCCGCTCGCGGTCTTCACCTATCGCGTGATCCGGCCGCAGGAGCGCATCGGCGAGATCTATGAGCGCAACCTGGCCGAGGAGGCGATGCTCGCCGAGATCGAGGCGATCCGCCACTGCCCATCGTGCGATCGCCGGGTCAACGACGAGTGGATCATCTGCCCCACCTGTCGGACCCGCCTGAACCGGGTCTGCCCCAACTGCTCCAAGCTCGTGGGCCTGGACTGGTCCCTGTGCGCATGGTGCGGGCGGGACTTCGAGCGCCACGATGCGATCACGTCCGCGGTCCCGGCGCCGGCCATCCAGGCACCTACCCCGGAGGCCATCGGCCCGGGAGCCGGCCGGTCTGGGCCGGCCGATGCGGTGCGAGCCTCGCTTCGTGCCGTGCGCCGCCCGTCCGCCGAGCCACATCCGCCCGCGGCCCGCCCGATCGATCCCGTCGCCGAGTCTTGACCGACTCGCCGGACGACCCAGGGGCGCCGCCGCCCGAGGCGCCCGAGGTACCCGCGGAGCACTCCGAGCCCGAAGCGGGTGCCGCGCCGGCTGACGCAGATTCCTTGCCGGCGTCGGCGCCGCCAGAAGCCGCCGATCCCGTGGGCACGTTCGGCCTCTTCCGATTCACCCTGGAGGGCCGCGCCGCCCCGGCCCTCTACGGGGCCGGCTGGATCGCCACGCTCCTGGGCGGTGGCACGGCCTTCGTCAGCCTGCTCGCCGGCCGGACGACCGCGGGCGGCGTGCTCTTCGCCATCGGCCTGGCCGTGACCTTCGCAGGGTTGCTGTTCCTGGCCGGATCGCAGGCCATCGAGCGCCGGCGTGCCGGCGCGGCCTACGCGGGCCCGTCGCCGGTCCTCGTGCTGGCCGCCGTCCTGGTGGGCTGGTACCTCGCGGCGATCGTCGCCCTGACCCCGTTCGTCCTGCTCGGCGCCACGCTCGATGGGCCGCCCCTCGCGCTGGTCGGCGCCATCCTGCAGGGCATCGTGGTCGTGCTCGTGCTCCGCGTGGTGGTGGTCGGCGAGGGCATCTCCTGGGCCGCCATGGGCTGGACGCGGCCGTCGGCGGCCGCCCTGCGCGAGTTCGTCTGGGGTGCGGCGTTCGCGATCCCGGTGATCGTGGTCACGGCGCTGGTGATCTATGCCCTCGTGCTGGCGATCGGACAACAGCCGGCGAGCCCGCTCCCTCCAACGGGCTCCGAGGGCGGCCTGCTCCTCAACCTCGTGACCGGGGCCATCGTGGCGCCGATCTACGAGGAGCTGTTCTTCCGCGGGTTCGCCCAGACGGCCTGGCGCGCAACCGGCACGGCGCGCCGCGCCATCCTTCGGTCGGCGGTGCTCTTCGCTGCGGTGCACATCGTCGGCCAGTCGGGCGACTCGTTCGGCCAGGCGGCCGGGATCGCGGTCGTGGCCGCCGGCTCACGGTTGCCGGTGGCGATCGCGCTCGGGGCGATCTTCGAGCGGCGCGGCTCGCTGTGGGCCTCGATCGGCCTGCACGCCACGTTCAACGCCCTGCTCCTCGTCCTCGCGGAGCGCGCGATCGTCGGGTGACGCTGGATCCAGGTGTTGCCGATCGTGGCACACCCGGCCGGGTGAGGCCGCGTGGAGGACCCGATGATCGGTCGGTGAGCGCCTCCCGCTAGTCTCCGTCGCGTCCTCGGGTCCGGATGGCGGGGGGAATCGGCGGGCTCCCGTCGTCCGGGCCCGGGACGCCTGATGCCAGGGCGCCCGGCCCGCCACCGTCGCGGCGCGGCGCGCCGGATTCATGCCCCACCGGATGCCACGGAGGTGGTCGTGCCCTCGTCCTTGACCGTGCTGCCCACGGGCCACACCCTGCGCGAGCTCCCGGCGAATGAACGTCCGCGTGAGCGCCTGGAGCTTCGGGGCCCCTCCGGCCTGACGGCGGCCGAGCTCATCGGCCTCATCTGGGGATCGGGCGCGCGCGGCCGCTCGGCCGTGGGTCTGGCCGAGGACGCGATCGCGCAATTCGACGGCCTGACCGGGCTGGCGCGCGCGAGCGGCCTGGAGCTCGAGGCGATCCCGGGCGTGGGGGCGGCTCGGTCGGCCCAGCTCCAGGCGGCCTTCGAACTCGGCCGGCGCCTGCTCGCCGACTGGCCGACGGCGCGCTGGACCGTCCGGTCCCCGCACGACGTCGCCGACCGCCTGGTGCTCCAGATGGGCCGCCTCGAGCGCGAGGAGCTGCGGGTCGTGGTTCTCAATACCAAGAACGTCGTCCTGCGGGTGGTCGTCGCCTACCAGGGCAACCTCAGCAGCTCGCTCGTGCGCGTCGGCGAGCTGTTCCGCGATGCCGTCCGGCTCACGGCTGCGGGCGTGATCCTCGTGCACAACCATCCGAGCGGGGACCCCACACCGTCCCCGGACGACCTCCATCTCACGGCCGAGGCCCTGGCGGCCGGGCGCCTCCTCGACATCGACGTGCTGGACCACCTGGTCATCGGCCACGACGCCTGGGTGAGCCTCCGGGATCGCGGCCTCGCCTTCGACCGGCCGGGCGGCAGTCCGAGGACGCCGCTCGGGGCCTGACCGTCGCACGCCTGCGGCCACGCCGCCGGACCCGGGGGACTTGCCGGATCCATCCGGATCCATATACTTAGTGCCGCATTGACTATCTACCCGGCACTAAGGACATATCCGCCCGTGGCCGACACCCCGAGACCGGACCTCATCGCACAGGTCGTCGACGAGATCGCCCACCATGGGCCGTCCGGGTTCATGCGCTTCCTGCGCCACTGGCCGGGCGGCGCGCTGAGCTTCCTGCACCTCCAGGTGCTCATGACCCTCGACGCCGACGGGCCCCAGCCGATGCGGGCCCTCGCCGAGCTCCTGGACGTCAGCCAGGCTGCCGCCACCGGGATCGTGGACCGGATGGAATCCCGCGGGCTCGTGGAGCGGACGCGGGACGCCGAGGACCGGCGCGTGATCCGCGTCTCCATCGCGACGGCGGGCCGGGACCTGCTCACGAGCATGGCCACCGAGCGACGGGAGCGCCTCGGGACGCTCCTCGACGAGCTGACCGACGACGAGCTCGAGGGATTCCTCCGGGGCAGCCGCGCCCTCCGCCGCGCGCGCGAGCGACTCCTGGCCCACCTCCCGCCGCACACGGGTCACCCGCCAAGGGGGCGGGCATGATCGCCATCCTGCGCACGTACCTCAGGCCGTACCGCTGGCCGATCGTGCTCGTCCTGGGCCTGCTCCTCGTCCAGGCCCTCGCCAACCTCTACCTGCCCGAGCTGAACGCCGAGATCATCAACGAGGGCGTGGCCGTCGGCGACACCGACGTGATCCTCCAGACCGGCGGCTTCATGCTCGTCGTCACCTTGGCCCTCGGCCTCGCGGCCATCGTCGGGGTGTACTTCGCCGCCCGCATCTCCATGGGCTTCGGCCGGGATCTCCGATCGGCCATCTTCCGGAAGGTCGAGACCTTCAGCCTCGTGGAAGTCAACCGGTTCGGCTCGGCCAGCCTCATCACCCGCAACACGAACGACGTCCAGCAGGTCCAGCAGCTGGTGCTCATGGCCCTCAACGTCATGATCTCGGGGCCCATCCTCGCGATCGGCGGCGTGATCATGGCGCTCCGCCAGGACGTCCCGCTGTCGGGCCTCCTGCTCGTGATCCTGCCGCTCATGGCCCTGCTCATCGGGTTCGTCATGACCCGGGCCGTGCCCCTGTTCCAGGCGGTCCAGCGCAAGATCGACCGGCTCAACCTCGTGACCCGCGAGACCCTGGCCGGGGTCCGGGTGATCCGGGCGTTCGTCCGCACCCGCCACGAGGAGCGCCGGTTCGACGATGCGAGCCGCGACCTCATGGAGACGAGCCTCACCGTCAATCGGCTGTTCGCGATCACGATCCCGAGCCTCATGGCGATCATGAACCTCTCGACCGTGGCGATCCTGTACTTCGGGGCCTACCGGGTCGAGAGCGGCGACATGCCGATCGGCAACCTCATGGCCTTCCTCCAGTACATCCTCCAGATCCTCTTCGCCGTGATGACCGGCGTGATCATGTTCGTCCTCGTGCCCCGGGCCGCCGTCTCCGCGGGGCGGATCCGGGAGGTTCTCGACACGGTCCCGGCGATCGTGGATCCCGCGGCGCCGGCCTCGCCCCCGAGGCGTGGGCGCGTGGAGTTCCGCGACGTGGCGTTCGGGTATCCGGGCGCCGAGGAGCCGGTCCTGCGGGGCATCACGTTCGAGGCCAATCCCGGCGAGACGACGGCGATCGTCGGCAGCACCGGCAGCGGCAAGTCGACGCTCATCAACCTCATCCCGCGCTTCTACGACGTCACCGATGGCGCCGTCCTCGTCGACGGAGTCGACGTTCGCCAGATGGCCCGGCAGGACCTCTGGGCGCGCGTCGGGTTCGTGCCGCAGCGCGCCTTCCTGTTCGGCGGCACGGTCGCGAGCAACCTGCGGATCGGCGACGAAGGCGCGGACGAGGCGGCGCTCTGGCGATCCCTCGAGATCGCCCAGGGGCGCGACTTCGTCGAGGCCATGCCCGAGCGCCTGGAGGCGCCCATCGCACAGGGCGGCACCAACGTCTCGGGCGGCCAGCGGCAGCGCCTCTCGATCGCCCGCGCCCTGGCCCACCGACCCGACATCTACGTGTTCGACGACAGCTTCTCGGCCCTCGACTTCCGGACCGACGCCCGCCTCCGTGCCGCGCTTCGGCGGGAGCTGGGCGCGGCGACCGTGATCATCGTGGCCCAGCGCGTCGGCACCATCCTCCACGCCGACCGGATCGTCGTCCTCGACGACGGCGCGGTCGTCGGGATCGGTACCCACGACGAACTGATGGCCTCGTGCGAGACCTACCGCGAGATCGTCCTCTCCCAGGTCACCGAGGAGGAGGTCGCGTGAGCGGGCCCGTTCGACCGGCAGGTCCGGGACCCAGCGGCACCGGCGCGCCGCCGCCGCGACGCCCGATGGGCGGCGG
>CAZVDO010000043.1:0-2241 GCA_964625345.1 uncultured Anaerolinea sp. | reverse complement strand
GCGAGCTCCGTCTTCAGCTGGGGCCAGTCCTACCTGATGGCCGGGGTCAGCCAGCGCACGGTCTACGGGCTGCGCAGGCGGGTGGACGAGAAGCTGGGCCGGCTGCCCCTCGCGTACTTCGATCGCAACGCGCGCGGCGACATCCTGAGCCGCGTCACGAACGACCTCGACAACATCAGCCAGAGCCTCCAGCAGAGCCTGACCCAGCTCATGACCTCCATCCTCACGGTCATCGGCGTCCTCGCGATCATGCTCTGGATCGACCCGCTGCTGGCCGTCGTGTCGCTCCTCGTCGTGCCGGTCTCGATCGCGATCACCGTCGTCATCGCCGGGCGTTCGCAGCGCGAGTTCGTGGCCCAGTGGGCGCGGACCGGCGCCCTCAACGGCCACGTGGAGGAGATGCACACCGGCCACGCCGTCATCCAGCTGTTCGGGCGCCAGGACGCGGCGGTGGAGCAGTTCGACCGGCTCAACGAGGACCTCTACCAGGCCAGCTACCGGGCCCAGTTCATCTCCGGGATCATCCAGCCGGCGATGATGTTCGTCTCCAACCTCAACTACGTCGCGATCGCGGTGCTGGGCGGCGTCCGCGTGGCCACCGGCCAGATGTCGCTCGGCGACGTCCAGGCCTTCATCCAGTACAGCCGGCAGTTCACCTTCCCGATCATCCAGGCCGCCTCCATCGCCAACGTCCTCCAGAGCGCCGTCGCGTCCGCCGAACGGGTCTTCGAGCTCCTCGACGAGCCCGAGGAAGTCGCCGACCCCGTCGAGCCGGTCCGCCTTGGCCGGCCCGCGGGCCGCGTGGCGTTCGAGGGCGTGTCGTTCCGGTACGCCCCGGAGACGCCGCTCATCGACGGCCTCGACCTCGACGTCGCGGCCGGACAGACGATCGCGATCGTCGGGCCCACCGGCGCGGGCAAGACCACCCTCGTCAACCTGCTCATGCGCTTCTACGACGTCGACGCCGGCCGGATCACCGTGGACGGGGTGGACACGCGGACGATGACCCGGGACGACCTGCGCCGGACGTTCGGGATGGTCCTCCAGGACGCGTGGCTGTTCGAGGGCACCATCCGCGACAACATCGCCTACGGCGCGGAGGGCGACGTGGCCGAGGAGCGCGTGCTCGCGGCCGCGGAGGCAGCGCACGTCGACCACTTCGTGCGGACCCTCGCCGACGGCTACGACACCGTGCTCTCGGATGACGCCACCAACGTGAGCCAGGGCGAGAAGCAGCTGCTGACCATCGCCCGGGCGTTCGTCGCCGACCCGCCGATCCTCATCCTCGACGAGGCGACCTCATCGGTGGACACGCGCACCGAGGTGCTGATCCAGCGGGCGATGAGCCGCCTGATGCGCGGTCGGACGTCGTTCGTCATCGCCCATCGACTCTCGACCATCCGGGACGCCGACCGCATCCTCGTGATGCGCGACGGGGCGATCGTCGAGCAGGGGACGCACGCGGAGCTGCTCGCCGCCGGCGGGTTCTATCACGAGCTCTACGCGAGCCAGTTCGAAGAGGCCCTCGACCCCGTGGCGTGAGCCGGTCCGGGCGTCCCGCGGCGGGTGCGCCCCGGCCATCGGTATACTCTCGGTCCCGCACCACGGCCCATCCGGCACCACCCACGAGGATCCTTCGTCCGTCATGCTCGACCGCCTGCTCGGCATCTTCTCGCGCGACATCGGCATCGATCTCGGCACCGCGAACACGCTCGTCCACGTCCGCGACCGGGGCATCGTGATCAGCGAGCCGAGCGTCGTGGCCATCGAGGCGAGGACGAAGCGCGTCCTCGCGATCGGCGCCGAGGCCAAGCGCATGGTCGGCCGGACGCCCGCCAACATCATCGCGATCCGACCCCTGCGCGACGGCGTCATCAGCGACTTCGACGTCACCGAGCAGATGATCAAGTACTTCGTGGACCGGGTCCACGACCGGATCGGGCTCATCGCCCGCCCGCGCATGCTCATCGGCATCCCGTCCGGCGTCACCGAGGTCGAGAAGCGGGCCGTCAAGGACGCCGCCCTCAATGCCGGCGCCCGCTGGGCCCGCCTCATCGAGGAGCCGATGGCCGCAGCGATCGGGGCCGGATTGCCGGTGAGCGAGCCGTCCGGCAGCCTGATCGTGGACATCGGCGGCGGCACCACCGAGGTCGCGGTCATCAGCCTCGGCGGGATCGTGGTCAGCCGGAGCATCCGGATCGGCGGCGACGAGATGGACCAGGACATCGTCAACTTCGCCCG
>CAZVDO010000042.1:4048-18414 GCA_964625345.1 uncultured Anaerolinea sp. | reverse complement strand
CCGGTCCGACCGGGACGGGCCGGCGGCGGAACGACCCGCGCTCCCCCGCCGCGACGTCACGGCCGAATGCCTCGGGACCGCGGACCACGGCCTCGTCCCAGGGACGCACCAAGTCGGCGAGGAGCGAGACGTCCTCGCCGCGATGATCGACCCGGCCCGCGACGAGAAGGATCGCCCCGTCCTGCCAGGTCGGCCCGGTCTGCTCGTACAGCTTCGGGAAGACCACGATCTCAATCGAGCCCTGGAGGTCCTCGATCGTCACGACCGCCATCGTGGCCCGCGCCCTGGTAACGATCGTCCGCGACCCCACGACGATGCCGCCCACGACGACGCGCTGGCCGTCGAGCGTCTCGTCCGACTTGAGGTCGCCCGAGTAGGCGGTCACGTAGTCGCCGACGCGATCCGCGACCTCACCCATGGGATGCTCCGAGAGGTACAGGCCCAGGAGTTCCTTCTCCCAGCGCAGCCGCTCGCGGACCGGGGCCTCGGGCGTGATCGGGAGGGGCCGCTCGAGGACCGCCGCCTCCGACGCGCCGAGGTCGAACAGCGACGTCTGGCCCGTGACGCGGTCGCGCTGGGTCGCCTGGGCCGCCGCGACTGCATCGTCCAGCCCCTCGAGGATCTGGGCAGGATGGCCGAACGCGCTCAACGCGCCGACCCGGGCGAGCGACTCGAGGACCTTGCGATTGGCCAGCCGGAGGTCGATCCGCGTGCAGAAATCGGTGAGCGATCGGAAGGGCCCGTCCGCCTCGCGCGCCGCCACGATCGATTCGATCGCCCCCTGGCCGACGTTCTTGACCGCGAGGAGGCCGAACCGGATGGCCTCGCCCTCGACCGTGAACTCCAGCGCGCTCCGGTGCACGTCCGGGGGCCGGACTTCGATCCCCAGGCGCCGGCACTCCGCCACGGCGGCGGCCACCTTGTCCTCGGAGCTTCGGAACGCCGAGAGCACGCTGGTCATGTACTCGACCGTGTAGTTCGCCTTCAGGTACGCGGTCTGGTAGGCGATGAGGCCGTAGCACGTGGCGTGCGCCTTGTTGAACCCGTACCGCTCGAACGGCTCGAAGGCCTTGAAGACCGCGTCGATGACGGCCGGCTGGACGCCCCGCTCCGCCGCCTGGGAGACGAACTTCTCCTTCTGCGCGCGCAGGACCGAGGACTTCTTCTTCCGGATCGCGTAGCCGAGGGTGTCCGCCTCGGGGCCAGTGAAGCCGCCCAGCGCGATCGCGGCGGCCATGATGTCCTCCTGGTACACGAAGATCCCGTACGTCCGCTCGAGGAACGGCTCGAGGAGCGGGTGCAGGTACGTCACCGGCTCCTGGCCGTGCTTCCGCCGGATGTAGGCCGGGATGTTGTCCATCGGGCCCGGCCGGTACAGCGCCACCATGGCCGCGAGGTCGAAGACCGACGTCGGCCGCAGCTCGCGGATGTACCGCCGCATGCCCGCGGACTCCAGCTGGAACACGCCCGTCGTCTCGCCCGAGGCGAGGAGCTCGAACGTGCGTGCGTCGTCGAGCGGGATGTCGTCGAGGTCGATGTCGATGCCCCGCGTCGCCTTGATCGTGTCGACGGCGTTCTTGAGGATCGTCAGGTTGGAGAGGCCCAGGAAGTCGAACTTGAGCAGGCCGAGTGCCTCGATCGAGTGCATCTCGTACTGGGTCATGAGCGAATCGGAGTTCGTCGCCTTCTGGAGCGGCATCAGCTCGGTCAGCGGCTCGCGGCTGATGACCACGCCGGCGGCGTGTGTCGAGGCGTTGCGGGCGACGCCCTCGAGCTGCTTTGCGAACTCGATGACTCGTCGTACACCTTCGTCGGCGGCCACCTGCTCCTGGAGCTGCGGGCTGATCTCGAGCGCCTCCTCGAGCTTGATCCCGAGCTGGTTCGGGACCGCCTTCGCGATCTTGTCCACGTCGCCGTAGGAGTGCCCGAGTACGCGGCCCACGTCCCGGATGGCCGCCCGCGCGAGCATCGTGCCGAACGTGATGATCTGGGCGACGTGGTCCTGGCCGTACTTGCGCGAGACGTAGTTGATGACCTCGTCGCGTCGGTCGTCCTGGAAGTCGACGTCGATGTCCGGCATCGTCACCCGGTCCGGGTTCAGGAACCGCTCGAAGGGCAGTCCGTAGGCGATCGGGTCCACCGGCGTGATCCCGAGCGTGTACGTGACGATCGACCCGGGCGCACTGCCCCGGCAGGTGGTCTGGATGCCCTGCGATCGGGCGTAGTTGATGAAGTCGGCCACGATGAGGAAGTAGCCGGCGTAGCCCATCGAGATGATCACGCCGAGCTCGTACTCGAGGCGCGCCTGGAGCTCGGGCGTGACCCGGCCGTACCGGCGCAGCAGTCCGCGCTCGCATTCGGCCCGGAGCCAGGACTCCGTGGATTCCCCGTCCGGCACCGGGAAGTGCGGGATCCGGGTCTGGCCGAGGGGCAACTCGAGGTTGCACATCTCGGCGATCCGGCGCGTGTTCAGGAGCGCCTCGCGCTGGTCCGGGAAAAGTGCCGCCATCTCGGCCGCGGACTTGAGGTACAGGTTGTCCGAGTCCATCTTCATGCGACCCGGCGTGTCGATGTTGCTGCCCGTGCCGACGCACAGGAGGACATCGTGGGCGTCGGCCTGCTCCCGGCGCACGTAATGGAGGTCATTGGTGACGACGAGCGGGATCCCGGTCTCCGGGGCGAGCCGGAGCAGCTGTTCGTTGAGCCGGCGCTGCTCGGCCATCCCGTGGTCCTGGAGCTCCAGGAAGAACCGGCCCTTGCCGAGGATGTCCTGGTACTCACCGGCGAGGTTGCGGGCGAGGTCCCAGTCGTCGACTTCCAGGGCGCGCGCGACCTCGCCGTTGAGGCAGGCGGACAGGCCCACCAGGCCCTCGCTGTACCTGGCCAGGTGCTGGCGATCGATCCTTGGCTTGTAGTAATAGCCGTCGATGTGGGCGTCCGTGACGAGCCGGCACAGGTTCCGATAGCCGGTCAGGTCCGTGGCGAGGAGGATGAGGTGGAAGGGCTGCGCATCGGCCTTGCCCTCCTTCTCCCCCATCGACCGGCGGGCCACGTACGTTTCGACCCCGATGATCGGGCGGAGCTCGCGCTGCCGCGCCGCCGTGTAGAAGGCAACTGCGCCGTAGAGCGCGCCGTGGTCGGTCACGGCCAGGCTGTCGAAGCCCTGCGCGTTGGCGCTGTCGACGAGCTCGTCGATCCGCCCGAGGCCGTCGAGCAGGCTGAACTCCGTGTGGGTGTGGAGGTGCACGAAGTCGTTCGAGGCGATCGTCATCGGGAGGTCAATGGTAGCCGCGGAACCGACTCCGGTCAGACCACGTGTCGGCGCCCGTCCTGTCCGCGATGAGCGCTCGGACTCTCGGCACCCGGGGCCACCCATTCGTCTGGGTTGCTCCCGTGCCAGCACCGATCATCATTCCGTCGCGGGTCTGCGTCTCCGACCCCTGTCCGGAAGCACGTGCATGCGGGGACGGTAGGGATGGCGACATCGGTGAGGGTTCGCGTGCTGCGCCTGGTGGCGGTCGCCGTCGCGGGGGTCCTGCTCGGGGCAGGCGTCTACGTGGTTGCACGGGAGCTGACGACGCCGCGCCGCACCACGCCCGTCTACGACCCTCCGGTGCTCGCTGGGCAGCCGCTCTGGGGCTACTGCTCCGGGGGCGTGTACGCACGGCTCGGCGACACCATCGTCCTCACGTCCACCGGCCACTGCACGAGCGAGGGCACGGTGGCGACCGACCCGGACGGCGTCGGCGTGCGGGGCGTGTTCGGGCCGGCCGCGCACGACGCGGCGTGCCCATACCCAGGGCACACGTGTGCCGCGTCGGACCTCAACTACCTGGAGGTTGCCTCCGATCGCATTCCCTGGGGGCACCTCAACGAGATCGACCTGGGCACCGGCGGATATCGGACCGTCGAGCCGGGTACGCGGCCGCTCGCGTGCGCCGACATCGCGGTCGGCGACCCGGTCGAGATCGACGGGCGCGGCATCTACCGCACCGGCAAGGTCGTCGAGAAGGGCGACAACCTCAAGCCGGCGGACGAGGATGGGGCCTACTTCCCGTGCATGATCGCGGCAGACATCGCCGTCGCCCCGGGCGACTCGGGGGGCGTGGTCCTGGTACGAGGAGTTCCAGCCGGCGTCACCAGCCGCAGCTTCGGCGGCTACCTGGGCTTCACGCCGCTGGCCGAGGGGCTGGCCGAACTCGGCCTGGACCTGTGCACCTCGCCCGACTGCGGCCTGTAGCCCACGAGCGCGGCCACGCGTTGAGGGCCTCCGAATCCGCCGTCCACGCCCCGATTCAGTTGTGCCGGATCACGCCTCCGCGACCAGCGGCAATGCCGCCAGGTGGACCGGGACCGGATGGCCCTCGATCGCCTCCCAGCGGATCTCGACGCCCTCGCCGAGGTGCCAATCCGGCACCGCCTCGAGCAGTGCCTCGAGGAAGACGCGTGCCTCCAGCCGGGCGAGGTTGAGCCCGATGCAGGTGTGGGGGCCGTGCCCGAACCCGACATGCGGGTTTGGGCGCCGCGCGAGGTCGAGCGTTCCCGCATCCGGGAACACGGTCTCGTCGTGATTGGCCCGGGCGTACCCGAGGATCACGATCTCGTCGGCCTCGGCCGTGCCCCACGGACCGGCCAGCGAGCCCGTCGCCCGACGCTCCATGCGCGCGAGGGGGCTCAAGTAGCGGACGAGTTCGTCGATCGCGACGGGGAGCTCAGAAGGCCTCGCACGGAGTCGCGCGCGCGCCTCGGGGCGCTCGGCGAGGGCCCACATGGCGGCTGACAGCAATTGGATCACCGTGTCACGGCCGCCCGCGAGGATGAGGTTGGCGGTCCCGACCATTTCATCGCGGGTGAGCGGTCGTCCGTCCACCTCGGCATGGACGATGCGCGAGAACGCATCAGCCCCCGGACGGTTCGCCGCCTCGTCGAGCACGCGGCGGACGTAGGCATCGAGGCGCGAGCCGTCTCGACGCCCATCGGGTCCGATCTCCCACGACGTGTGACCCCAGCTGGTCAACTCTTCGGCGTCACCATCGCGGCCAAACGCCAGCGCGATCGAGGAGCCGACCATGGGGATGGCGAGCCCGGTGACGGCTTCGATGGTCCCGCGCCGGGCGAAGGTGTCCACGAGGCCGCGGGCGAGCCCCGCCAGGCGCGGCTCCAGGGCCAGCAGGGCCTCGCGTCCGAAGATGGGCGCGATGATCGAGCGGTAGGCCCCATGCGCGGGCGGGTCCACCTCGAGGGGCAGCTGGCGGATGGACCGCACGTCCGGGTCCCCGAGGAGGTCGGACGAGAAGTGCTCCCAGTCCCGCGCCGCTTCGCGGACGCCGGCCCACGTTCCGATCTCCGCGACCCCGACGAGATGACGGCCGCCCCGTGGCGGTACCGGCGCGGGCACGGTCACCGGCGCCCGATCTGCGCGACCACCGGGACGATCCGCTCGACCCACAGCGCGTACTGGGCGCCGGACGGATGCAGGCCGTCGTTGGCGACGAGCGATCGATCGGCCCCGGCGCGAAGCGAGAGGTCGTAGATATCCACGACGGCGATGCGCCGCGCGGCCGCGAGCTCCGTGAGGATCGCATTGGCGGCTCGAATGGCGGCGGCCTGCGTCTTGGGATCCCCGTAGTCGCCGCCTGCCGGCGTGACGGTGTAGTCCGGCGTCGTCACCACGAACACGTGATCGGCGCCGACCTGGGCGAGCATCGTGTCGAGGATGCGCGACGTGTTGACGCGGTATGCCTCGAGAGACACGCCCTGGACCACGTCGTTGACCCCGATGAGCAGGCTCAGCACGTCCGGCCGGAGCGCACCCACCTGGGGGAGCTCGACGTCGAGGACGTCACGTGACGTGTACCCGTTGACCGCGAGGTTGGCGACGAGATCGAGCGTCGGCTCGGCCGGGCCGAGTGCCGCCACGAGCTGGTTCGGCCATCGCTCGGGGATGCTCACCGACGTGCCGATCGTGTAGGAGTCGCCCAGCGCGACGTACCGCAAGGCGTTGCCGGCCTCGGCCGAAGGTCCCGGTGCGGCTGGATCCGACGCCGTCACCGACGTGGCGGGCGTTGGCGGCGCTGGAGCGGCACACGCCGCCGCGGCCAGGAGGCCGAGTACCAGGCTGCCGGCGATGCCACGCGTGAGGCGCCCCGTCGTCCCACTCCTAGGGGAGGCGCGAGAACGCGTCCACGAGGAGGTCCTCGAACCGAGCTCCGTCGATCCGGATGCCGACCTCCGCGTTGGCGGACAGGCCGTAGCGGGCCAGCCGGAAGGAGAGCCCCTCGCACACTGTCCGGCCTCGGGCGGGCCCGGACCCGGTGTCCACCTGGACGTTGTATGCCGCGACCTGCACGAGGTCGGGAATGGCCAGGTGGGCGACCGCGACCGCATCGTGGATCGCGGTCACCGTGCCCCCGTACCACTGCCCCACCCGCTCGATGGCGAAGTCCACGAGCTCCGCGGCCACTCCCGCAGAGGTCGTCCCCGCCGCCTTGATGCGAGCGCTGCTCGCGGCGTCGAGGGTCGCCTGGTGGGTGACGTCGAGGCCCATCATCGTGATCGGGATCCCCGATCGGAACACGATGTCCGCGGCCTCCGGATCGGCGTAGATGTTGAACTCGGCAGAGACCGTGGTGTTCCCCTCGCCGATGGACCCGCCCATGATGCAGAGGTGGGCGATCCGCTCGGCGAGCTCCGGGTGCGTTCGGAGTAGCAGGGCGATGTTGGTGAGCGGGCCGATCGGCGCGATGGCGACGGGCTCCGGGTGCTCGCGCAGGAGCCAGGCCATGAGCGCGACGGCGCCCTCGGGCCGGGCCGACGCGCTGGGCGTCGGGAGCCGCGTACGGCCGATGCCGGCCTCGCCGTGGATCGCGGTGGCCCGGACGATCTCACCGGTGAGCGGACCCTCAGCCCCCTCCGCGACCGGGATGTCCGGTCGCCCGAAGGCCTCCAGGAGGCCGAGGGCATTCGCGGTGCAGTGGCGGACGTCGGCATTGCCGCCGACCGTCGTGACTGCGAGGACGTTCAACTCCGGCCGGGCGACCGCGAGGCCGATCGCGAGCGCGTCGTCGAGGCCCGGGTCCGAATCGATGATCAGCGGCAGCGGCCGGTCCGGCCTGCCGACCGGCGCGGTCCGCGGGACCGGCGGCGCGGCATAGAACGACGGCCGCGCTCCACCCTGGTGGTCCCCGAGTCCGGCCAGCGCCACCTCAGCCCTGCTCGTACGGCTGGCCTGCGCTCGCGGGCCCTCGGACCCGGCCGATGACGCCGGCGACGACGACGATCGTCACCACGTACGGGACGCTGTTGAGCAGCTGCGGTGCCACCGACACGCCCAGGATCGAGAGGAGCGACTGGATGGTGTCGGCGAACCCGAACACGAGCGCGGCGAAGAAGGACCCGACCGGATGCCACGCCCCGAAGATGGTCGCCGCGAGGCCGATGAAGCCCTTGCCTGCCGTCATCTGCATCTGGAAGCTGCCGGCCGTCGCGAGCGAGAGGTACGACCCCGCGAGTCCGGTGATGAGCCCGGCGAAGAGCAGAGCCCGGTATCGGATGGCCAGGACGTTGATGCCGACCGTTCCGGCTGCCGCGGGCTTCTCGCCGGAGGCCCGGAGCCGGAGGCCCCAGCGCGTGCGATAGATCATGTACGTCAGGAAGATCACGAGCAGGTAGCCGACGTACACGTACGGCTTGGCCTCGAAGAGGATCGGGCCAACGACCGGCAGGTCCGAGAGGACCGGCAGCGCCATCGGCTGGACCGACGGCGGCGAGTTGTACTGCGTGTTGTGCTGGAGCACCCGAAGGAACACGAAGTTCGTGATCCCGACCGCGCCGACGTTGATGACCGTGCCCGCGATGATCTGGTCGACCTTGTGCCGGATACCGAGCCACGCCAGCAGCAGGCCGGTCAGGCCCGACACGGTCATGGCCGCCGCGATCGCCACGAGGGTGGCGAGCAGGATGTTGCCCGTCGCGATGAAGATGAGGCTCGAGACCACGGACGCGGTGAACGCGCCAATCAGCATCTTGCCCTCGAGGGCGATGTTGAGCATGCCGCTCCGCTCCGAGAGGATGCCGGCCATCGCGGCCATCGAGATGGGTGCGGCCAGCTCGAGGCTCCCCCCGATAACGTTGGTCATGATCGCGGGCTTGCCGGCGAGCAGGTCGGAAAGGATCGCCAGGAGCCACGGCGCGAGCATGACGAGCAGCCATGGCCGCCATCGGAAGGACGCGCCCCGAACCAGCTGGAGCACTCCGACGATCCCCGAAACGACGGCCGCGACCATCCAGGCCATGCCGACCGTGGTCTGCAGGGCGACACTGTCGCCTCCCTGCTCGTGGACCCAGAACCTGAACTCGGCCGGCACGTCGAAGACGTCCCGCCCGAGGTAGACCGCCAGGCCGGCCAGCACGAGGAACGCGACGCCGCGGATCCGGGCGTCGCGCAGGGCACGACGGGCCGCCAGGCCCAGGGCGTCCGGGTGGACGACGGCTGGCGCGGTCATGACGGCGTTGCCGCGGTGGGCGCGACGGGTGCAGCGGGCGCGGCCGGCGTCGCGTCGTCAGCCGCTGGTGGCGCCTTGATCCGCCAGATCGAGCGGACGAGGCCGGGCGCCGCGACGAACATGATGACGAGCGCCTGGATGAAGATCAGCAGGTCGAACGGAATCCCGGACTGGACGCCCATGAGCTTCCCGCCGTTCGTGAGGATTCCGAACAGCAGGGCGGCCATGACCACGCCGCTCGGGCGCAATCCGGCCAGCAGCGCCAGTGCAATGGCTGTGAAGCCGATGCCACCGGACAGGTCCAGCGTGAGCTGGCCGACGGTACCGATCACCATGAATCCCCCGCCCATCCCGGCGAGCGCGCCCGAGAGCGCCATTGCCAGCATCATCGACCCGCCCGCGCTCATGCCCGCGTAGCGCGCGGCCGTGAGGTTGAAGCCGGCGGCCCGCAACTCGAAACCCTTTGTGGTGCGGAACAACAGGAACGACACGGCCCCGGCCATCAGGAGCGCGACGATGAAGCCCCAGTCAAGCCGTATGTTCGGCAGGTTGATGAGCGTCGGCACGTCGACGATCGGCGTCAGGTTCTTCGAGACCGGCGACGTGCTGCCGGCAGCGCGGAGGTCCGGCGATCGGAGCGCGAAGAACACGACGAGGGCCGCCACGTAGTTGAGCATGATCGTGGTGATCACCTCGTGGGCACCCGTCCGCGCCTTCAGGAAGCCCGGCACGAACCCCCAGAACCCTCCGACCAGGGTCGCGACGAGGATCGCCACCACCAGGATCACCGCGGCCGGGGCCTTGTCCGCGAGCACGATCGCCGTGATCGTGGCCCCGAGGGCGCCCGTGATGAGCTGGCCATCCCCGCCGATGTTGAACATGCCGGCCCGGAACGAGATGGCGACCGCGAGGCCCGTGAAGATCAGGGGCATGGTCGCCACGAGCGTCTCGGTGATCGGGCGGATCGCGGCGGCAATCAGCTTCGAATCGCCGCTCTGGAATGCGGTGACGATCTTGCCCGGATCGCCGAAGGCGCCGGCGAGCATCGCGCCGTAGGCGTTGAGCACCCCGCCGATGGCACCGCCGAACAGGGTCTGGCTCTTGGGCGGATTGATCGTGAAGAGCGCGCCGACCGGGTCGGTGCCGAGCTTCCCGAGTGCCTCGATGTCGGTGAGGACGATCACGATTCCGCCCACGATGAGCGCCGTGATGATGGACAGGGCAGGAATGGCCGCCCGGCGCAGGAGGGCGCGTGCGCGGTTCATGCGTGGACGCCCCCGCCGAAGGAAGCACCGCCCATCAGGAGCCCGAGCTTCTCGTGGGTGGCCTCGTCGCCCGACAGGATGCCGACGATCCGGCCATCGAACATGACCGCGATGCGGTCGCCGACAGCCAGGACCTCGTCGAGCTCCGTGCTGACGATGAGGATTGCCGCGCCGGCGTCCCGCTGCTCGACGAGGCGGCGGTGGATGTACTCGATGGACCCGACGTCAAGGCCGCGGGTCGGCTGCGCCGCGATGACGAGCTTGACGGGAACCGAGAACTCCCGGGCCACCACGACCTTCTGCTGGTTGCCGCCCGACAGGGAGCCGGCCAGGGTGTCGATGGACGGGGTCCGGATGTCGTAGTCCCTGACGCCCTGCGCTGCGCGCTCGCGGATCGCTTCGAGGTTGAGCACGCCGTTGCGGCTGTACGGCTCCTGGTGGTAGCTGTCCAGGATGTAGTTCTCGGCCACCGTCATCATGTTGATGAGGCCGTCACGGCCGCGGTCCTCGGGGATGTGCGCGACCCCGAGGTTGGACACCTGCCGGGGGCTGGCCCGCTCGGTCCGATGGCCGGCGATCGTGATCTGGCCCGAGTCGGGCGGCCGCAGGCCGGCGATCGCTTCCACGAGCTCGGTCTGGCCGTTGCCCTGGACGCCCGCGATGACGACGATCTCGCCGGCACGCACCTCGAGGTCGACGCCATTGACCGCCATCTCGAGGCGATCGTCGCGGACGTTGAGGTCCTCGATCTTCAGGACCACGTCCGTCGGCTTGGCCGGGCCCTTTGGGACGATCAGCTCGACGTCGCGACCCACCATCATGTTGGCCAGCTGCTGGCGGGTGATGGTCTTCGGGTCCGCGGTCCCGGCGACGCGGCCTCGGCGCAGGACGACGATGTCGTCCGCGACCTCGAGGACCTCGTTGAGCTTGTGGGTGATGAAGATCACCGTGGTGCCGTTCGCGGCGAGCGACCGGATGATGGCGAACAGCTCCTCGGTCTCGTACGGCGTGAGGACGGCACTCGGCTCGTCGAGCACGAGGATGTCGCTCTTGCGGTAGAGCGCCTTGAGGATCTCGACGCGCTGGCGCACGCCGACCGGCAGGTTCTCGATCTTCGCGTCGGGATCGACCTCGAGGCGATAGGTTTCCGAGAGCTCGACGATGCGCTGGCGCGCTGCCGCCCGGTCGAACGTGCCGAGCCGATCCTTCGTGGTCTCCGCGCCGAGCGCCACGGCTTCGACGACGTCGAAGACCGGCACGAGCATGAAGTGCTGGTGGACCATCCCGACGCCGGCCCGGATGGCCGCCACGGGGTCACCGAAGACCCGCTCCTCGCCGTCGATGAGGATCTGGCCCGAATCCGGTCGGTAGAGCCCGGACAGGATGTTCATGAGGGTCGTCTTGCCGGCACCGTTCTCGCCGAGCATGCCGAGCACCTTCCCGCGATCGGCCGTGATCGAGATGTGATCGTTGGCCAGCACGCCGGGAAAGCGCTTCGTGATGTCGCGGAGTTCGAGCCGCATGACGGGCCTCTCGCGTGGTGATGAGAACCGCCCCCGGCCCGCTGAGCGGGCCGGGGGCGTTCGACTACCTGATGGGTGCGACCGTTGGCTGGCTAGCAGCCGCGGCCGAGGAACGTGCAGACCTTGACGCTGCCGTCGGCAAGCTTGGACTGCAGATCCGCGATTCCGGCCTTCAGGTCGGCCGAGAGCTGGCTGTCGTAATCGTGGAACGGAGCGAGGAGCACGCCGTTGTTGGCGATCGTGCCCGAGTAGTCCGTGCCGCCGAGGTAGCCGCCCTCGACCTGCTTGAAGAAGTCGAGAACCGAGACGTCGATGGCCTTCTGGGCCGAGGTCAGCAGGGCCGCATTGGTCGGCGGGCCGATGCTGAGGTACTGGTCGGTGTCAACGCCGATGGCCCACTTGCCATGCTCCTGCATGTACTTGATGGACCCGTTGCCCGTTGCGCCGGCGACCGGGTGGACGATGTCCACGCCCTGGTCGGCGAACGTGCCGGCGAGCTGCTCGCCGGCCTGCGGGTTGCCCCAGGTGTCGTTGCCGCCCGAGCCGCCGACGAACGTGCCGGTGGTGGTCGGATCGGCAAGCGAGCCATCCCAGCCGAGAAGCTCGACCTGGGTGCCCATGCCCTGGTTGTAGTACTGGATGCCCGCGTAGAGGCCGTCCATGAAGCGGGTCACGCCCGGGAAGGCGAGGCCGCCGTAGGTGCCGACCTTGCCGGACTTGGTCCAGCCGGCTGCGAGGTATCCGGCGAGCATCGAGGCCTGGTCGACCTGGTAGTCGAGGCCCGTGAAGTTGGCCGGCTGCGGGGTGTCATCCGCGTTGCCGCAGGTGAAGTCGGGTCCGCACGCGTTCCAGGCGGTGTCGACCTGCGCGAACGCGATGGTCGGGTTCGCCGCCGCCGCGTCGGCCGTCGCCTGGCCCTGCAGGAAGCCGACCGTCACGATGGCGGTGCAGCCCTGGTCGATCAGGGTCTGGATGTTGTTGGCGTAGTCCGTGGCGCCCTGCGCCTCGCTGAAGTGGGTGGTGAACCCTTCTGCGGCGGCGTCCTCAAGACCCTTCTTCGCGAGGTCGTTGAAGCCCTTGTCGCCAAGGCCGCCGGTGTCGAACGCGACGCACGCGACCGTGGACATGCCCGCGGCTTCGGTCGGCGTCGGGGCCGGCGTTTCGGTCCCCGGGGTGGCGGTCGGGCCGGCCGGGGTTGGTGTCGCGCCGCCCGAACAGGCAGCGAACATGAAGGCTGCCGATGCGCTCAGCGCGAGCAGCCGGCTCATCCTGGACAATGTGCTCCTCCTCTTGCCCGCCGGCACTCCACCGGAAGCCGGTCGTCCGGGGCAGGATACTCTAGGGCCATGGCGACCGTCGACCCTCCAAACACGCCGATCGCCTATCCGGCGACCGAGGGTGCGCCGGGACGCGATCGACGGGCCTGGACCCGTGACATCCTGGACTTCGAGGCGGGCCGAAGCCCGGTGCCGGTGCTCGACGACGCGGGGATTCGGAGCCTGCTCGCCGAACGGCCCCGCATCGCGATCGTCGGGGCATCCGCGGATCCGTTCCGGCCGTCGCACGGCGTGCTGCTCGACCTCATCGCGCTCGGATTCGACGTCGTGCCGGTCCATCCCGGGCTCGAGCAGGTGGCTGGGCGACGGTGTCATCCGACCCTCGCCGCGGCAGCGGCCGCCGAAGGCCCCATCGACATCGTCGACGTCTTCCGGATCCCGCCTGCCTGCCCCGCCCACGCCCGCGAGGCGGTCGAGATCGGTGCTCGCTGCCTGTGGCTGCAGCTCGGGATTGTCAGCTTCGAAGCCGGACAGATTGCCCACGAGGGCGGGCTCTCGATCGTGATGAACCGCTGCCTCGCCGTCGACGCGGCTCGTCTCACCCGGGCCTGAGGGTGTCCCCGGAGGCCGGCCAGGCGGTCGTTCCTGATGCCGTGGCCGCGGTCGTTCCTGATGCCGTGGCCGCGGTCGTCGCGGATGCGCAGGACGCGCTGTCGCGCACGACCGACCCGCTCGATGCGAGTGTCATCCGATCCGCGGACGCGGCGACGCTTGTCCGCCGGCACGGCCTTCGGACCGTGCGCGACCTTGCGCTGCTCCTGCTGCCGCTGGCCGCTCGTCTCGCCGACCCGCCCATCTCGGGCTATCGCGTGCCGGCGGTGGGCATCGAGGGGGGCTCGGGCGACCTCATCCTCGGCGGCAACCTCGAGGTTCCCGGGGCCGACCTCGGTTCCACCGTCCACGCCGAGGGGTTCGTGTCGCTGCGGGCACGCCGGCGTGCCCGCGTCCTCGCCGTGCTCGCGCTGACCCGGGCGAGCCCCTGTGCGCATTGTCGCCAGACCCTCGTGGAATCGGCCGGGGCGGAGGCGCTCCGAATCATCGATCCCGACGGGCGAGACGTCGGCCTGACAGACCTCGTGCCCCAGGCATTCGGCCCGGCCGCGCTCGGCGTGGCCCCCGACGATCCATCCGTGGCGCACTGGCCTGCGCTGGCGTTCGACCCCTCGTTCGCCGGCGACGCGCCCCCGGCTCGGGTCGGCGATGCGCTGCTCGCCGCGGGACGCGCGGCGCACGCACCGTACTCCGGCGCCCCGTCTGCGGTGGTCCTGCGGTGCGATGACGGGACGCTCCTCGCCGCCGGATGCGTCGAGAGCGTGGCGTTCAACCCGACCATCACCGCGCTCCAGGCGGCGCTCGTCGAGCGCGCGGCTGCGGGCATCGACCGCGCGCGCGTTCGCGAGGCGTGGCTCGGTCGTGTCCCGGGCGGCATGGTTGATCCCAGCGCGGGGTTCGACGCCCTGCTGTCCGCGGCCCTCCCGGGTGCCCGTGGGCATGTCGTGGACTGGCATCCGTAGGAGGCTGAGGACGTGGACCGATCCGACTGGTGGCGGTCGCTCCCGCCGGATGCGCTCGCGCAGCTGGGCGCGACCTGGATCGGGGTCGGCCTACCCGGGTTCGCCGGTGGCGCCAAGGGCCAGCGGGCCGCCCGCCTGGACGCCCGCTTCGGTGCCGACGGCTGGCGTCTGGCCCACTACGTGCGTGGCCGGCTGGTGCCGCCGGCCGAGGCAATCGCGGAGT
>CAZVDO010000042.1:0-3948 GCA_964625345.1 uncultured Anaerolinea sp. | reverse complement strand
TGCGGCAACGTCTACGACGACCGCGTCGAGAACGTCTTCGATGCGGATGCCTACGAGCAGCCCGACACGCCGTCCAATCACTACCAGGACATCTCGGTCCGGCGTGTGATCGCGGAGCTCGTCGCGGATCCGGAGTGGCCGGAGGTGGTGGCGACGGAGCCGGGCGAAGCCGACCTCGTCGACCTCGGGACCGGCCTCCGCCATCGCGTGCCGCGCGCGATGGGGTTCCGGGGCGGCGCGCTCCTCCAGATCCGGGAGCCAGACTCGCCCGGTTTCGCCTTGAGCCCGGCCGTGGTGCCGGTCCACGACCCGACGCTGATCACCACGCTGCCGGGCCGGCAGGAGTGGTACCACCAAGAGGGCATCGGCCACCTGTCGGTCGAGGCGTTCTGGCAGATGAGCAAGGCGGTCGAGGTGCGCTACGACCGCTTCCTTGCGGCCGGACCCGACCGGTTCGACCCCCTCGGCGAGGGGCGATGACGCGGCCGGAGCGCGGGGATGCGGCCAATGGCAAGTCGGACGCAGGCACGGACGCCAGCCCCGGAGCCGGAGCGAGGAGCGGCGCGGACGCGGACGCCGGCACGCTCCTGCTCGGCACCATCAGCCTCGACCACTACGTCGGCGACGCCGCGCCCTCCCCCGACCTCGGGTTGCCCACGCCGGGCGACGTGCTGCCGGGCGGTGGCGTGCTCAACATGGCCTGGCACTGGCGCCGGGTCGGACGCCCGTTCCGGCTCCTGACCAGGGTCGGGGTCGACGGCGCCGACGTCGTCGCCTTCCTGGAGCGCCATGGGATCGAAGCGGCCGTCCCGTCGGAGATCACGGGTCCGACCGGGCCGACGTCGACGATCGAGGTCGCCATCCAGGCCGATCGCCAGCCGTGGATGGACCACTTCGTGCCGGGCGTCTGGGACGGCTATCGACTCAGTCCTGCTGAGCAGGCCGTCCTCGGCCGCGCTCGACGCCTCCACGCCGTGCTGGTCGAAGGGGCCATCGCGGAGCTCGACCGGCTCGCGCGCGCGGAGGCCCTCGCGGGGATCGAGGTCAGTGCCGACTTCCTCGGCTTTCGCCACTACTCGGTCCCCCGCCTGGCGGAGACCATGGCCCACGTCGACCTCGGGTTCGTCGGCTGGCCGGGCGCCGAGGACGATCCCACCGTGGCTGGCATGCGCGCCGTCGCCCACGATCTCGGCCGGCGCCTCGTCGTCACGATGGGCTCCCGCGCCGTGCACGTCTTCGACGGGCAGGCCCGTCGCGACTGGCGATTCCCGGTCCAGCCGGTCGAGGTCCGCGGGACGACGCTTGGCTGCGGCGACGCCTTCATCGCGGGCTTCCTCGACGCCTGGTGGCGAGCGCCGGACGTACCTGTCGCCGTCGAGCAGGGCATGATGAACGGCGCGGCCGCAACCGCCTGGCCGCGGCCGCTCCCGGACGACGCCTACGCCCACCGCCGCTCCTTCACCTGAGGTCCCGAATGCCCCAGATCCACCTCCACGCGGAACCCGGCGACTACGCCCCGATCGTGCTCCTGCCCGGCGACCCCAATCGCGCCACGCGAATGGCCGAGCGATGTGACGGCGGCCTCGAGGCAACACGGCTCGTCACGAGCCACCGCGGCCTGCTCGGCTACACCGGCACGGTCGATGGCGTGCCCGTGTCGATCCAGACCACGATGATGGGCACGCCGACGACGTCGATCGTCATCGAGGAGCTCCTGATGCTCGGGGTCACGACCCTGATCCGTGTCGGCACGACCGGTGGGTTCACGGGGACGTCCATCGGCGACGTGGTGGTGCCGCTCGCAGCGGCGTCCGCGAGTGGGATCGGGGTCGCGCTCGGCGGCGGCGAGCCCACGGCACCGACTGCCTCACTCGACGTCGTGCTGGCCCTCGGGGCGGCCGCCACCGCGGCGGGTCTCACGGTCCACGTGGGCCCGGTGGTCACGTCCGACGTCTTCTACGACCCGCACCCGGACGGGGTCGCCCGCTGGGGCCGTCGCGGCTACCTCTCCGCGGAGATGGAAACGGCGGCGGTCTTCCTCCTGGCGATGCGGGAGCGCGGTCGCGGGCGTGACGTGCGAGCCGGAGCCATCCTCACGGTGTCGGACGTGATCGCGGACCCCGAGGCAGTCGACGCCCGGGCCGCTGCCGGCGGCGAGGCCTGGTACCGGCCGCCCGAGGACGAGGTCACGCGCCGGGTCGACCTGACCGTGGGCGCCGCGATGGCCGCTGCGGCCGCACTCGGTCGCGCTCGCTGAAGCCGCGCCCGGACGACGTCCGGGACGCTACCGATCGACGAAGGACATCCCGAGCGCGAAGTCCTCGAGCAGGTCATCGAGGTCCTCGCAACCGACCGACACCCGGATCATCCCGCCCTGCTTCGGTCGCGGGTACACGAGCGTGCAGATGTCGCCCAGGCTCACGCCGATGTCGCACAGGCGCAGGTGATCGGTGAACGCGGCCATGCCCGCGACGCCCCCGACGGGCTGGAACGTGAGCATCGCGCCACCGGGACCGTCGATCAGCCGCTGGGCGATCTCGTGATCCGGGTGGGACGCGAGACCGGGATGATGGACCCATGCCACGCCCGGCTGTGCCTCGAGCCAGGTCGCCAGGGCGAGGGCGTTGGCCGAGGCGACCCGCGATCGCATCGGAAGCGTGCGAATGCCGCGCATGACGAGCCAGCTCGCGAAGGGACTCGCCGCCTGCCCGAGCGTGTCCACCTGCTTGCGGATCGGATCAAGGAGTGACTTCGGGCCGGACACGACCCCCGAGACGGCGTCACCGTGGCCGGACAGGTACTTCGTCGCAGCGTGGACGACCAGGTCGGCCCCGAATTCCACCGGCCGGAGCAGGGCCGGCCCCAGGAAGGTGTTGTCGGCCACGACGATGAGCCCTCGCGCGTGGCCGAGCGCAGCCAGGGCCTCGATGTCGGGGACGCGCAGCCGCGGGTTCGTCGAGGTCTCGAAGAAGAGCATCCGCGTCGCCGGCGTGATCGCCGCCTCGACGGCGGCGAGGTCCGTGACGTCGACTGCCGTGACGCCGATCCCCCGGCGCGGGAAGTCCTCGCCGAGCAGGACCTGGGTGATGACGAAGAGTTCATCGCCCACGACGATGTGATCGCCGGTTCCGAGGTGCGCGAAGAGCGTCGCGGAGACCGCCGCCATGCCGGACGAGGCAACGACGCAGTCCTCGGCCCCCTCGATCGATGCCACCTTCTCCTCGAGGGCGCGGTTCGTGGGGTTGCTGGTCCGCGAATAGAAGTGCACCCCCGGCTCCCAGGCGAGGGACCGATCGACCGCGTCCTCCTTCTCGGCCGCCGTGTCGAACGCGAACGTGGAGGTCGCGTAGATCGGCGGCTTGTGCGCGCGCGTGACCGGATCGGGTCGCTCGCCCGCGTGGATCGCACGGGTGGCGAACCCCCGGCCGTCGGTGCGTTCGCGGCTCATGGGAACGTGCGCTCGTCGGTCACGGGATCGCGAGCCCGGCGACGATGAAGATGAAGCCCACGATCCCGAGGGCCACGCCCGTCTGGACCTGGCGCCGGAGGACGGCCATCGCCACCGATGCCCCCGTCGGCCCCGAGTCCCTGAGCCCGCCGCGCCAGGCCTCGTAGCGGGCGACGTTCCGGTCCTGCTCCTGGAGCGCCCGGTACCGGGCCCACGGCCCCCGGGCTCGCTGGAATCCGGCGGCGATGAACACGCCGCCGATCACGATGAGGCCGACGCCCATGCCTCAGGCCCCCTCGATCCGGGCGCGCAGGGCCTCGGTCACGGCGGCCGCGTTGGCCTGCCCACGCGTCTGGCGCATCACCTGGCCGACGAGGAACCCGATCGCCTGGGCCTTGCCGGCCCGGACGTCCGCGACCGCCTCCGGGTTCGCGGCGAGCACGTCCGAGATGATCGGGTCGAGTGCGGACGCGTCGGAGATCTGCCGGTAGCCGCGCTCC
>CAZVDO010000041.1:0-18735 GCA_964625345.1 uncultured Anaerolinea sp. | reverse complement strand
GCCTACGACCGGACCGCGCGCAAGATCGCGGCCATGTTCCACGAGAACTTCGCCGACTACGCCGACGGCGTCAGCGAGGCGGTCCGCGCGTCGGGCCCCATCGACGTGGGCGACGTGGGTGCCGTCAAGCGGGCGGCGCCGGGCGAGGGATGATCGGCCCGGGCGCCGAGGCGTCGGTACGCCCGGACGCCGCGCTCCGGGACCCCGGCCGCGAGGCTACTCGCGTTGCCGCCCGCCCAGGACCTGCAGGACCCCCGCAACGGCGATCGCCGCGAGGCCGACGATGGTGACCGTGATATTGCCGGCCGCGAAGAGGCCGAGCACGGTGATCAGGATGCCCAGGAACGTCAGGGCCATGACCGGCAGACTGGCAGACACGAAACCAACCTCCACGAGATGAGCGAACCCGGCGCCAGCTGTGCCGCCGGGCTTCGGGCAGGAACCAAGGAGACGCCATGAGTCGCTCGAAAGTTACCGTGGTCGGGGCCGGCAATGTCGGTGCGACCGCAGCCCAACGCATCGCCGAGGCGGGTCTCGCTGACGTCGTGCTCGTGGATATCGTCGAGGGCCTGCCCCAGGGCAAGGGGCTCGACCTCGCAGAAGCCGCTCCCGTCATGGGCCACGACGCCCGCGTCCTCGGCACGAATGACTACGCGGACACCGCCGGGTCGGACATCGTGGTGGTGACCTCGGGCCTCGCCCGCCAGCCCGGCATGAGCCGCGACGACCTGCTCGCCAAGAACGCCGGCATCGTCCGCTCGGTGGTCCAGCAGGCAGTGGCCCACAGCCCGAACGCCATCCTCATCATCGTGACCAACCCCCTTGACGCGATGTGCCACGTGGCCATGGAGGCGTCCGGCTTCCCGCGCGAGCGGGTCATCGGCATGGCCGGCGTGCTCGATTCCGCGCGTTTCCGGACGTTCATCGCGATGGAGCTCGGGGTCTCGGTCGAGGACACCCACGCCTTCGTGCTGGGCGGCCACGGCGACACCATGGTGCCGCTGCCGCGCTATTCCACGGTCGCGGGCATCCCGATCACCGAGCTCATGAGCCCGGACCGGGTCCAGGCGCTGGTCGATCGCACGGCCAACGGCGGCGCGGAGATCGTGGCCCTGCTCAAGGCCGGCTCCGCGTACTACGCGCCCGCGGCTTCGACGTTCGAGATGGTCGACGCGATCCTCCGCGACCGCAAGCGGGTCCTGCCGTGCGCCACGCTCCTGCAGGGCGAGTACGGGGTGGACGGCCTCTTCGTGGGCGTTCCGGTCGTGCTCGGCGCGCGTGGGATGGAACGGGTGATCGAGATCGCCCTGACGGCCGATGAGCAGGCCGCCTTCGACCGAAGCGCCGCGGCCGTGCGCGAGCTCGTCACGACGCTCGCAGGCTAGCGCGGAGCCGCCGGGGCGCGCACAGGCGGAGGCTGACGGGGCCCGCGGGAGGCTCGCCGAGCCCGGTGGCCGGGCCCGGCGACCGGCGGGCAGGCGGGGACCGGGCGTTGGCTACACTGCGCCGATGACCCCGGCCGTCATCACCCTGGCGTTCGACCCGCTCGTGACGGTGGGTGACGTCACGATCCGATTGCAGACGATCGCGCTGGCCGTGATCGTGCTCTTGGCCCTGCTCCTGACGCTCGTCCTCGCCGCACGGTGGTCGAGGGACCGCGGCATCGAGCCAGGCCATGGGCCGCGTCCGGCCGACCTCCCGTTCCTGCTCCTGGGCGCCGTTCCCGGGGCCGTCGTCGGGGGTCGCCTCGACTACGTGCTCGTGCACCTCGACGCGTATGCCGCCTCGCCATCGGCCATCCTCAACCCGGCGCAGGGCGCGCTCGGCCTCGGGCTTGCGATCCCGGGAGCAATGCTCGGCGCGGCGGTCCTCGCGAAGCTCATCGACGCACCCCTCGGGCCGTGGTTCCGGGCCGCGACGATTCCCATGTTGCTCGCCCTGGCGGCGGGCAAGGCCGCCGGCGTGCTGATCGCCGAGGGCCAGGGGGCTCCCGCCGACCTGCCGTGGGCCACGGCGTACTCGGGATCGGGGCCATGGGCGAGCCTCGCCCCGACGCTTCCCTCGCACCCGAGCCAGGTCTACGAGGCTCTCCTGGTAGCGATCGTCATCGTCGTCCTCGTCGGCGCACGGCGCACGGCACCGTTTCGGACGCCCGGGTCCGCCGCCGGCCTCGTCGCCCGATCCGACCGGTGGTTCGTTGCCGCTGCGATCGTCGGGTGGGCTGCGGCGCGCCTGCTGGCAGCCTTCACCTGGCGGGACGCGGCGGTGGTCGGGCCGCTCAATGCCGAGCAGCTGATCGTGCTGGGACTGGCACTCGGGGTGATCGCCGGCGCGTTCTGGCAGGCCCGTGCCGCGCGGGGCGTCCTGGGCTGACGCGCGCGACCGGGGCACTGGGTCCCTGGTCGGGCCCGGGTCGGCCGGGGCGTCCATCGGTCGACCCGATCGTGGATCACGGAGCGGACCGGGACAACCGGTCGCTGGCGTCCGGGCGGTACAGTGAGGGCCAGCATCGTTCGCCATCCCGCGCCGCTCCGGCGCAGCCGAGGACCCAACCGATGACCCAGCTGGCCGAACCCACCACCACGCCACACAGCGACCTGGGCGAAACCGTCCCGCACTGGATCGGCGGGCACCGCGTCCCCGGCACATCCGGCCGATCCGGGCCGGTCTACAACCCGGCCACGGGGGCCGTGGCGCGCGAGGTCGACTACGCCTCTGTCGCCGAGGTCGACGCGGCCGTCGCCGCTGCGAAGGCGGCGTTCCCCGCCTGGCGGGCGACCTCGCTCTCGAAGCGGACCGAGATCATGTTCCGGATCCGGAACCTGGTCGAAGCCCATCGCCACGAGCTGGCGGCGCTGCTCACGGCGGAGCACGGCAAGGTGCCCTCGGACGCCCTCGGCGAGATCGCCCGCGGTATCGAGAACCTCGAGTTCGCCACCGGCATCCCGACGCTCATGAAAGGCGGCTTCAGCGAGCAGGTGTCGTCCGGGATCGACGTGTACCAGATTCGCCAGCCGCTCGGCGTCGCGGCCGGCATCACGCCGTTCAACTTCCCGGCCATGGTCCCGATGTGGATGTTCGCCAACGCGATCGCCTGCGGGAACACGTTCGTCCTCAAGCCCTCCGAGAAGGACCCGTCGGCCGCCCTGTACATCGCCGAGCTCCTCGCCGAGGCGGGCGTCCCGGATGGCGTCTTCAACGTGGTCAACGGGGACAAGGTGGCGGTCGACCGCATCCTCGAGCACCCGGACATCGCGGCGGTGAGCTTCGTCGGCTCGACCCCGATCGCCCGGTACATCTACGAGACCGGCACGAAGAACGGCAAGCGGGTCCAGGCGCTCGGTGGCGCCAAGAACCACATGATCGTCCTTCCGGACGCCGACATCGACATGGCGGCCGACGCCGCAGTCTCGGCCGGCTACGGCTCTTCCGGCGAGCGCTGCATGGCGATCGCCACGGTCGTGGCCGTGGGCGCCGTGGCGGACCCGCTCGTGGCCGCGATCGCGGAGCGCCTGCCGCGGATCAAGGTCGGCCCGGGCACGGATCCGAAGGCCGAGATGGGCCCGCTCGTGACGAAGGTCCATCGGGACAAGGTGGCCTCATACCTGGACAGCGCAGCGGCCCAGGGCGCCACCGTGGTCGCCGACGGCCGCGAGCACCCGCTCTATCGCGAATCCGAGGGGTTCTTCCTGGGGACCTCCCTGATCGACAACGTCCGGCCCGGGATGGATTGCTACCGGGATGAGATCTTCGGGCCGGTGCTGACCGTCACCCGCGTGGACACCTACGACGAGGCGCTGGCCCTCGTGAACGACAACCCGTACGGCAACGGCACGGCCATCTTCACGCGGGATGGCGGCGCGGCCCGGCAGTACCAGTTCGACGTCAACGTCGGCATGGTCGGGATCAACGTCCCGGTGCCGGTCCCGGTCGCCTACTACAGCTTCGGCGGCTGGAAGTCGTCCCTGTTCGGCGATCTCCACATGTACGGGCCCGAGGGCATCCAGTTCTACACGCGGGCCAAGATCGTGACCTCGCGTTGGCCCGACCCCGGGACATCGAAGGTCGACCTCGGCTTCCCACGCACGCGCTGACGGGGGAGGGCATGGTCACCGAGGAGCGATCCAGCGGGCGGCCGCCTCGACACGCCGAGCTCGACTGGCGGCCTCGCCCGACGCTGACCGGCAGCGACTACACGAGCGACGCGGTCTACGACGAGGAACGGGAGCGGATCTGGTTCCGCAACTGGGTCTGCGTCGGCCGCGCCGAGGAGATCCCGAACCCGGGCGACTATCTGGTGCGGGACATCGTGGGCGAATCCGTCTTCGTGGTGCGCAATCGCGACGGCGAGCTGCGAGGCTTCTACAACGTGTGCGCGCACCGCGGGACGCGGCTCGTCGACGACGCCCCTGCCTGCGGGCACCTGGGCAAGGTGGTCAAATGCCCGTATCACGCTTGGTCCTACGACCTCGACGGCCGGCTCATCGCGTCCCCGAACGTCCACGAGGACGAGCGCTTCGATCGCGCCGACCACCCACTCACGCGGGTCGCGGTGGACACGTACGCGGGATTCCTGTTCGTCAACCTGGCCGAGGTCCCGACACCGCTCGAGGGGGACCTGCGCGACAGCGACGAGACGATCACCGCCTTCGGGCGGTACGGGATGGGCGAGCTCAGAGTCGGCCGGCGAATCACCTACGACGTGGCCGCCAACTGGAAGATCGTGGTCGAGAACTACAACGAGTGCCTGCACTGCCCCACGATCCACCCGGAGCTGGTCCAGGTCATTCCGCTCTACCGGCAGGGCGAGGTCTGGGACGGCGAGACGATCGACGGCGGCAACGAGATGCGGCCGGGGGCGACGAGCTTCACGGCAACGGGGAGCTCGGACCTGCCGCCCTTCCCGGGGCTCCTGGCCGAGGACCTCGGCATGTACTACGGCGTCTACCAGTTCCCCAACTTCATGGCGAACCTCCATCCCGATACGGTCATGACCTACACCATCTACCCGCAGGGTCCCGCCCGGACGCTGGTCATCTCCGAGTTCCTCTTCCGGCCCGAAACGATTGCCTCGCCCGGCTTCAACCCCGATCCGGTCGTGGACATGTGGGACCTGGTGAGTCGCCAGGACTGGGTCGTCTGCGAGCGAGCCCAGCGGGGCGTGGGCTCCCGCTCCTATCGGGCCGGGATCTACCCGCGCAAGGACCGCCTCCTGTTCGACTTCAACGAACGCTGGCGCCACGAGATGGGCCGGCCCCTGGTCGGCTGATCGTCGGCTGATTGCCGGCTCATGCCGGCTGCCGGCTGGTCGCCTGCGGTCGCAGGCTGATCGCCAGCTGGTCGCCGACGCGCCGGAGCCCGGCCTCCCGACGGAATCCCGACCACCGCTGGCCGGCGCCCGCGGACCGCGGGTCGTTCCACCGCTCGCCGGCGCCCGCGAGCCAGCAGACCGCGCTCCGTTTCACCGCCTACGTCTGGCGGCGGTGTTAGGGCCCTTGGAGCTCGTTCACGGCACCCCGTCGGCGCATGCCCGAGCACGAATCGAGCAATGGCCCACCCTATCGGGGACCCTGGGCCCGCCTGCCGCCGCCGTAGCACCGACTCCAGGCGTAGGTGGCGGCCCTTGAGCCGGTTGCGGCAGCTCGGCGCTCCAGGCGCGCCTCGACGCGGACCGGAGGTCGGTCGCGTCTCGCTCGAGGCTGGATCAGGCCATCCGGGCGTAGTCAGCCGGGGCTCGGCGAAGGAAGGTGCCGTGGCCCTTGCGGCCGGTGAACTCGCCATTCCGAACGACGACGGACCCGCGGCTCAGGACGATGTCCGAGGCCCCCTGGACGGTCCGGCCCTCGTAGCACGAGTAGTCGACATCCATGTGGTGGCTCTTCGCCGAGATCGTCCGCTTCCGGTTCGGGTCGTAGACGACGAGGTCGGCGTCGGAGCCCACGGCGATGGCGCCCTTCTTCGGGTACATGCCGAAGAGCCGCGCCGGGGCCGTTGAGGTGATCTCGACCCAGCGTTCCTTCGTGATCTTGCCGGCCACGACCCCGCCGTCGTGGAGGAGGTCCATGCGGTCCTCGACCCCGGGCAGGCCGTTGGGCACTTTCCGGAAGTCCCCCTTCCCGAGGTCCTTCTGGCCGTGGAAGTCGAACGGGCAGTGATCGGTGGAGACGACCTGGAGGTCGTCCTTCACGAGGCCCTTCCAGAGCTCGGGCTGGTGGTCTTCGGTCCGGAGCGGCGGCGAGCACACGAACTTCGCGCCGTTGAAGCCGTTGCCCAGGTCGTCCAGGCTGAGGAAGAGGTACTGGGGGCAGGTCTCCGCGAACGCCGGCAACCCCTCGTCCCGCGCCATCCGCACCGCGTTGAGCGCCTCCATCGCCGACAGGTGGACGATGTAGACCGGCACCTTCGCGGCCTGCGCAAGCCGGATCACGCGATTGGTTGCCTCGCCCTCCAGGACCGAATACCGAGCCAGGCCGTGGCCGATGGGATCGGTGACTCCGGCAGCCACGGTGTCGGCCGCGATGACGTCGATCGCGAGGCCGTTCTCGGCGTGCATCATGATCAGGCCGCCGTTCCTGCCGGTCTGCTGCATCGCCCGGAAGATCGCCCCGTCGTCGCTGAAGAAGACGCCCGGGTAGGCGGTGAAGAGCTTGAAGTCCGGCACGCCCTCGTCGACGAGGGTGTCCATCTCCTTGAGCGTGTCGTCGTTGACGTCGCTCATGATCATGTGGAACCCGTAGTCGATGACCGCGTTGCCTTCCGCCTTGGCGTGCCAGGCGTCGAGGCCCTCGCGGAGCGACTTGCCGCGGGACTGGACGGCGAAGTCGACGATGGAGGTCGTGCCGCCGAAGGCCGCGGCGCGCGTGCCGGTCTCGAACGTGTCCTTGGCGAATGTTCCGCCGAACGGCAGCTCCATGTGGGTGTGGACGTCGATGCCTCCGGGGATCACGTACTTGCCGGTGGCGTCGATCGTCTCCTCGGCTGTGGCGTTGGCCATCTGGGCGAGGCCCGCGCCGATCCCGGCGATGGTCTCGCCGTCGACGAGGATGTCGGCGACGTACGACCCGTCGGCCGTGACGATCGTGCCGTTGGTGATCAGGGTTCGCATGGGGCCGGCTCCTCCAGGACCCGGCTTCGGCCGGGCGCTCGACACATCTGGCGCCATCCTACCGAAGGAGGTGGCGGCACCGGGGTTCAGAGTGCTGGGATCACCTCACGCCCGATGCGCTCGAGCTGCTCCTGCTCGTCGCCGTTCATGAGGTAGACGTTGAACTGGTCCACGCCGACCTCGGCCAGCGCGTGCAGCTTGGCCAGCACCTCGTCGACTTCGCCGAGGACACAGAACCGGTCCGTGACCTCGTCGCCGACGAATCCGGCATTCGACGAGCCGACCTCCGCGTGATGGAGGTAGTCGTACCCCGTGCGGTCGCGGATATAGCCGGTCAACGCCTCGGGCAGGTCCTCGCGGGGGTACTTGTTCACGAGGTCGACGACGTGGTTCGAGACCAGGGCCGGGAACCAGCGCGTCCGTTCCCGGCCCACCTCCCGCGGCCCGAGGTGCAATGGCGCCGCGGCCTGAATCCGGATCGACGCCGGGTCACGCCCGGCGGCCGCCGCGGCCGCCCGCGCCTGCCCCGCGAACCACGCGATGAGGTCGGGATCGGCGAGCTGGAGGATGAGGCCGTCGGCGACCCGCCCGGCCATCGCCAGGGCCATCGGGCCGTAGCCCGCCACCCATACCGGGAGCGTCCAGCGACCGGTCCACGGGAACTGCAGTTCGGTGCCCTCGTAGGTCACCGCGCGGCCCTCGACGAGGTCGCGGATGACCCGGATCGCCTCCTCGGTGTCGGCCATCGTGAGCGGTGGCTTGCCGAGCACGCGTCGTGCCGAGTCGCCCCGGCCGATCCCCAGGTCCATCCGCCCGCCGCTGATCTCGTTGAGTGTCGCCAGTGCCGAGGCGGTCACGGAAGGCTCGCGGGTGCCCGGGTTCGTCACGCACGTGCCGAGACGCATGGCGGACGTGGCGCCGGCCATGAGCGTCAGCAGCGGATACGGTTCGCGCCAGAGGACGTGCGAATCGAAGAGCCAGCCGTACGTGAACCCGCCCGCCTCCGCCGTCTGCGTCAGGCGGATGGTGACCTCGGGCGAGTAGTCCGGCTTGAGGGTGAATCCGAAGTCCATCAGGTCAGGGCCGAACCAGGTCGCCGTAGGCATCCGGCCGACGGTCGCGATAGAACTGCCAGGTCTGGCGGACCTGCTGGATCACCTCCAGGTCCATGTCCCGGATGATCAGCTCCTCGGCGTAGGGATCGCCCACGGCCCCGATGAACTGGCCGCGGGGGTCGCAGAAGTAGCTCTGGCCGTAGAAATCGTCGTCGCCGATCTCCTGTTCGATGCCGACCCGGTTGATCGTCCCGACGAAGTAGCCGTTGGCCACCGCGTGGCTGACCTGCTCGATGCGCCACAGGTATTCGCTCAGGCCGCGCGACGTCGCGCTCGGGATGAAGACCATCTCCGCGCCGTTGAGGCCGAGGGCGCGGGCGCCCTCCGGGAAGTGGCGGTCGTAGCAGATGTAGACGCCGACCTTGCCGACCGCGGTCTCGAACACCGGGTAGCCCATGTTCCCGGGCCGGAAGTAGTACTTCTCCCAGAAGCCCTTGACGTGCGGGATATGGGTTTTGCGGTACTTGCCGAGGTACGTCCCGTCCGCGTCGATGACCGCCGCGGTGTTGTAGTAGATCCCGGATGCCTGGGCGTCCTCCTCGTACATCGGGACCACGAGGACCATGCCCGTCTGCTTGGCGAGGTCCTGCATGCGCTTCGTGGTCGGGCCGTCCGGGATCAGCTCCGTGTAGCTGTAGTACTGAGGATCCTGGACCTGGCAGAAATAGGGCCCGTAGAAGAGCTCCTGGAAGAGCATCACCTGGGCACCCTGCTTCGCGGCCTCGTGGGCCTGCGCCTCGTGCTTCTGGATCATCGACTCCTTGTCGCCGGTCCAGCTCGCCTGCAGCAGTGCCCCTCGCACGATCCTCGGCATCCTCGTCCGCTCCTCGTCGATCTCCTGATGGCGCGCCGCCCGGGCGGCCTGCCCGGCGCGCGGCGTCCTGACAACGAGGGTACATCGCCTTGGCATGGCGTTGGGCGCCGGGCGGACTGCCGCCGATGGACCGTCACGCCGGCAGCGGCCCTCCGCGCGGGCTCAAGGCCTGATCCGCATCTGCGACAATGGCCGACATCCTGTTGCACCCCCGAACGGAGCCCAGCATGGCCGTCGAACCCACCACCGCGATGTCGAGCGCCGAGATCGTCGCCCTCAATCGGGCGCACACGTTCTTCTCCTGGTCCGTCCAGGGTGCGCTCGACCCGATCGCCATCGACCATGCCGAGGGCGTCTACCTGTACACGCCCGAGGGTCGCCGGATCCTCGACTTCAACAGCCAGCTCATGTCGGTGAACATCGGCCACGGGGACCGGCGGGTCCTCGACGCCATCACCGAGCAGGCGACGAAGCTCCAGTACGTCCAGCCGGCCTTCGCGACCGAGATCCGCGGACGCCTCGGCCAGAAGCTCGCCGAGATCCTGCCCGGCGACATGAACAAGGTCTTCTTCACGCTCGGCGGGGCCGAGGCCGTGGAGAACGCGATCAAGTTCGCCCGGCACTACACGGGCAGGCACAAGATCCTCGCCCGCTATCGCTCCTACCACGGGGCCACCCTCGGGGCGATGACGCTCACCGGCGATCCGCGACGCTGGGCCAACGAACCGGGCATCGTCGGCGTGGTCCGCTACCCCGACACCCATCGCTGGGGCGAGGCCGAGCCGCGACCGGTGGCCGAGAGCCTCCAGGGCCTCGAGGACGTGATCCGCTACGAGGGCCCCCAGACCATCGCCGCGGTGTTCCTCGAGACGATCGTCGGCACGAACGGCATCCTCATCCCGCCGGATGGCTACATCCAGGGCGTCCGCGAGATCTGCGATCGGCACGGCATCCTGATGGTCGCCGACGAGGTGATGGCCGGCTTCGGGCGGACCGGCAGGTGGTTCGCGATCGACCACTGGGGCGTCACGCCGGACCTCATGACGATGGCCAAGGGCCTCACGAGCTCGTACCTCCCACTCGGCGCGGTCGCGATGCGCGCGCACGTCGCGGAGGCCTTCGAGTCGAAGATGTTCTACGGCGGCCTGACCTACAGCAGTCACCCCGTGAGCCTCGCGGCATCGCTGGCCACGATCCGCGTGTACGAGGAGGACGGGCTCATCGAGCACGCCGCCCGCATGGACCCGGTGATGCGTGCGCACCACGAGGCGCTGGCCGCGAAGCACCCGTCCGTGGGCGCCCATCGCAATCTCGGCCTGTTCGGCATCCTGGATCTCGTCCGCAGTCGCGAGCCGTGGACGCCGATGACCTCGTTCAACGGAACGAGCGACGAGATGAAGGCCGTCGGCAAGTTCCTCCGCGACCACGGCGTCTACGCGATGATCGCGAACAACTCGATCCACACCAACCCGCCGCTGTGCATCACCGAGGATCAGCTCGCCGAGGGCTTTGCCGTGCTCGATGCCGCGCTCGAGATCGCGGACCAGGCCGTCGCGGCCTAGATGAGCGAGGCCGTCGCCCGGCGGGAACCGACGGCCGACGGCCCGCCGCGGCCGCGGCGACGCCGGGTTGCGCTGGCATGGCTCCTCATCGCCGTCGGCCTGGTGGTCGTGTGGGAAGGGGCGAAGTGGCTGTTCGGTGACCCGTGGCGGTTCCACGGCACCATCCTCGGGCTGCCCGTGGACCTCGAGCACACGCCGCCGTTCAGCGCCCGGATCGCGACGGACCTGAGCCTCCCCCACATCTGGCTGGTCGTGACGGCATTCATCGAGCCCGCCCAGCGCAACGGACCGCCCCTCGGATTGATCCTCGCCGGGCAGGCGCTGTTCACCTTCCGAGAGGCATTGACAGGGTTCGTGCTCGGCGGCTCCCTGGGGTTGCTGCTCGGGATCGGCTTCGTCCATTCCCGGCTCGCGGAGCGGGCGTTCGTCCCGTACGTCGTGGCATCGCAGACGGTGCCGATCCTGGCGATCTCGCCGCTCATCGTCGTCGCCACGAAGGCCGGCTGGCTGTCGGTGGCGATCATCTCGGCCTACCTCACGTTCTTCCCGGTCACGATCGCGGCGCTCCGCGGCCTGCGGGCGGCCGACGCCAGGGCCTTCGAGCTCATGCGCTCCTTCGCCGCATCCCGGCGACAGGTCCTCTGGAAGGTCCGCCTCCCCACGTCCGTGCCGTACCTCTTCGCGTCGCTCCGGGTCGCAGGCGCGGCCGCGGTCATCGGGGCGATCATCGGCGAGCTGCCCTCCGGTATCCCGGACGGCCTCGGGAGCGCGCTCCTCAACTACAACCAGTACTACTCCTCGGGGCCGGAGCGGCTCTGGGCGACCATCGTGATGTGCTCGTTCGTGGGCCTCGGGTTCGTCGGCCTCGTGCGACTCGTCGAGTGGCTGCTCACCCGCAATCGCTACCGGCCCGCCACGCTCGCCAATTGACCGACCGGAGGGAGCCCATCATGTCGATGCCCGAACCGCATTCGTCGCCCGGCGTCTCGGCCGGCGCGGTGCCCGCCTCGTCGTATCCGGCGGATGACGCGGTGGTGGTCACCGCCCAGGGAATCGGCAAGACGTTCGGGGACGGAAGCAGCTCCGTCACGGCGCTCGAGGGCATCGACCTCACCATCCGGAGCGGCGAGTTCGTCTCACTCATCGGCCCGTCGGGCTGCGGCAAGTCCACCCTGCTCCGGCTCATCGGGGACCTGACCTCGCCCTCGACCGGCACCGTGTCCGTGAACGGCAAGCCGGCGAGGCAGGCGCGCGAGGACCGCGATTACGGGATGGTCTTCCAGGCGCCGGTGCTCATGGACTGGCGGACGGTGGCGCGGAACATCGAGCTGCCACTCGAGGTCATGGGCTACTCCCGCGAGGAACGGGCACGGCGATCGGCGGAGCTGCTCAAGCTGGTCGAGCTCGAAGGCTTCGCGGAGCGCCATCCCTGGCAGCTGTCGGGCGGGATGCAGCAGCGCGTGGCCATCGCCCGGGCCCTCGCGTTCGATCCGAAGCTCCTGCTCATGGACGAGCCGTTCGGCGCGCTCGACGAGATGACCCGCGAGCGCATGAACCTCGAGCTGATGGGCATCTGGAACCGCACCCGGACCACGGTGATCTTCGTGACCCACTCGATCCCCGAGGCGGTCTTCCTCTCGACCCGGGTCGTGGTGATGTCGCCACGACCGGGTCGAATCGCCACGATCGTGGACGTCGACCTGCCCCAGCCTCGCACCGTCGACACGCGCGAGACGGACCGCTACTTCGACCTCGTCACCGAGGTGCGCGAGGCGCTCCGGGGCATCGAGGGGACTGGCGGGCCGGGCGGTCGCGGGAACGGCGGATCGGTCGACCGCGGCGCGTCGACGGCGGACCGGATCCGGGCGGAGGGGCTTGCGTGACGATGGCCGCCGACCTGCGCCGCCGATCCGAGGAGTGGCTGCCGCCGGTCGTCGTCTTCGTGGCGGTCATCGCGCTCTGGGAGGCGCTCTTCCTCGCCCTCGACGTCAAGTCCTTCCTCATCCCGCGCCCGACAGTCATCTGGACCGCGCTCGTCGCGAGCTGGCCCACGCTCTGGCGAGGCATCACCTACACGGGATTCGAGGCCGTGGCCGGCCTCGCGACCGGCGTGTTCCTCGGGACGATCGCCGGCCTCGCCACCGCGCGCTGGGCAACCGCGCGCCAGGCGCTCATCCCGATCGGCACGGGCATGAGCACCATCCCGATCATCGCCTTCGCCCCGATCACGATCAACTGGTTCGGGTTCGAGAGTCCGCTTCCGCGGGTCACGATCGTGGCCCTCATGACGTTCTTCCCGGTCATGGTCAACACGATCCGGGGGCTCACGAACGTCGAGCCGTCGGCGCTCGAGCTCATGCGCTCCTACGCGGCGTCCGAGGCGGACGTCCTGCGCCGGCTGCGCCTCCCGAATGCGCTCCCGTACTGGTTCACGGCGCTCCGGATTGCCGTGACGCTGAGCGTCATCGGCGCGGTGGTGGGGGAGTTCTTCGGCGGTCCGCAGTACTCGATCGGCAACTACGTCACCAACCAGACGGGATCGTTCAAGTACCCCGAGGCGTGGGCCGCGATCATCATGGCCTGCGTGCTCGGGATCACCCTGTACCTGGTGGCCGTGGCGGTCGAGCGGCTGGTGATGCCCTGGCAGCGTCGCGCCGACGCGGTGCACGAGGCCTAGGCCGCCTCCGACCGGGCTGGGCACGAACGGCGCCCGAGCCTCGCGCTGTTCATCAACGGGACACGAGCCCGGTGCGGTATCGTGCGCGTCTGGTGATCGGGAGGGAGCGCCCGGTCCACATCACGATGGAGGAGAACCCGCATGGCCCTGCGCACGCGACTGCTCGCGCTGGCAACGCTCGCCGCCCTCGTCATCTCGGCATGTGGCGGCGCCGCGACGGCCGCGCCGCTGACCAAGGTCAAGCTGCAGCTGCAGTGGGTGACCCAGGCCCAGTTCGCCGGCTACTACGCCGCGCTCGACCAGGGCTACTACAAGGACGCCGGCCTGGATCTCGAGATCCTCATCGGCGGGCCCCAGGTCAACAACGTCCAGGTGGTGGCGTCCGGTGGCGCCGACCTCGGCGTGGCCTGGCTGCCGAACATGCTGCGCTCGCGTGAGGGCGGCACGGACCTCGTCTCGATCTCGCAGGTCTTCGCCCGCTCCGGCACCCGGATGGTCTCGTTCAAGGACGCGAACATCACGACCCCGGCGGACATGGCCGGCAAGAAGATCGGTTCGTGGCTCGGTGGCAACGAACCGGAGCTCTTCGCCGCGCTGACGAAGGCCGGCCTCGATCCGGCGACGCAGAACGTCATCCAGCAGAACTTCGACATGTCGGGCCTGCTGAGCGGCGACCTCGACGTCGCCCAGGCGATGATCTACAACGAGTACGCCCAGGTCCTCGAGGCCAAGAACCCGGCGACCGGCAACCTCTACACGGCCGACGACCTCAACGTCATCGATTTCAACGATGCGTCCGTCGGCACTGCGATGCTCCAGGACCAGGTCTTCGCCTCGGCCGCGTGGCTCGCGAAGGCCGGCAACGCCGACATCGCCACCAAGTTCCTCACCGCGACCTACCGCGGCTGGATCTACTGCCGGGACAACGCCCAGAAGTGCGTGGACATCGTCCTCGCCAAGGGCTCGCAGCTCGGTGCCAGCCACCAGGCGTGGCAGATGAACGAGATCAACGCCCTGATCTGGCCGTCGACCAACGGCATCGGCCAGTTCGACCAGGCCGCCTACGACCAGACGGTCACGATCGCCACGACCTACGGCGTCCTCACGGCCGCCCCGTCGGCGGACGCGACCCGGTCCGACCTGGCCGCTGCCGCCTACGCCGCGCTGCCCTCGGGCACCGACGGCAAGGGCAGTGGCTACACCAAGGGCACCGTCGAGCTCAAGGAGGGCGGCAACTAACCGCTCCCGAACCCGACACGACGCAACGGCCGGCCCTCCCCGGAGGGCCGGCCGTTTGATTCCCGGTCGCCATGGGCCATGCGCCCCCTCCGCCGCCGATGTGTCAGCGGCAGGGGCCGTACGGAGTCACGATCCGCGGACGTCGTCCATCACGGCCCGCCGTCCGGGCCGGGCCTAACCCGCACCAAGCCGAAGCGTCGCAATCGTCTTCTCGATGCGGCGCGCCCGGGTCTCCGGCGCCTTCGCGGCCTCGATCGGCAGCACGAAGAACTGCTTGCGGCTGTACGACAAGGCGGCGAAGGCGGCTGCCGCCGCCGGGTCGGCGGCAAGCGCGGCCGCAAGGTCGGCGGGCACCTCGACCTGGCGGGGCGCCGAATCCAGCTCGAGGGTGACGTCGACCTCGTCGCCGGCCGCCACGCCCGCCCCGGTTCGGTGCTCGGCGCTGACGCCGATCCAGAACTCGTCGCCGTAGACGGCGACCGTGCTCCGGTAGGTGTACCCGCGGATGGTCACCGTGACCGGGGGGCGTTTCCCCCGACCGAGCGCCTCCACGATGTCGGCAGGCACCCGTATCCCACAGGCGGTCTTGCCGGACTGGATGATCGTGGTTCGGAAATCCATGGGTGCCCCGCCGTACGGTGCGATCCCGGAATCGGGCGGGTTCTTCATACCACGCGGCATGCGTGCGGCGCGGCGTCGCCGTGCGTCGTCCGCGTGGCCTGGCGGTGCGACGTGGCCGGGCGGGTGCCGGCCACGTCCCTCCGGCTTACGAGGCGCCGGTGCCGAGTGGGTCGGCCGTCGGCTGGCGCCCGGTCGCGAGCCAGTGCTGCCAGCGTGCGGCGTTGACGCCCTTCGCGAGCAGCCACACCGTGAGCGGGAGCTCACCCAGCAGCGCCGTGACCACGACGAGGCTCGCCGTCGTCGCCTCCAGGCTCGGGAGGAGGAAGACCGCCAGGCTGTTGACGAGGTAGCCCAGCGCCGATACCGCCAGCAGGGCCCCCAGCGCCCGTGGCAGGAAGCGCGAGCGATGCACGAGGTACCCGAGGACCGCGAGGTGGAGGGCGAAGAAGACCAACCCGAGCTCGTAGCCGAACCCCTGGGCCATGAGGAAGGCATAGGCGAGGGTGTTGAGCTGGCCCTGGTCGAAGGAGGCCCCGTACCCCGGCGCGGTCAGGAGCTGCAGCCCCACGAACATGTTCAGGAGGTTCAGGCCGAGGATGGAGGCCTGCGCGAGCCGGGCGAACGCCATGATCATGGCGAGCAGCTTGCTGACCGGCGCGAACAGCGCGTACAGCACTGCAGCCTGGGCCACCTCGATCACGAAGACCACGAGGTCCGTCGTGAAGCCGAGGCGGAAGAGGCTCTCGGAGGCCGTGATGTTCGATGCGGTCGCCGCAGGATCGCCGGCCACGATGAGGCCCTGTCGGACCGAGAACTCCGCGAACGGGGCGATCAGGAACACGATCAGGTACAGGACCCCTGCCACGCGGGCATACGTCAAGGGCGACGGTGCCCCGCTGCCAACAACCACGGCTCAACCTCCAACCCACGATCGCGCCGACGGCCGATGCGATCTGTATGGGTTCGACCATGCCGAGTTCGGCACGGCGGGGCATCACCGATACGGGCGGTATCGCCTCACCCGAACGGATGAATTGCCTGCGCCGCGGGGCGACGCGTCCGTCGGCGTCCCGCGAGCGTGTAGGGATCGCGGGTCAGCCCGCGTGGCCCGTCCCGAACTGGCGGTCGCCGGCGTCTCCCAGGCCGGGCATGATGTAGCCGCGGTCGTTGAGCTGCCGATCGAGCGCCGCGCAGTGGATCTCGACGTCCGGGTGCTCGGCGTGCACCGCGGCCACGCCCTCCGGCGCGGCGATGAGGTTCACGAGCTTGATCCGGACCGGCTGCACCGCCCCCCAGCGCTTGAGCACCTCGATGGCCGCCGTGGCGGAACCGCCGGTGGCGAGCATGGGATCGAGGATGAGGCACAGGTCGACAGACGCGTGGTCGGGCAGCTTGTTGTAGTACTCGACGGGCCGCAGCGTCCGTTCGTCCCGGAACAGCCCGAGGTGCCAGACCTGGGCGGTGGGCATGAGCTCGAGCATGGCATCGACCATGCCGAGGCCCGCGCGCAGGATCGGCACGAGCCCGATGCGCTCGCCCAGCTCGGCTCCCTCCATCGTCTCGAGCGGCGTCGTGACGTCGATCGGCTTGACCCGCGCATCGGCCAGCGCTTCGTACCCCAGGAGCCACGACAGCTCGCGGACGACCTCGCGGAACTTCTTCGGCTCGGTCTCGACATCGCGGAGGATGCCCAGCTTGTGCTGGACCGCGGGGTGCTGGGAGACGTGGAGCATCGCTGACGGCATCGGGATGGGCCTCCGGCGTCGCGCGCCGCCGCGGACCTGCGGAGCGCCTCGGTTGCATCAGGTGCCGTCATGCTAGCACCGGAGACGGCGCCTCCCACGGGGTCCGCCCGCGCCTCGGGACCGTCCGCACCACGCGCCCGCCGTTTTCGCGCGCCATGCTCCGGAACCCTGTGCCAGTACGGTCGGTGACGCCCGTTTGACGCTCCGGGATCCGGTCCCTACCGTTGGCGCGGGCGCGCCTGGCCTGGGCAACCACGGGCGCCTGGCGGAGCCCGAGCGCCGACGGCCGGGCCGACGCGCGACCCGCATCCGTCGAACGTGGAGCCATCGCGAACGTGCCTGCCGGCGGACTGAAGACATCGGCGCGCCATCGTCGAACCGTCGCCCCGATCCTCGTTCGCCAGGTGCGCAACGGGATCGAGGAGAGCGTGCACCGCGGCGACATCGTCGAGGTCGCCGCCGACGGCACGATCATCCGGGTGATCGGTGATCCCGATCGCGTCGTGACGCTGCGGTCCTGCGTCAAGCCGTTCGGCGCGGCGATCCTCGTCGAATCCGGGGCGGTCGAGGCCTTCGCCCTGGAGCCGGCCGAGCTCGCGATCATGGCGAGCAGCCACTCCGGAGAAGACCTCCACGTCCGGACCCTTCAGGCGATGTACCGGCGGACCGGGATCAGCCAGGCTGCCCTCGCCTGCGGATCCGATGGCGCGCCGCTCGACCTGCTGACCGCGGCGCGACTCGCGCGGGACGGCGAGAAGGCCGGCCCGGTCCGGCACATGTGCTCCGGCCAGCACTCGGTGTTTCTCCTCCTGTGCCGCCTCCAGGGCTGGGATACCGACGGCTACTGGCTCGCGGAGCACCCGGCGCAGGTGGCCTACCGGGCCGTGGTGGCGCGCGCCTTCGGCACGACCCCTGCGCGCCTCACGATGGCCATCGACGGCTGCGGCATCCCCACCTACGCCTTCCGGCTCCGCGACGTGGCCCGCGCGTACGCGATGCTGGCCGACCCCGCGGCCCTGCCCGCCGACGACCCCCGGGCGGGGCTCGCACCGGCGCTGGCGGTCATCCGGGACGCGATGCTCGCGAACCCGGAGATGGTGGCCGGGTCGAGAGATCGCCTGGATACCTCCCTCATGAAGGCGGTGCCTGGCCGGGTGGTGGCCAAGGCCGGCATGGAGGCGCTCCGCGGCATCGCGATCCTGCCCGGGCCCCGCGGTAACGGCGCGACCGTTCCTGCCTCGGGCATGGCGATCAAGATCGAGGACGGGGACGGCTACGACCGCGGGACGTGGGCCGCCAGCGTCGAGGCGCTGCGCCAGGCCGGCGTGCTCGAAGGGCAGTCGTTGCGCGTGCTGGCGCGATACCACCGACCGGTGTCGCTCGATCCGCACGGCCGGGAAGGCGCGGCCGCCGAAGCAGCCTTCGAACTGGCACCGCTCAAGGAACTCGTGCGCTAGGCCGGGAGCGATCGCCGGGCCCCGGACTCGGCCCGCGACGCCGCCGACACACTGCGCGACACTGTCCCCGATGGCACCGGATCCGTACCACGTCCTCGGCGTCCCGCCCGGCGCAAGTGCCGCGGAGATCAAGCGCGCGTACCGCGCGCTCGCCAAGGCCAACCACCCGGATTCCGCGGGCCCGGCGGCGGTCCAGCGGTTCCTCGTGATCCAGGCCGCCTACGAGCAGCTCCTCGATCCGCGGAGCCGTGCCGCGGCCGCGGCCCGAGCCCGGGCGTCCCGGCCCCGCGAGCCGTGGCGCGCGGACCCCGATCGCGCCCGCGAGGCACAGGCGAACGCGCAGGCCCGCGCCGGGCGGGGCGCCCGCGGCCAGGGGGAGGGGAGGGCGACCGGCGCCCGC
>CAZVDO010000040.1:11127-18844 GCA_964625345.1 uncultured Anaerolinea sp. | reverse complement strand
AGCCCGACGATCTTGCCGTTGCGGTTCCGGATGGCCGAGATCCGGTGGAGGGTCCGCTCGATCCCCGCCCGGTTGTCGTCCCCGAACGTCCCGATGTGCTCGACGACGTACGCGATGTCGGATTCGCCGATCTCGCGATCGAGGAGCGTGACCTCCGAATCCGGGAAGCGCGCCTCGGGCCGGCGCCCGAGGTCCAGGACGACCTCGATCACCTGCTCCTGGTTCGGCAGGGCGTGCATCGCCGCGACGATCTCCGGGGGCAGCGCGGCGAGCAGCGCATCGATGTCGTCGATGGTCTCGCGCCGTTCGGTTCGATCGTCAGGAGCCACGCGTGACCTCCCAGGGGCGAACGCCTGCCGGCACGAGCGCCGGTTCGGCGACGCGGACGAGGGTTTCCTTCATGAGCAGGGTGACGTTGGTGATCGTGGAGAAGCCCGCGGCCTCGAGGTGCCCGTTGACCGGCGATTCGTAGGTTCGCACGGGGGCGATCACGCCGTGGTCGATCCGGCGCTCGCCGCCCCGGGCCACGCGCGCCCGGATGTCGCCGAGCCCGAACTCGATGAGGGCGGAGGGGTCGACGTCGGGCCGCGCGAGCACGCGCAGGTAGTGGGGCTGGTCCTCACGGGCCACCCCGACCTGGATGAACGCATCGAGGCCGGACCCGTCGGTCCGTTCCACCACGAAGGCCTCGATGTCGGCGAAGCGCAGGAGCGGCGCCAGGCTGCTCCGGGGCACGCGCCAGTTGGAGCCCTGGCGCTCCCAGTCGGGAATGCGGAACCCCTCGAGGCGACTGACCGGGGCGGGCGTGACCGCCGTGTACAGCTGCATCAGGGCGATCGCGTCGATCGGGCGGGCCGGGCGGATCCGCGCCTCGGCCATGCGCCGCTCGGTCCACGGTTCGGGCAGCTCGAGATCGGCATCGCGGTGGAGGACGATCTCCTCGCCGTACCGCGCGAAGCCGGCCTGCATGAACAGGTCCACGTTGCCGCCGGTGTCCGTGCAGGCCACGTGGAAGCGGGAGGCCCCCCGCTTCTGCCCCTCGCGGAGGACCTGCTGGATGAGGCGGAACCGGATGTCGCCCGCCCCCGCGCCACCGGCCGCACCGATCCCGTCGAGTTCCACCACGGTCCAGTCGTCGCGATGGCTTTCGCGCTCCACGCGCGCAAGCCCCGCGATGCGGCCCGCTTCCTCGTACACGTAGAGCAGGTCGTTCGGGCGGAACGCGCCCAGGGGCAGCCGGAACAGGCTGAACACGCCGATCCGCGGGCCGGCGACGGGCAGGCCCAATGAGCGCCCGCCGGCGGCATCGTCCTCGCACAGACGGGACAGCTCACCCAGGGCCGCGAGGTCGGTGAGGCGAGCGGCACGAACCTTGCCGGACGGGCGCGCCGGGCGCAGGGAGGTCATCGGGCCATCCCGGCGCGGCGCGTCGGATGGTGGCGCCGCCCGGCACCCTCGCCCGGATCGTCGTGCTCCGAGGCCATGGCCGCGACGAGGCGGTGGAACCGCGTCTCCCCGGCAAGCTCGGGATGGAATGCCGTCGCGACCACGTTCCGCTCGCGCACTGCCACGATCCGGCCGTCCTCGAGGGTCGCCAGCACGTCCACGCCGGGGCCGGTGGATTCGATGACGGGGGCGCGGATGAACACGGCATGCACCGGGGTGTCGCCGAGGACCGGGACGGAGAGGTCGGCCTCGAACGAATCGAGCTGGCGCCCGAACGCGTTGCGCCGGACCGCCACGTCGAGGAGCGGCAGCACGGGCGCATCGCCGTCGGTGATGCTGGTCGCGAGGAGGATCATCCCGGCGCAGGTGCCGAACACCGGCGCGCCGCTGCGCGCGAGGTCGAGGATCGGCTGGCGCAGGCCCCAGCGATCGATGAGCCGCCGCTGCGCGGTCGATTCGCCGCCCGGCAGGATCAGGCCGCTGACCTCCTCGAGGTCCGCGGGCACGCGCACCTCGACCCCGTCGACGCCGATGGCGTGCAGCGTGGCGAGATGTTCTGCGAACGCGCCCTGGACGGCGAGGACCCCGATCCTCATCGGAAGCACCCCGCCGTCTCCGGCGTGGCGCCCCTCACCAGCCGCGGACCGCCAGGCGCTCGGAATCGGCGAGCTGCTCCATGGCGATGCCGCGCATCGGGGCTCCGAGGCCCTTGCTGACGTCGGCCAGGATCTTGGGATCGTCGAAGTGGGTGGTCGCCTGGACGATGGCGTTCGCCATGCGGGCGGGATCCTCGCTCTTGAAGATGCCCGACCCGACGAACACGCCCTCGGCCCCGAGCTGCATCACGAGCGCGGCGTCCGCAGGGGTCGAGATGCCGCCGGCCACGAAGTTCACGACCGGGAGCTTCCCGTCCGCGGCAACCTGCCTGACCACCTCGTAGGGTGCCTGGAGCTCCTTGGCCGCCACGAACAGCTCGTCCTCGCGCATGCCCTGGAGGCGCCGGATCTCGGCCAGCACGTCACGGAGCTGGCGGACGGCCTCGACGACGTTCCCCGTCCCGGCCTCGCCCTTCGTCCGCATCATCGCGGCGCCCTCGTTGATCCGGCGGAGCGCCTCGCCGAGGTTCCGGCAGCCGCACACGAACGGGACCTTGAAGGCGTGCTTGTCGATGTGGTTGGCCTCATCCGCGGGCGTGAGTACCTCGGATTCGTCGATGTAGTCGACCCCGAGGGCCTCGAGGATCTGGGCCTCCACGAAGTGGCCGATCCGGGCCTTGGCCATCACCGGGATCGTAACCGCGTTCATGATCCCCTCGATCATCGAGGGATCGGACATGCGGGCCACGCCGCCGGCGGCGCGGATATCCGAGGGCACGCGCTCGAGGGCCATGACGGCCACGGCGCCGGCATCCTCGGCGATCTTCGCCTGATCGGCGGTGACGACGTCCATGATGACGCCGCCCTTGAGCATCTGGGCGAGACCCTTCTTCGTCGTCCAGGTGGACGTCTCGACGGTCATGTGGGACGGGTTCCTCAGGTCCTGCTGCGGGGTTCCAGGTCCGCCAGCCTCGGGGTCCTCGCCCGTTCGGGCCGGCCCGGTTGCCGCAACGCGGCGCGATTATCGCACGGGCGCGCGCGATGGCCTGCGCGCACGAGGTCCGGGCTCCCGGGCCGGCGTCGGCGCCCCGCCAGGCGGTCCGCACCGTGCAGGGTTCAGTACGGTCGCCGACGATCCACCACGAGCGCGGAGCCGCCCACAAGCAGGACCGCGATGAGAGACCACGCCGCTGCCTCTCGCGCATCGATTTCGGGGTATCGCGCCCCCGCGAAGCCGACCAGGACGACGTCGTACTCCGAGTTCGGCCATCCGTCGGGCGCGTCGCCGCCTGGGAGTCTCGAATACGCCTCCTCGAACGAGAGGAGATTGCCGTACGCGTCGCGGAGCTCATCGCCGAGGATCAGGTTGTCACGGTACAGGCCCTGGTCGTCAGGCCCACCGCCGAAGCCGCTCTGGACGGCAAGCACCGTGGCGTCGTTCAATCGCCACGGCCGCATGGCAGCGTCGACCCCGAGTGATCCGCCGAACGCGACGACGAGCGCCAGGATCAACGCCGCCAGCGCCCGCCCCATGACGGCGCCGCACAGCACTCCGACGCAGAACGCTGCAAGGGCCTGCCCGACCGGCACCAATCCGCGAGTGGGGAAGCCGGCGAACGACGTTCCGGCGCTCACCCCCGGGTTCTCCACCGGCACGAGGAGGTTGGCGGTCAGGGCTGGTATGAGGGTCGCCACCACGAGGCACATCGCGACCGCGATCACCCGCCCGATGAGCCAGCGCCGCCTGGATCGGGACAGCGTCCACGCCAGCCCGGCCGTCCCACGCTCGACCTCGCGGCCCACGACCGAGACGCCAAGGATCATCCCGCCGAACGGCCCGATGACCGACGCGACCGTTGGCGCCACCGAGCCCAGGTTCTGGAGCAGGCCAACGTTGTCCTGCAGGCGGATGCAGGCCATCTGATCCACACAGGTGGCGAGCTGCTGCCGCAGGTCAGGCAACAACACCACCACGGCCACCATCGCCAGGGTGATGAGGAGCAGGACCGCGCTGATCGCAATCAACTCGAATGCGAACTGCCGAGCGATCAACCGGACCAGGCGGCGGCTCACGCGCGGGCCTTCGGTCGGGCGGAGGCGAGATAGCCCAGCACGACTTCCTCGAGCGTCGCCGGGCGCGCGTCCGACACGGCCACCGCCGTCGGGCCATCAGCGGGCCCGATCAATGTGATCTGTGTGCCATCCGCCTCGATGAACGCCCCGATGGCGCCCGGCACATCCGGCTGCGTGCCGGCCAGGATCCGATGCGTCGCGATGGCGTCATCGATCCGGGCGTCGAGGAGCTTGCGTCCGGCGCCCAGCACGACGAGGTGGTCGCAGGCCTGTTGGATGTCGGTGATCACGTGCGACGACAGGAGAACCGTTGATCCCGATGACCTGACGGCATCGACCAGGACGTGCAGGAACTCGCGTCGGGCCAACGGGTCCAGGCTGGCCAGCGGCTCGTCGAGGAGCAGGACCTTGGCCCGAGTCGCGAGCGCCAGCGCCAACTCGACCTGGGCGGCCTGGCCACCCGACAACTCGCCGCCCTTGGAGCCGAGCGGGATCTCGAGCTGCTCCAAGCGACGGACGGCGATGGACACGTCGAAGGTGGCACCGCGAAGCTCGCGTCCCAGCGCGACATGGTCGGCGACGGTCAGCTCGCGATAGAGCGTCGCGATCTGCGGCACGTAGCCGACGTGGGCCAGGGCGCCGGTTCGATTGACCCACGGGTCGATGCCTTCGACCGCCACTCGACCCGCGGACGGTCGCTCGAACCCGACCCAGGCTTTGATGAGGGTTGACTTTCCGGCCCCGTTCGGGCCCACGAGGGCGGTGATCGAGCCTCGCTCGATGCTGACATCGATGCCACCGAGCGCCGTGGTCCGACGGCCGTAGCGCTTGGCCAGCCCGGCCGCCACCAGCACCCCGGGGTCACTCGGCGCGAAGGACGCGGTCACCCCCGAAGCAGGGCTACCGGCTGACCGTGCGGACGACGCCCGACATGAGCTTCGTGGCCCGTCGGGCGGCCGAGGGCGAGAGGCGGCTCACCGCCTCCACGAGCTCGAGCACGTCGTCGTCGGGCAGGCCCGCGAGCAGGTTTACGAGGCGGAGCACGGTGGCATCGGGTACCTGGCCGAGCAGCCGGAGTGCCCGCTCCAGCTCCCGCGGGTCGAGCTGGGGCACGAGTCCAACGGCGCGATCGAACAGCCGGACGAAGGCGATGAACGTGGTGATCCAGTCGCGAAGGGCCGCAAGGTCCTGGTCGCCGGGATTGGCTGCCGCGGCCTCGGTGACATCGGCCGAGGTCCGCTCGAGCACGCCGATGATCGGGTCCCCCTCGCGGACCTTCCGCTCGGCCACGACGCGGCCGAACCAGCGCCAGTGGTCGCCGATGGCCTGGTAGGCGGCCCCGGCCGGTCCGCGGCTGCCGACGCGGCGCGGTTCCGCGACGCGCTCCACGAGCCCCCACGCCTCGGCGTCGGCGAGCGCAAGGCTGGCCGCCCGATGGGACAGGCCGAGCGCCTCGCGCACCTCGCGCTCCGTGAGCGGCTCCTGGCGGGTCATCAGGTAGGCGTGGACGCGGGCGATGGCCGGCGCCACGCCCCATGCGGCGCCCATCTCGCCCCAGGCGTCGGCGAGGCGGAGGCGGATGGCCTCGGCGATGGGCGAGGCATCCGACGAGGAGTGCTTGACAGCCACGGTTGCAGTGCTCATAACGTGCTATCACACCGTAGCACAAAGGTGCCCCGTGATTCAGGACCAGGATCCGCACCAGGAGGCGACGGGCGCGCCCGCCGAGGCAGCGCGACGGCACGCCGACCTCGGATCGAGCTGGGCCATCGGCGCCGGCGCCGGGTGCATCCTGATCTTCGCGCTCTTTGCTTCGCCGCCGTTCGCGGCGGTCGTCGCGGGCGTCACGACCCTTCTGTTGTGGCGCGCCGGGGGGTTGGTCGCCGGCCTGGCGGGGATGCTCGTGAGCATCGGCGTGTTCGTACTTGCCGCGTTCTCCCGGCTGGACTGCGCCGGCACCGGCTGCTCGAACGAGACGCAGGCGGTGGTCCGCGTGGGTGCCGCGGCGCTCGTGGCCGGCGCGGCGATCTCCGTGGTGCTCGCTCGGCGGCGCCGGCGCCCGTCCCCCTGACGGGCCGAGCCCGCGTTCAGTCGGGCGCGCCGAGGAACGACCCGAGTGCGGCGTTGAGGGCCGCGAACAGGGGCGATGAGGCATCAATGTCGGTCTCGCACGAGGCGACGCGCTCGAGACCGTGGGCCGTCCCGAACGAATAGACGAACTCCTGCCCGTCGAATGCCACCGGGCACGTCCCCGTGAAGGGATGTGATCGAATGGCCTCGAAGTCGGTTGCGTCCACGAGCGCCGCGAGGGCGGCCAGCTCGGGACCGGGAACCGTGCCAAGGTCGTTGGGGGGTTTCGCGGCGAGGTGCACCCGGCCATCCCGCTCCAGGATGACGGTCTGCTCGCACGCACCGGCAGGGCACAGGCCGCCCCGCGCCTCCACCGTGACGAGCGGACCGGCGTCGGGCGGCACCGGGAGCAGCTGGCAGGCCACCAGCAGCGCAGCCACGGCCGCCAGGGCCAGGACCAGGCGGAAGGCGCCCCGCGCCCCGGTGAACATGCGACGCGACCGATCGTGCAGCATGCCGCGCCGACGGTCGGGCGGGCCGGCGGGTTCCGTCATCCGGCGGACGGCCCAGGAGCCGGCGACGGCGCGTCGGCCGCTCGCGCTTCGCGAACGCGTCGCGCTTCGAGCCCGTCGAGGATGAGGTCGAGGCCGAAGGCGAACTCCTCGTCGTCCCGGTGGTGGACGCCGTCGAGCGCCCGGAACATCCGCGGGTAGACCTCCGGGCGAACCTCGATCCGGCCGTCGGCCACGCGCTGCTGAAAGGCTTCCGGGTCGAAGATGTCCTGCGCGAACCCGAGCGTCCGGCTCCCGAGGACATGCACGCCGTCGTGGATCAGCTGGTTCGAGAGGCCGCCGGCCTGCAGGAGACCCACGAGCCAGTCCAGATAGCGGAGGATCGCGAGGCTCCCGGCGGTGCGCTCCACGACGAGGGTTCGGAGCCAGCGATGGCTGAGCACCACGCTCCGGGCCGCGAGGGCCTGCTCGCGGACGGCACCGCGCCAGTCCGGCCGTTCCGGCACCCGCGGGATCCCGTCGAGGAGGAGCGACAGCATCCCGTCGACGAGGTCGTCCTTCCCGTGGACGTGGTTGTAGAGCGACATCGCCTCGACGCCGAGCGCCTGGCCGAGCCGTCGCATCGTGACCGCCTCGAGGCCGTGGGCGTCGGCCAGCCCGATCGCGGCCCGGAGCACCCGTTCGCGATTGAGGGGCCGCTGCTGGCGAGCGGGCACGCGCACCTCCCAGGTGATCTCGCCCGGCCGCTTGACCGTGGGCGCGGGTCAGGATACCTTACGCCGTACGCTTACAGTGTAAGTAGGCGACGAGGAGGCGAGCATGCGGGCGATCATCCAGCGGCGATACGGCGGGCCGAAGGTCCTTCGGCTCGAGGACGTCGAGCCGCCCGTGCCGGCTGCCAACCGGATCCTCGTCCGCGTGCGCGCCGCATCCATCAACGCCTACGACTGGCACATGCTCCGGGGCAAGCCCATCCTGGCCCGTGTCGGCGAGGGGTGGCGGGCACCCAGGCAGCCGATC
>CAZVDO010000040.1:6209-11027 GCA_964625345.1 uncultured Anaerolinea sp. | reverse complement strand
GCGCCGCCGACCTGCGCGACGGCGGACCCGCGTACGACCTCGTGTTCGATGCCGGCGGATTCCGGAGTGATCGGGAACTGGCTGCCGCCACGGCGCCGGGCGGGACCGTCGTCGTGTGCGGCGCCGGCCCGAATGCGGCCGGGTGGATCGGTCCGCTCGTCGGCTTCGCGGTGCGCCGGATCCGGCCGAGGATCGGTCCCGTCCGGGTCGTGGGCTACTTCGCCGGACTGGATCGAGGCGACGTCGAGGACATCGATCGGATGCTCGCGTCAGGGCAGATCCGTCCCGCGGTGGATCGCGTGTATCCGCTCGAGGAATCGGCCGCGGCGATGGCCCACGTGGAAGAGGGACGTGCCCGGGGCAAGGTCGTCGTCGCGATCTGAGTGCCTACACTTCGGGCCATGCCCGTCCTGCGCAGCCGGCTGGATCCCGCGAGCCCGGAGGCCGTCGCCAACACCGAGCGGATGCGCGCGCTCGTCGAAGAGCTCCGAACCCGCACGGCCGGCGTCGCCGCACGCGGCGCCGGTGGCGACGATCGCTCGATCGCCCGCCACCGCGAGCGCGGCAAGCTCCCCGTCCGCGAGCGGATCGACCGGATCCTCGATCCGGGAGCCGCCTTCCTGGAGTTCAGTGCGCTCGCGGCGAACGGGATGTACGACGACGAGGCGCCGTCCGCGGGGATCGTCACCGGCATGGGTCGGATCGAGGGCACGCTCTGCGTCATCGTCGCGAACGACGCCACGGTCAAGGGCGGCACGTACTACCCGATGACCGTGAAGAAGCACCTTCGGGCCCAGGAGATCGCGCTCGAGAATCGGCTGCCCTGCGTTTACCTCGTCGACAGCGGCGGCGCCTTCCTGCCGCTGCAGGCCGAGGTCTTCCCCGATCGTGAGCACTTCGGGCGGATCTTCTTCAACCAGGCCCGGATGTCGAGCGAGGGGATCCCGCAGGTGGCCCTCGTCATGGGCTCGTCGACCGCCGGCGGCGCGTACGTCCCGGCGATGAGCGACGAGACCGTCATCGTCAAGGGCGTCGGCACGATCTTCCTCGGCGGCCCCCCGCTCGTGAAGGCCGCCACGGGAGAAGACGTCGATGCCGAGACCCTGGGCGGCGCGGATGTCCATACGCGGATCTCCGGTGTGGCCGACCACGAGGCCCTCGACGACGAGCACGCCCTGGCCCTCGGCCGCTCGATCGTCCGGCACCTCGAGCGCCGGGCGCCGCCCCTGCCCTGGGATCGCCGCGAGCCTGACCCGCCGGCCGTGGACCCCGAGGGCCGCGACGGTGGGGCGCACCTCTATGCCGCCATCTCCGCCGATGCCCGCCGGCCCGTGCCCGTTCGGGAGCTCATCGCCCGCCTCGTGGACGGCAGCCGCTTCCACGACTTCAAGCCGCGCTACGGCGAGACCCTCGTGTGCGGCTTCGCCCACCTCGACGGCTGGCCGGTTGCGATCCTCGCCAACGACGGGATCCTGTTCAGCCAGTCGGCCCTGAAGGGCGCCCACTTCATCGAGCTCGCGGCCCAGCGCCGGATCCCGCTCGTGTTCCTCCAGAACATCACCGGCTTCATGGTCGGGCGGGAGTACGAGGCCGGCGGCATCGCCAAGGACGGGGCCAAGCTCGTGACGGCGGTCGCCACGGCGGCGGTCCCGAAGTTCACGGTCCTCATCGGCGGCAGTTTCGGCGCCGGCAACTACGCGATGGCCGGGCGCGCGTACTCGCCGCGCTTCCTCTGGTCGTGGCCGAACAGCCGGATCTCGGTCATGGGCGGCGCCCAGGCGGCCCGCGTCCTGTCCACGGTCCGGGGCGAGTTCAGGGACGACGCCGAGCGCGACGCCTTCGAGGCCCCGATCCTCGACGCGTACGAGCGCGAGGGCAACCCCTACTACGCCACGGCCCGGCTCTGGGACGACGGCGTCATCGACCCGCTGGAAACCCGCCGGGTGCTGTCGATGGGGATCGCGGCCGCGATGCACGCACCGATCCCGGAGACACGATTTGGGGTATTCCGGATGTAGGACGAGGAAACCTGGGCGCACCGGCCGCCGTCCAAGCCGCGCCCCCTCGACCGCATCACCAGCACTTCCGGAGCCCCCCATGCCGACCCGACTCCCCCGACGGACCGCCCCACTGCTGCTGGCGGTCGTGCTTGCCGCGTGCAGCCAGGCGACCATCTCGCCCAGCCCATCGTCGGCGCCCACGGACGCCGCCCCGACCCCGACGGCTGCGGCCAGCCTGGACACGACCCCGGTATCGGATCACGTCTCCGACGGCCTCTTCGAGCTCACGGCCACGATCCCGGCGGCCCAGGCGACGACGACCACCGCGCTCCTGCCGAACGCCACGTTCAGCTACGTCGGCCCCGATCCCACGATCGAGATCGGGCACGGTGCGCCGCTCGTCTCCTGGTCGATCCACGAGATCGGCGGCGGGCGGACGATGTCCGGCGGTGTCGATACCGTCTGCCAGAGCTCGGTCCTGACCAAGGGCGTCGAGGCCGAGCAGCCGTTCCTGAAGGGCGGCCAGATCGACGACAACCCGCTCACCGGCTTCGACATCACGTGGTTCCAGCAGCCCCAGCTCAAGCTGCCGGCAGGCCGCTGGGCCCTGACGGCCACGATGGACCTGTACGTCGGCGGATGCGGGGCGGAGCATCACACGCTCACCGCCACGGTCGAGGTCGAGGTCCTGCGCTAAGGCGCCCGTTGGCCGCGGCGCCTGGTCTCGGCGCCGCTGCGCTGCGCCCGGTCAGCCGCCCTCGCGCATCCCCCAGGGCGAGCCGTACGCGGCCAGGAGGTCCAGGAACGGCTCCGCGTCGAAGGCCTCGGGGCCCAGGACACCCGTGCCCGACCAGGTCCCACGTGCCAGCAGCTCGAGTGCCACCACCGGGTTGACCGCGGTCTGCCAGACCACCGCCTGGGAGCCGTACTCGCGCATCGACCAGTCGTTGTCGACCACGTGGTAGAGGTAGACCTCGCGCGGCGCTCCGTCCTTGCCCGTGCCCTTCACCCACGTCCCAGCACAGGTCTTGCCGTGCATGCGGTCGCCGAGCATTGCCGGATCCGGCAGGGCCGCCGCCACGACGTCCCGCGGCGCGACCTCGACGCCCCCGACCCGCAGTTTCCGGGTCGAATCGAGGCCCAGCGTGTGGAGGACCTTGAGCACGTTGATGAACTCGTCCCCGAGCCCGTACTTGAAGGTCACCCGCTTCGCCTTGACCCAGCGCGGGACGAGGAGGACCTCCTCGTGCTCGACGTTCACGCACTCGACCGGGCCGATGCCCTCGGGGAAGTCGAATGTCTCGGGCTCGCTGAACGGCGGTGTCGTGTGCCAGTCGCCGTCCTCCCAGATGACCGGCGGGTTCAGGCACTCCTCGATCGTCGTCCAGATGCTGAACGACGGCGCGAAGTCGTAGCCGTCCACGGTGAGGTTGGCGCCGTCGCGGACGCCGACCTCGTCGATCTCCGAGAAGAGGTGGTCGGCCGCGTAGCGCGCGAAGACGTCGGACAGGCCGGGCTCCACGCCGATCCCGACGAGGGCCAGGCGGCCCGCCGCTTCCCAGTCGGCGGCCTTCGCGAACTGCTCGTCGCCGAGCTTCAGCCCACTCCTGGCGAGGGGTTCGTCCGGGTGCGGCTTCGAGAGCGACATCGCCATGTCCAGGTAGTTCGCGCCCGCGGCGAGGCAGCCGTCGAAGATCGGCATGACGAAGCGCGGATCGACGGCGTTGAGGACGTGCGTGGCGCCCGTCTCGCGGATGAGCGCCGCGACGGCGTCGGCGCTCGAGGCGTCGACCCGGGCCGCGGAGACGCGGGGATCGGCCGCCCGCGCGACGGCGGCCTCGGCACGGCCAAGGTCGTAATCGGCGATCACGAGGTGCTCGAAGAAGTCGCGCCGCAGGGCCGTGGGCACGAACGCGCTGCCGACGCCGCCGGCACCGATGACCAGGATTCGCATGATGGCTTGGCACTCCCGATGGGCGGACGATGGAGGAACCCCAGTGTGCCGCGTTCCTCCGAGGCCGGCTCGGAGCGTCGTACGATGCCGCCGTGACCACCCGCCTCCGGCTCGACCGCACCGGCCCAGACGGCAGCGTCGCCCGCGTGACGCTGGCCCGGCCCGAGGTCCACAACGCGTTCGATGCCTCGCTCATCGCCGAGCTCGCCGTCACGTTCGGTGCGCTCGCCCGTGAGACGCCCTCCGGACTGCGCGCCGTGGTGCTGGCGGGCGACGGCCCGTCGTTCTGTGCCGGCGCCGACATCGCGTGGATGCGGGCGGCCATGCAGCTCGATGTCGAGGGCAACGAGCAGGATGCGATGGCCATGGCCGACATGTTCGAGACCATCGACACGTGTCCGGTGCCCGTCGTCGCGCGGGTGCACGGCGCCGCCCTTGGTGGCGGCATGGGGCTGTGTGCAGTCGCGGACCTCGTCATCGCCGAGTCCGGCGCCAAGTTTGGGTTCACCGAGACCCGGCTCGGGATCCTGCCGGCGGTGATCTCGCCCTTCGTGATCGCGAAGATCGGCGAATCGCACGCCCGTGCCCTGTTCCCGGGCGGCCGCCGGTTCGATGCCCTGCGGGCGCAGCGAATCGGGCTGGTCCACGAAGTGGTCGAGGGGGCGGCGGCCCTCGATGCCGCAGTCGATGCGGCGGTGGCCGACGTCCTGGCCGCGGGACCCACGGCGGCACGTGCGGCGAAAGCGATCGTGCGAGAGGTGCGCGGCCTGGGCCACGGGTCGTCGAAATGGCACACCGCCCGCGTCATCGCCCGGCAGCGCGTGAGCGACGAGGCGCGCGAGGGATTCGCCGCGTTCACCGAGA
>CAZVDO010000040.1:0-6109 GCA_964625345.1 uncultured Anaerolinea sp. | reverse complement strand
AGGCCCATCCGGTGGATCGCGCTGATGAACATCCCGCAGGCGATGCCGACGCTCTCTCGAGCGTAGTAGTGCTTCTTCGGGCTGCCGTCGGGGAACGTGCCATGGACCTGCTCGAACAGCACCACGATCCAGGGCACCTCATCGAGGAAGTCCTTGTGCCAGTCGGTCCCGATCGGCTCGAGCGCGGCCAGCCACTCGGGTGGCATGCGGCCTCCCTCGTAGCTCTGCCGCTCCTCCTCCTCCGCCGCGAGCCGGATCCGGTGCTTCAGGGCGGGGTCGCTGACGGCCACGAACGTCCAGGGTTGCTGGTGTGCGCCCGATGGCGCCGTGGACGCGGCGGCGATGGCCAGCTCGATGGCCCGCCGGGGAACGGGCTCCGAGGAAAACATCCGCACGCTCCTCCGCCCGTCCATTTCGGCATGGATGGCAGTCGCGCGGGCCACGACCTCGTCGGGCGACGGGCGAGGCGGTCGATACGGCACGAACCGAGGCATCTCGGCATTCTACGTGCGACAATCGCGACACGATGGCCGATCAGGAGCTGAGCCCGAGCGAGGCCGCGCAGCGCATCGGGGCGACGACGCGCTCCGTCCAGCGCTGGATCGCCCAAGGCCGCCTGCCTGCGCGCCGTGTCGGGGGACGATGGCGTGTCGCGTTTGACGCGTTAGACGCGTTCGTCGCGACGACGTCGGGCCCGGAAGCCGCGGGCCTGCAGCCTGGGCGGACAGATGGGCTCGGTCCCGGCGGATGGGCCCCCGCGCCGGTGCGCCATTGCTTCGTCGCCAATCGTGGCGAGATCGCGCGACGCATTCGCCGAACGTGCGACGCCCTCGGGGTCCGGGCGACCGTGCCGCCGACCGATGGACCGAATGCCCTCGACCTGCTCGACATCCGGGCCGTGGTTGCGGCGGCGGTGGCGGCGGGCGCCGATGGCGTTCACCCGGGGTTCGGGTTCCTCGCCGAGAACGCCGACTTCGCGACGGCCGTCGTCGATGCCGGCATGCGCTGGGTGGGCCCGCCGCCTCGAGCGATCCGGGCGATGGGCGACAAGGCCGCCGCCCGCCAGCTCGCGGAGCGCCTCGGCGTACCCACCGTCCCGGGCTATGACGGGCCCACGCAGACCGATTCCGCGCTCGTGCGCGCAGCGGGCCGCATCGGGTATCCGCTGCTCGTGAAGCCGGCAGCCGGGGGTGGCGGCAAGGGGATGCGGGTGGTGCGCGACCGGGCCTCGCTCCGGGACGCGCTGGCGGCTGCCCGGCGCGAGGCGACGAGTGCCTTCGGCGACGACCGATTGATCCTCGAGCGGCTCGTCGAGGGACCGCGCCACGTCGAGGTCCAGGTCCTCTTCGATGCGCACGGTGCCGGCATCCACCTCGGCGAGCGCGACTGCTCGGTCCAGCGCCGGCACCAGAAGGTGCTCGAGGAGACGCCGTCCCCGGGCATCGATGCGGCAACGCGGGCTGCCCTCACTTCGGCGGCGGTCCGGCTGGCGGCGGCCGTCGGATACGTCGGGGCCGGCACCTGCGAGTTCCTCGTGGACGACCGCGGCGGGTGGTACTTCCTCGAGATGAACACGCGCCTCCAGGTGGAGCACCCCGTCACCGAGCTCGTCACGGGCCGCGACCTCGTGGCGGACCAGCTTCGGATCGCGGCCGGCGAACCGCTCGGCGTCAGCCAGGACGCCGCGGACGCGGCTCGCACAGCGGGCGGGCACGCGGTCGAGGTCCGGCTCTACGCCGAGGACGCGGAGGACGGGTTCCTGCCGGCCACCGGCCGCATCGAGCGGCTCGGCTGGCCGCGCGGAGCCGGCGTCCGGATCGACGCCGGCATCGACGAAGGCGATGCCATCACCGGGCGGTTCGACCCGATGCTCGCCAAGATCGTCACCCACGGGGCCGATCGCGGGGAGGCCCTTGGCCGTCTCCGGGACGCCCTCGACGCCACGGTCGTCCTCGGCGTGATCACGAACCTCCGGTTCCTGCGATGGCTCGTCCGCGAGCCGTTTGTCGTGGCCGGCGAGGCGCGGATCGACAGCCTCGATCGGTTCTGGCCGCCGGACGACTGGCCCGACCGGTCCGCGATCCCCGACGCCGCCTGGACGGAGGCTGCCCGAGCCCTCGCGGCCGGTGACGGAGGCGTCGCGCAGGATCAGCGGCTCGCCGACGCGACCTCGGCAGGCTGGCGCCTCAACGCGCCCTCGCGCCTGCGGCTGGCCTGCGAGGACGGCTCGGAGCGGACCGTCGACGTGCCGACGGCGCCTGTGGGCGTCGGGCCGCTGGTGCGCGTCGGTCCGGTGGTGCACGTCGATGTCGCCGGGCGATCGGTCGCGTTCCGGCTCGCGCCACCGCCCGACGTCGACCGCGCGGCGCGCGCGGCGGGAACCGGGCATGCCGGCGGGCCCGCGGTCGTGGCGGCCCCGATGCCGGGCGCCATCATCGCCGTCCATGCCGCGCGCGGCGCCACCGTGGCGGCCGGCGACCCACTCGTGACACTCGAGGCCATGAAGATGGAGCACGTCGTTCGCGCTCCGATCGCCGGCACGGTCTCGGAACTGCCGGGCCGTCCGGCCGACCAGGTGGTCCGGGGCCAGACGGTGGCCGTGATCGCACCCGCATGACGCGCGCCGGCCGCGGTACCCTTCGGTCGACCGACCTCGGATGACCATCGCCGGAGCCACCCACCGCCCATGAGCAGCACCAAGCGCGCCCACGCCGACACCGACCTGCCGACCACGCGCGAGGCCCTCCTGGCCCTCCACCGCCTCGCCCGCAAGCGTCGCGACGCCGCTCCGCTGCTCAGCGAGGAGCGCGCAGCCGCCGCGGACGAGATCGGCCGGATCGAAGTCCAGATCGCCCGCATCGAGCGGGCCATGGATCCGCCCCAGGTCTGATCGGGGCGCGCCACGGAACCTGACGGGCAACCCGGCCGAACCACGCCCGCCGGTCGCGTCCGGATCTACGAGGTCGGACCGCGCGACGGACTCCAGAACGAATCCACGCCGATCGACCTGGAGACCAAGCTCGGGTACATCGAGCGCCTCGTGGTGGCCGGCCTCACCGACATCGAGGCGACCAGCTTCGTCGCCCCGCGCGCAATCCCGCAGCTCGCGGACGCCGACGCGCTCCTGCCCCGGTTGCCCGTCCGGGCCGGCGTCCGCTACCCGGTGCTCGTGCCGAACGCGCGGGGCATGGAGCGCGCCGAGGCCGCCGGCGCACGCGCCCTCGCGGTCTTCACCGCAGCCACCGACGCCTTCACCGAGCACAACATCGGGATGACGATCGAGGCGTCCCTCGCGGCGTTCGAGCCCGTGCTGCGCCGGGCGGGCGACCTCGGCTGGTGGCGTCGGGCCTACGTCTCGACCGCGTTCGGCTGCCCGTATACGGGAGCCGTGCGGCCCGAGCGGGCGGTCGCCGTGGCACTCCGCCTGCTCGAGCTCGGCGCGGAGGAGATCTGCTTCGGCGACACGATCGGGGTGGCCGTGCCGGTCGCCGTGACCCGCCTCGTCGAGGCGGCGCTTGCGAGCGGCCTCCCGGTCGAGCGGACCGCGATGCACTTCCACGACACGCGCGGCACGGCCCTCGCCAACGTCGCGGCGTCGCTCGACGCCGGGATCCGTGTCTTCGACGCGGCGGCGGGGGGAACCGGCGGCTGCCCGTACGCCCCCGGAGCGGCCGGCAACCTCGCGACCGAGGACCTGGTCTACTTCCTCGACGCATCGGGCTGGGAGCACGGGGTCTCGCTCGAGGGCGTCCTCGAGGCCGCGCGATTCGCCGCGGCGGCGCTGGGTCGCCCGCTCGCGACCAAGGTCGGGCAGGCCGGTGGCTGGGACGCGGCCACCGGGGCGCCGACCGGACGGCCGCCGGACGGCACCGGGTGATCGGTGACTGCACCCGTGACGATCGAGCGCTAGCATCCCGACGATGAACGGCGTCGTGCTCGTCCTCAACCAGGATTACGAGCCGCTGAACGTGACGAACCTGCCACGTGCGTTCCGGCTCGTCTTCGGCGAGAAGGCCGAGGTACTCGAGTACGACCACCAGATGATCCGGACCCCGCGGACCGAATTCCGGGCACCGTCCGTGATCCGGCTCCAGCATCGGATCCGCCGGCCAAGACCGCGCGTCAAGCTGTCCCGGCGCGAGGTGTTCGCGCGCGATCGCCACACCTGCCAGTACTGCGGGCGCACCGCCGGGGACCTGACGCTCGACCACGTCATCCCGCGGCACCGCGGCGGGGCGCATACGTGGGAGAACCTCGTGGCGGCCTGCAAGCCCTGCAACCATCGCAAGGGCAGCCGGACGCTCGAGGAGGCGCGCCTGCGCCTCATCCGCCCGCCATTTGAGCCGCGCAGCGACCTGTACTCGCTGTTCACGCCGTACCTCACCGACGAGCGCAACGAGCCCTGGCGGTCGTACCTGTTCCTCGGCCGGAACTGACCGGCGAATCGCCGGTGAACCGCGTGCAGGCGCCGGGCGACCAGGCCACGATCCGCCCGCCGGATGCCGTGCGCGACGTCCTCGGGCGGCTGTGGGGAGCCGGCCACGCGGCGTACGTCGTGGGCGGATCCCTGCGCGACGTGCTCCTCGGGCGCGAGCCGGCCGACTGGGACCTCGCCACGAGCGCCCGGCCTGACGCCGTCCAGACCCTCTTCCCGGAATCGGCCTACGAGAACCGGTTCGGGACCGTCGGGGTCCAGCACGGGGGCGCGATCTTCGAGGTCACGACGTTCCGCTCCGATCACGACTACGCCGACTTCCGGCGCCCGCACCGGGTGGTGTTCGGCGACCGGATCGAGGACGACCTCGCACGCCGCGACTTCACGGTGAACGCCATGGCGTGGGGGGCCGAGGCGCCGACCGCGCAGGCCGCGAGCCCGGACCCGGTCCTGCTGGACCCGTTCGGCGGCCGCGCCGACCTCGCGTCCCGAACGCTTCGCGCGGTCGGGACCCCGCGGACGCGCTTCGAGGAGGACGCGCTGCGCATGGTGCGGGCAGTGCGCCTCGCGGCCGTCCTGGAGTTCGGGGTGGAAGCGGCGACGCTCGCCGGCATCCAGGCACGCGCGTCGCTCGCCGCCCACCTGTCCGGGGAGCGCCTCGGCGCGGAGCTCGAGCGGTTGCTCGCGGCCCCGACGCCGTCCATCGGGCTCCGCCTGCTCGCGGGGACCGGCCTGCTCGAGGTCCTGTCGCCCGAGCTGGCCGCGCAGCGCGGCTTGCCCCAGAACAAGATCCCCGGGGACGACTGCTGGGATCACACCGTCCGGACCGTCGACGCGGCCCCGGTGGATCGACCGGTCGTGCGACTGGCCGCGCTCCTTCACGACATCGGCAAGCCCGCGACGATGGCCGACGGGCACTTCCACGGGCACGATGCCGCCGGTGCGGATCTCGCGCGTGCCTTCCTGGAGCGGCTGCGCACGCCGAAGGCCGTGACCGATCGCGTGGTCGAGCTGGTCCGCCACCACATGTTCCTGTATGAGCCGGCATGGGGCGACGCGGGCGTTCGCCGCTTCATCCGGCGCGTCGGCAGGGACGCGCTGCCGGCCTTGTTCGCGCTGCGCGAGGCCGACAACGTCGGGAGCGGCCAGCCGCCCGAGGCGCATGGCCTGGCCGAGCTTCGCGAACGCGTCGCCGAACAGCTCGCCGGGCGGATCGTGCTTCACCGGGGCGACCTCGCGATCGATGGGAACGCACTGATCGCCGAGCTTGGGCTGGAGCCGGGTCCGCGCCTGGGGCGCATCATCGACGCGCTCGTGGAACGGGCGATCGCCGATCCGGCGATCAACGAGCGCCCGACGCTCCTGCTCCTGGCCCAGGGCCTGATCTCGGAGGGACCATGACGACGTGGACGGCGCGGCCCGGCGGAGCCTCGAGGGCGTGGCCCGGCGGGGCCTCGGTGGCGTGGCCCGGCGGGGCCTCGGCGGCACGACCCCGATCCGGCGGCCGGCGATCGTGATCGAACTGCTGCTTGCCGCCGAACGCCTCATGGTCGCAGGCGAGCTCGATCGAGCCGAGCGCCTGTTCCGCCAGGTCGCCGACGCGGACCCGCGCAGCGCGATCGCCGTGGTGGGCCTGGCGCGGGTCGCACAGGCGCGCGGCGACGGAGCCGCGGC
>CAZVDO010000039.1:8458-18990 GCA_964625345.1 uncultured Anaerolinea sp. | reverse complement strand
GGCACGAAGCCCGGGTAGTCGAAGGCGTTCTCGACCCCGGCCTCGACCGCCATCGCCCGCAGGTTGTTGCCGTAGTCGAAGACGATCGCCCCGTCCCGCTGGAAGTCGAGCATCGCCCGGACGTGGGCGCCCATCGCCCGGACCGAGCGCCGGATGTACTCGTCGGGCTGGCTCGCGCGCAGGAGCAGGGCGTCGCCCAGGGCGATCTCGTCGGGGACGTACCCGCCGAGCGGGTCGTGGGCCGAGGTCTGGTCGGTCACGACGTCGAAGCGCTCGCCGGCTGCGGCCCACGCCGGCTCGATCTCCGCCGCGTTGCCGACGAGGGCGATGGACTTGCCGATCCCCTCGGCGGCCCACCCGCGCGCGATCGTGAGGGCCTCTGACGGGTCCGCCGTGATGGCGTCGACGTAGCCGATGTCGAGGCGCCGGCGCGCCCGGTGCTCGTCGACCTCGATGGCGATGCAGGCGCCGTCGTTCATTGTCACGGCGAGCGGCTGGGCGCCGCCCATGCCGCCGAGCCCGGCGGTGAGCGTGACCCGCCCGCGGAGCGTGCCGCCGAAGTGCTGGCGGGCCAGCTCGGCGAATGTCTCGTACGTGCCCTGGAGGATCCCCTGGGTCCCGATGTAGATCCAGGAACCGGCAGTCATCTGGCCGTACATCATCAGGCCGCGCCGCTCGAGGTCGCGGAAGTACTCCCAGGTGGCCCACTTCCCGACGAGGTTCGAGTTGGCGATGAGCACGCGGGGCGCCCACTCGCTCGTGCGCAGGACGCCGACGGGTTTGCCGCTCTGGACGAGGAGCGTCTCGTCGTCGGCGAGCCGGCGGAGCTCCCGGACGATGGCATCGAACGCGGCCCAGGAGCGGGCGGCCCGCCCCGTGCCGCCGTACACGACGAGGTTGTCGGGGTCCTCGGCGACCTCGGGGTCGAGGTTGTTCATCAGCATCCGCAGGACCGCCTCCTGCTGCCAGCCACGGCAGCTGAGGGTGGTGCCGCGGGGAGCGCGGACCGGCCGTGGACCGGACGAAGCGGACGATCCCTGGGTGGTGGTCACGCGGGCATCGTAGCCGTGCCGGGGCCCTCGGTGGAGGCCTGCCGGAGGGCGCACCGCGGGCGGCAGGCGACATCGGGCCGGCGCGGTCGGCGCGGCGTGCGGCCGGTGGGCGCGGCCTCGCCGGCAGCGCGACCTAGGGCCGGAGCCCCTCGACCATCTGCTCGCCGAGGCGACGATCGCCGACGGCCGAGATCGACACGATCAGGCCCTGCTCCTCGAGCCACACGTGGTACGTCCGGAGCCCGCCCACGCAGGTCCCGATGTAGACGGTGCGCCCGCCGATCTCGGCCTGGGCGTTGCCGCCTACCCCGTCGGCCTGCGAACAGGCTCCAGCGTCGTACGTGTCGCGCCAGTCGCGGAAGGACGCGTCGGTGAGGAAGCCCGGGCGCAGGCGGACCACGACCGCGTAGGCGAACTCCCCCGTGGTCGGGTCGACGGTTATCGCGGCGACGACGGCCGTTCCGGCCTTGGCGAGCTCCGGCGCCGCCAGGATGCTCGCTTCCGCGTCCGCGCTCTCGGCGACGGCGAGGCCATCCACCTCCGCGGGCAGCACGTCGAGGAGGGCAGGATCCACCGCCACGCCGCTGCCCGTGCCGGTCGGCGCGGGAGGGACCGACGCGGTCGGCGACGTGGCCGGGACGGTCGTGACCGACGGCGTCGCGGTCTCGGACGGGCTGCACGCGCCCACGGCGAGGACGACACCCACCAGGACCGCCGGCAGGCGCAGGACCCGGAATCGTGCGGCGCGGCGGGGTGCGCCCGCGGTCACAGCTCCCGCCGCATCACCGGGAAGCGCTCGTCGTCCACGGCCAGGCTGAACCCACAGTCGACCCAGAACTCAGGGGTCGCGGCGCTCGTGGCATCCGGCCGCGGTCCCCGCTCCGGATACGCCTCGACGGCGGCGAAGCCACGGCCCGCGAGGTCCTCGCAGACTGCCCCGACCAGGTGCCGGGCGAGGCCCTGGCCACGCGCCGCCGTGGTCGTGGCGATGCACGTGATCACCGCCGGCAGCGGCGCGGAGGGAAGCTGCCGATACAGGTCGCGCACGCGCTGGGCGCGCGGGTAGGCGGACAACGGTCCGAATTGCGCATACACCGCGGGCGTCCCATCGAGCTCGAGCACCTTGGCGTACGTCCCGAACACCGCAAGGCCGCGGCCCAGGAGCTGCAGCTTCCGGGGCGCATCCGCCGCGACTGCCGGCCCGCGGTCCCGCCTCGGGGCGAACGGGTTGTCCATCGGTTCGGCATCGTCGTCGTCGCCGAACGGGTTGAACGACGGCTTGGTCGACCCACCGGGCGCAAACGGATTGAATGCCGGGCCGGACGGAGCCGGTGCGAACGGGTTGCTCGAGGCCGGCCTCGGTGCCGGCGCGGGTGCCGCGGATGGCTCCCACCACGAGAGCCGGGCGGCCTTGGAACCGCGATCCGCATCCTCCCAGAAGTCGCAGCTCCGATGGTCGAACCCCGGATCGGCGCACGGCGGGAGGCGCCGGAACCCGTCCTCGTCGCGAACGTCGACGATGGCGATGGTGCCGCTCACGCCTCGAGCCGCTCCATCGGCGCGGGTGGGCCCGCGAGGTCGGCGAGGTTCCCGGAGTGGACGAGCGCGGTGGCGCCCTCGAGGTCCGCGCCCGGCTCGCGATCGGCGTCGAGGTGCGGCACGACCGCGCGCACCGCGGCCAGCGCGGCGGCCACGCCCCGACCCGGCACGACGCCCGGCATCGACCTGAGGCGCAGGTCGAGCGCCTGCGCCGCGCAGATCGCCTCGATCGCGAGGATCTGCTCCACGTGCACGAGGACCGCGCGCGCGTGGCGGCCGGCGATCGGCCCCATCGAGACGTGGTCCTCCTGGTTGGCGCTCGTGGGGATCGAATCGGCGCTCGCCGGATGGGCGAGGACCTTGTTCTCCGATGCGAGGGCCGCGGCGGTGTACTGGAGGATCATGAGCCCGGACTCGAGGCCCGACGCGGGGGCGAGGAACGCGGGCAGCCCGCCGTTGAGGTGCGGGTCCACGAGCAGCGCCGAGCGTCGCTCCGAGATGGCGCCGAGCTCGGCCAGGGCGAGCTTCGCGAAGTCGAGCGCCAGCGCGATCGGCTCGCCGTGGAAGTTCCCGCCGCTGATGACGAGGCCGCCGCCGGTGGCCCGGGCCGAGGCATCGGCCACGCCGCCGCCCGGGAAGACGAGCGGATTGTCGGTTGCCGCGTTGAGCTCGATGTCGAGGACCCGGCGCAGGTGGTCGAGGGCGTCCCGGACTGCGCCGTGGACCTGGGGGACGCAGCGCAGCGAGTACGGGTCCTGGACCTTGTGATCGGACCCGTGATGGGCGGCCTGGAGTCCCGAGCCCTCGAGGAGCGTGCGCAGCTGGGCCGCGATCGCGACCTGGCCGGGATGCGGACGCGCCAGCTGGTAGGCCGCGCTGAAGGCCACATCCGTCCCGAGCATCGCCTCGACGGACATCGCGGCCACGGTGCTCGCGGTCCGGATCAGGCGCTCGGCATCCGCCGCGAGGAGCGCGCCGAGTGCCGACATCAGCTGCGTGCCGTTGAGGAGCGCGAGGCCCTCCTTGGGGCCGAGGACGAGCGGCTCGAGGCCGGCCTCTCGATGGGCCACGAGCGCGGGCATCACCTGCCCGCGGAACTCCACGCTCCCCCGACCGATGAGCGGCAGCGCGAGGTGAGCAAGCGGCGCGAGATCGCCCGAGGCTCCGACGGACCCCTGGGCCGGCACGACCGGGTGAATCCCCAGGCGGAGGAACGCGAGCAGCCGGTCGCCCACGAGCGGCCGCGCGCCCGAGTGGCCGAGGGCGATCGTGTTGGCCCGCAGCAGGAGCATCGCCCGCACGACCTCGCGCGGGAGCGGCGCACCCACCCCCGCCGCATGGCTCATGAGCAGGTTCTCCTGGAGCCGCTCCACGTCCGCCGCGGGGATGGATCGGTCCGCCAGGGCCCCGAATCCGGTCGTCACGCCGTACACGACCGCCCCGTCGGCCACGAGTCGCTCGATGACGTCGCGCGCCTCCTGCATGCGCTCCCGCGCGTGCACGTCGAGGACCGCGTCCGCGCCGTGGCGCGCAACGGCCTCGACATCGGCGATCGAGAGGTCGGCGCCGGTCAGGACGATCGGGCCGCCGGCACCTGCGCGAGCCGGCTGGAAATGGGGGTCGGTCACGCGGGCAGGATAGTCGGCTAGACTGCCCGGCGTCCCCGGGTCGAGCCGCGGCGCGGGCCAGCTGGAGGACCCGTGCTCGCGTTCATCGACCAGATCGTCATCCCCTTCCTGAACTCGCTGTACGGCGGCGTCGGCTACGCGGGCGTGCTCGTGGCGATGGCGATCGAGTCGGCGATGGTCCCGCTCCCCTCCGAGCTGATCCTGCCCTACGCCGGGTTCCTGGTGTCGGATGCGTCGGCCATCGAGCCGCTGACCGGCGCCGGCTGGAACTTCTGGATCGTGGTCGCCGTGGCGACGATCGGGAACACCACGGGCTCGCTCATCGCGTACGCGATCGGGGCGTGGGGCGGCCGGCCGTTCCTCGAGCGCTGGGGCCGGTTCCTGCTGATCCGCCCGCACGAGATCGAGCTCGCGGACCGGTTCTTCGCGAAGTACGGGCCGGCCACGGCCTTCTTCAGCCGCCTCCTGCCCGTGGTCCGGACGTTCATCTCGTTCCCGGCCGGCGTGGCCCGGATGCCGCTCCGGACCTTCATCCTGTACTCCACCCTGGGCGCGATTCCGTGGTCGATCCTGCTCGTGTTCGCGGGCGAGCAGCTGGGCGCCAACTGGGTCGACATCCGCCACGCGCTCCAGCCGTTCGACCTCGCCATCGCGATCGCGGTGGTCGCCGGGGTCGTGCTGTTCATCTGGTGGCGGCTCGGGATGCCCGGCCGGCGCCGGGGCGCGTAGGGCTCCCGGCTCAGGGCGCGGCCGTGGTCATCCGGAGCGTGATCGCCTCGGCCGGCTGATCGCGGTCGATCAGCATCTCCACCTGGTACCGGACCACCGGTCCGTTCTCCGCACACCCCGGGTCCAGAGCGATCGTCAGCTCCGGGGGCGGCTCGGCGGTGAACGTGATCACGGTCCACTCCATGCAGGGCGTGGCGGCCCAGGTGAGGAGGAGGCGGTTCGTGATGCCGCGCGGGTTCACGAGCGTCGGCAGGGCCCGGCCATCCATGCCAGGATCGTCAGCCGCCGGTTCCGGGACGGACGCAAGGCGAATCCACCCGGACTGGTCGCGGATCGTGGCCACGGGTCCATCGGCTGCGGATGTCAGCCGGACGTCCAGCGTGTGGGGCGCGCTGCAGCCGGCGAGGACGATGACGGCCGTGAGCAGGCCCAGGGCCCGCGCGAACCGGACGCTGCACTTCCGCCCGCTCACGATCGACCAGTCCGTTCTTCGGGCGCGGGCTGCCCCCGGAAGGCTCGCCACAGGGCGAGGTCGTAGGCGATCTTGAGCCCGCCGGCGACGAGGAAGGGGATGCCCGCCACTGCCGCGCTGGCGCTCGCGACGAGCGGTGCCGAGAGCGCCGGGGAGAGCGCGGCCCCGGTCGTGCGGGCGATGCCCGTGACGCCGGCCGCGGCCGATCGCTCGGACGGGTCGACGACGGCCATCACGTACGACTGGCGGGTGGGCACGTCCATCTGGCTCAGCGTATAGCGGAGGAGCAGTACGCCCATGGCCAGGCCGGCCGTAGGCATCAGGGGCACCAGGATCAGGAGCACGTTCGAGGGCAGGTGGGTGAAGACCATCGTGTTCACCAGGCCGATCCGCGCCGCGATCCGCGACGCCGAGAGCGCCGACACCGCCGCGAGCAGGTTCGCCGCGAAGAACAGCCCGCCGAGGGCGGCCGGCTCCACGCCGAAGCGCACGTGGAACCAGTAGGCCATCAGGCTCTGCGGGACGAAGCCGCCGGCGAAGGCGTCGAGCGCGAACAGCGCGGACAGCCGCGCGACGATGCCCCTCGACCTCCCGAGGCCCAGCCGCCTGCGCACCCCATCGTCCGACGCGGAACCCTCCGGCGCCTCGATGGCTGGGCCGAGCCGGGCGAACGTCAGGGCCATGGCCACGCCCACGACCGCGTAGCCGAGGACGATCGCGCGATACGCGTCCACGTCCGGCAGGCCCGTGCCGATCAGGACCTGGGTCACGAGCCCCGACGCCAGGGCACCGCAGGCCGTGGCGACGTAGCCCGCGAGGTTGTACCAGGCGAAGACGGAGGTGCGCCGCCGGTCCGGGGTCGCCTGGCTGAGCGCCGACTGCTCGATCGCGAGGAAGGGTCCGACCTCGTTGCCGCTCGGGCTGATCACCCCGATCGTGGCGGCGATGAGGAGGATCCAGAACGCGTCCGTGGACGCGAAGGCGACCCCGGCGCCGACCATGAGCACCGAGCCCGCGATGAGCACCCGCCGTCGCCCGAGGCGATCCGCGCGCGTGGTGAGCCACAGCGAGAGGACGGTGTCGCCGACGAGCGTGAGGGTCAGGAGCAGCCCGATCGCGAACGCATCCAGCCCGAGGTCGGCCAGGTACAGGACCAGGACGACGGCGAGGAACCCATAGCCGAACATCCGGAGGATGCGCGTGAGGAACAGGGTCCGGCCATCGCGGCTGAGTCCGCGCAGGGCGGCGACGAGGCCCGGGTCCACGATGCCCGATTCCCCGCTCATGCGGCGCCTCGCAGGGCTGCAGTCTGCCGACGAGCCGGCCGGGCCGGCCGGGGGCTCGGCGCGGTAGGATCTCCGGCATGACGATGCACCCTGACGCCCACGCCAGCGATGCGATGGTCGGCCCGCACGGGACCGACGATCACGGCGGCGATCACGGGCATGACGACCACGCCCACGGCAGCGGCGAGGCTCTCGGCCCGATCGACGTGGCCGCCTGGGGCGCCGGCGTCCTGGGGATCGCGGGTGGGCTCATCGTCGCCCTGTGCCTGGCCCTCGCGGCGGGCTGGCTCGGCTGAGGTTCGCGCGCGGGTGGGCGTGAAACCCGCCGCGCCGCGTCCTGGCACTCGACGACTCTCGAACCCGCGGCGCTAGAAGAGCCCGAGGATCTCCCCGGCCTCGTCGATGTCGATGTTCTCCCCACCCGGATGGGACGGCAGGCCGGGCATCGTGCGCATCTCGCCCGCGAGCGGCGTGACGAATCCCGCTCCCGCGGACAGCCGGACCTCGCGGATCGGGACGCGGAAGCCGCTCGGCCGGCCCTTGAGCGCGCCATCGTGGCTGAGCGAGTACTGCGTCTTCGCCATGCAGATCGGGAGATGCCCGAACCCCAGGGCCTCGTACTGGGCGAGCTGGCGCTTGGCGGCCGGCAGGAAGTCGACGCCGTCCGCCCCGTAGACCTTCGTGGCGATCGTCTCGATCTTGTCCGCGAGGGGCATCTCGTTCGGGTAGAGGAACTCGAAGTTCGGCGCGCCCTCCTCGGCCGCATCCCACACCGCCGCCGCGAGGTCCGTGGCACCCGCCCCGCCTTCGGCCCAGTTGTTGGCAAGCTCGGCCGCCTTCGCGCCGGCCGCGAGCGAGACCTGGCGGACGGCCTCCACCTCGGCCGGCGTGTCGGTCGGGAAGGCATTGATCGCCACGACGACCGGCACGTTGAAGAGGAGCACGTTCTCGATCTGCTTGGCCAGGTTCTGGGCACCCCGGGTGACGGCGTCCACGTTCTCCTGCTGGAGCGCAGGATCGAGCGGCTTGCCCGCGACGATCTTGCCGACGCCGCCGTGCATCTTGAGGGCCCGGATCGTGGCCACCATGACGGCGGCGTCCGGACGCAGGCCCGAGGCCCTGCACTTGATGTCGAAGAACTTCTCGGCGCCCATGTCCGCGCCGAATCCCGCCTCCGTGCACACGATGTCGTTGGTGACGAGCGCGATCCGATCGGCCAGCACGGAGTTGTTGCCATGGGCGATGTTGGCGAACGGGCCGCAATGCACAAACGCGGGCCCGCCCTCGAGGGTCTGGAGCAGGTTGGGCTTGATGGCGTCCGTGAGGAGCACCGTCATCGAGCCGGCGACCTTCAGGTCCTCGGCCGTGATCGCGGTGCCATCGCGGGTGGTCGCCAGCACGATCCGGCCGAGCCGCGCCCGCAGGTCGGCGAGATCGCGCGCGAGGGCCAGCACCGCCATCACCTCGGACGCCACCGTGATGACGTACTCCGTCTCGCGCGGGTAGCCGTTGTCCTTGCCGCCGAGGCCGATGACGACCTTGCGCAGGGCGCGATCGCTGATGTCCACGACGCGCGGCCAGAGCACGTTCAGGGCGTCGATGCCGAGGGCGTTGCCGTGATGGATGTGGTTGTCGACGAACGCCGCCGCGAGGTTGTGGGCGGCGCCGATCGCGTGGACGTCGCCCGTCAGGTGGAGGTTGAAGTCCTCCATGGGGATGACCTGGCTGTAGCCGCCGCCAGCGGCGCCGCCCTTGATCCCGAACACCGGCCCGAGGCTGGGCTGGCGGATGCACACGGCCGCCTTGCGGCCGATCTTGTGGAGGCCCTGGACCAGGCCGACGGTCGTGGTGCTCTTGCCCTCGCCAAGTGGGGTAGGCGTGATGCCGGTCACGACCACGTACTTGCCGCGGGGGCGCTCGGCCTCGAGGCGCTCGATGGCCTCGAGGCGGATCTTGGCCTTCGTGAACCCGTAGGGCTCCACCTCGCTGTCGCGAAGCCCGAGCTCCCGCGCGATGTCCAGGATCGGGCGGGGCGTGACGGAGCGGGCGATCTCGAGGTCGGAAGGGAAGCTCATGGGATCCTCTGGCGGCGGTGTCAGGTTCGCTCGGCGGCCTGCCGCTGGGCCGCGCGAACGAGATGGGCAAGCAGGAGCGCGTTGGTCAGCGGACCGACACCGCCGGGCACCGGGGTGATGGCCGAGGCCACGCGACGGGCGCTCTCGAAGTCGACATCGCCCACCAGGTGGCCGTTGACCACGTTGATGCCGACGTCGATGACCACGGCACCGGGCTTGAGCATGTCGCCTGTGACCAGCCCGGGGTGGCCCGCCGCGACCACCACGATGTCGGCAGCCCGCGTGTGGGCCGCGAGGTCCTTCGTGCGCGAGTGGCACACGGTGGTGGTGGCACCGCCCTTGGCCAGCATGAACGCGACGGGCATCCCGACGACCGGGCTCCGCCCGATCACGACGGCCTCCGCCCCGGCGATCTGCGCGCCGGAACGCTCGAGCACCTCCAGGGCCGCATGCGCCGTGGCGGGCACGAACCCCTCGAACCCGAGGCGCAGGAGTCCGGCGTTGAGCGGGTGGATCCCGTCGATGTCCTTGGCCGGATCGATGGCGTCGATGACGGTCCGGATGGGGATCCCGGCGGGGAGCGGCATCTGGACGATGATCCCGGCCACCCGGTCGTCTGCGCTGAGCGCGCGCAGCTCGGCGGCGAGGTTGCGGGCCTGTGTGGTCGGGTCGTCGCCCGGGACGTCCACGAGGCGGCCATCGATGCCGGCGGCCGCACAGGCCTTGAGGATGCGGTCCAGGTAGACCATCGAGGGCGCGGAGCGTCCGCACACCACGACGGCGAGGGTGGGCGGATGACCCTGGGCCGCGGTGTAGGCGGCGACGTCGCGGGTGACACCGGCCCGGATCTCCTCGGCGATGGGTGCTCCTTCGAGCAGCCGGGCCCCGGTGTCGACGGTCATCGGGTCAGGCAACCGTCGTGCCCGGCGCGCCCGCGCCGACCGGTTCGCGCAGGGTGCCGGCCGCGACCGCCGCGTGGGCCTGCGTCGTCAGGTGCGAGATCTGGACCATGAGCGCCGAGAGGTGCGATTCGGTCGCCGTGGCGAATGCCTCGTCTCCGACCGAGGGCAGGTTCACGCGCACGTTGGCCGCCGCGCCATGCGCAGCGGCGTCGGCGAGCAGTGCCGCCACGTGGACATCCGAGGAGGCATTGAGGTTGGAGCGCCCGGCGAGCATCTCGGCCGCCGCGGCGAGCTCGAGGCACGCCTCCACGCAGCGCAGTGGCACCTCGGCAGCGGTCCGCGCCGCGGCGCGAATGGCGGCGGCTCGCGCCTCCTGCTCCTCGGCGGTTTCGCGCGGCAGCTTCATCGCCGCGGCGAAGGTCGCGTACGCAGCGGCATCCTCGTCGGCAAGGCGAAGGAAGCGGTCCGCGAGCTCGGTGCCGATCGTGCCCGCGGCGCGGTAGGTTTCCTGGTAGGGCAGGTACTTCGGCCGGAACTCGCAGAGCGACGCGACCATCGCCACGAGTCCGGCGCCCAGGCTGGCGGCGATCGCCGAAGCCGATCCCCCGCCGGGCACGGGCTCAGGAGACGCGAGGCGCTCCACGAGCGCCGCGACCGTCAGGTCTCGGAAGGAAGTCGGGGACTCCTGCACGAGCCCGATTGTAGGCGCGCGGCCGTGCCCGGGTTGCGAACCGGAATCACCGCAGCGATGACGATGCCGGCGCGAGCGCGCCCGCCGCATCGACGGAGACGGGGCGAGCGCAGGTACCGCTGCGCCCGCCCCGCGTCCGAACTCCGGCGCGGGGAGGA
>CAZVDO010000039.1:6612-8358 GCA_964625345.1 uncultured Anaerolinea sp. | reverse complement strand
TCGTCCGGCGTCGGTTGCGTCGGCTGGGCGCTGGGTCGGACCTTGCGCCCCGTGCGCGTGATGTCCTCGGCGTGCTCGCCGCGGCGCTCGGCGGCGGTCCCGAAGTCGCGCTCGAACGGCGCCGGCAGGCCCGACCGGATCAGGCGGGCTCGGGTCACCGCCCGGGGACCGTAGCGCCGGCGCAGCTCGTCCGCCGCCTCGACCGCCCGGCGCCGCCGGGGATCGTCCGGCGCGAACAGGCCCAGCTGCTCCCGTTCGCCGAACCCCGATGCGGCCACGCCGACCAGGCGGAGCCGTTGCCCTCGGAACTGTGGTCGCGCGAGTTCCAGGACGACCCGGTAGATGGGCTCCGTGAGGTCCGAGGGTTCGGGCAGCGTGCGCTGCCTGGTGATCGTCTCGAATCGGCTGTTCCGGATCTTGACGGTGATCGTGGCGGCCTTGACGCCGGCCGATCGCAGGCGCCCGCTGACGCCCTCGGTCATCGCCAGGAGGGTACGTTCGATGACGTCGGGGTCCGACGTGTCCTGGTCGAACGTCGTCTCGTGGCTGATCGACTTCGCCCGGTCCGGGTCGTCGACCGGGTCGGGGTCGATCCCGTGCGCCCGATCGACGAGCGTGCCACCGTGCTGCCCGAGGCGCCGGACGAGCGTCCGTCGATCGATCCGCTGGAGGTCGCCGATCGTCGTCACGCCCTGCTCGCGCAATGCGGCCGCGGTCTGCGGGCCGACGCCCCACAGGCGCGAGATTGGGAGCGGGTCGAGGAACGCCGCCTCGCCCCCGGGCGGCACGACGACCAGCCCGTCGGGCTTGCGCAGGTCCGACGCGATCTTTGCGACCAGCTTCGTCGTCGAGACCCCGACCGATGCGGTCAGCTCGAGCTCCTCCTGGATCGCGTCCTTGATCCGGCGCGCGATCGTTGCACCGTCGCCGAACAGGGCGCGACTCGCGGTGACGTCGAGGAATGCCTCGTCGATGGAGATCGGCTCCACGAGCGGGGTGAAGCGCCGGAGGATCGCCATGACCTCGCGGCTCGCCTTCTGGTAGGCCGCGCCCCGGACCGGCACGAAGATGCACTGCGGGCACAGCCGCTTGGCCGTCCGGATCGGCAGCGCCGAGTGGACCCCGAAGGCGCGGGCCTCGTAGGACGCGGCGCTGACCACGCCACGGTCGTTCGTGCCGCCCATGCCCACGACCACGGGCTTGCCGCGCAGCTCGGGGTTGTCGCGCTGCTCGACGGAGGCGAAGAACGCGTCGAGGTCGACGTGCAGGATGGTCCGTGCGGTGGCGCCCTCGTGGCCGCGGCGGCTCGCGGCGCCTTCTTGGGCAGCGTGCGCGGGGCCCGGCGGCTGCATCTCGTCCACGCCGTCATTCTCGCCCCGCTCGTGCCGACTGCATGGCACTGCGGACACCGCCCCGCTTGGCAGCGGCAGTGCCAAGCCGCACTCCCGCGCCACTCCCGCGCCAGGCGCCGCGCCGATCAGCGTCACGCCCGACGCCGATCAGCATCACGGCGACATTTCCCAGATCGACATCCCGGGAACGTAAGACCAGCTTTTCAGGCAACGTCACCCGGAATCCGGCTTCGGAGGGTGGCTACCAACCGACATCTGAGCACGGCGGACGACGCCGCGGCCTCCCGGCACGCGTGAGATGGGCCCGAAAGCCGATCTAACGGTCCCCCGGTGTCGATCTGGGAATCTGTCCTCCCGATCCGGCCGGTGCTGGTAGGTGGCCGGGAGCTCGGCG
>CAZVDO010000039.1:3138-6512 GCA_964625345.1 uncultured Anaerolinea sp. | reverse complement strand
GCGACGGGCGTTACCCCTTGGGCTCGACCACCACCGTGACTTCCGAGACCATGCCGCTGAAGACCTTGATCGCCACCTTGTACGTTCCCAGCGACTTGAGCGGCTCGTCGAGGTCGATCTTGTGGCGATCCACCTCGATGCCCCGGCGGGCGAGCGCATCGGCGATGTCCTTGGCCGTGATGGAGCCGTAGAGCTTGCCGCCCTCGCCCACCTTGACGCCCATGGTCAGGGTCGTCGAGGAGATCCGCGTGGCGGCGATCTCGGCCTCCTCGCGCTCGCGCTGGCGCTTCTCCTCGCGCGAGGCGATGTCGTGCTGCCAGGCTCGATAGGCGCCGCCCGCGGCGGGCACCGCGAGCTTCTGCTTGATGAGGAAGTTCGTGGCGTAGCCGTCGGCCACCGACTTCATCTCACCGGCCTTGCCGAGCTTGGCGACGTCCTGCGTCAGGATGACCTTCACGCGCGAGCACCCTCCTGATTGATCCAGCCCCGCAGTCTGGGGCCGAGTCCTGATTGCTGCAATGCCTCGCCGGCCGCGGCAACGAGCCCGGGCAGGCGTCGCACGGTCCGTCGCAACGGTCCCGGCAGGAACCGGCGGAGCCGGGCGATGTCGTCGTCGAAGAGCGCCCCGTCGATGCCGAGGATCGCGAGGTGCTCGGCCAGGATCTCCCGGTCGATGCCGTCGACGAAGAGGTCGAGCGCGAGCGCCACGACGACCAGGTCGTCGAGGCCGCCGAGCACCGGGACGTCGTCGGGAATGAGGTCGCGCCCGAGGACCACGTACGCGAGCGCCCCGCCGAGGATGGCGGTCCGAGCGGCGGGTGTCCGTTCGTCGCGGATCAGGTTCCAGGCCAGCCGGCCGTACTGGGGAGCGCGACCCGCCGCGGGGGCGAGGGCCAGGAGTCCGAGTGCACGCCGAACGTTGCCGCCGGCCGATCGCCGTCGGTTCGTGCGTCCGCGCCTGGATCGATCCTCGTCCGTGCGAGCCACAGGGTCCGTGATCCTCCGCCGATGCTGCCGCCCGGCAGGGCCTGCCTGGCCCGGCGCGGGGAGGGGAAGTCTACCAGTCGATGCCGCCGACCCTGCCCTGCCGCCGGGCGGCGACCGCCCCGCCAACCCTTGACACCGAACATCCGTTCGGTATGATGTGGTGCAATCGCCCTCGGAGGACCCGTGACCAGGCACGACGCGGATCGCAAGCGCAAGATCCTCAACCACATCGCGGCCACGCTGCGCGCGCGGGGCTTCCCGCCCTCGGTGCGCGAGATCGGCCTGGCGGTCGGCCTCAGCTCGACGTCGGCCGTGCATCACCACCTCCAGATCCTCGAGCGCGAGGGGTACCTGGAGCGCGGCGCGGCGCAGTCGCGCGCGATCCGGCTGACCCCGTCGGCGGCACTCTCGCTCGGACTCTCGAGCGAGCTCGTGCCGCAATCCACGGCCGGCGAGGCGCACGTCGTGCCGATCATCGGCGAGATCGCCGCCGGCGGACCGATCGAGGCCTACCAGGACGCGTCCGAATCGATGGCGGTGCCCGAGATGCTCGCCCCGAGCGGGGATGCCTACATCCTCAAGGTCCGCGGCGATTCGATGATCGATGCCCACATCGCCGACGGTGACTTCGTGCTGATCCGTCCGCAGAACACGGCACGGAACGGGGACATCGTGGTGGCCCAGGTGGAGGAGAACGCGGTCACGCTGAAGACCTTCTTCCGCGAGAAGGATCACGTCCGGCTCCAGCCGGCGAACGCCAAGTACCCGCCGCAGATCTACCCGGACGTGCGGATCCAGGGGAAGCTGATCGGAGTCATCCGCCGCCTGGACTGAGCGCAGCCGTCCGGTCGCGAGGGCGCCGCGACGGTGCTCGCCTGGACCCGGGACATCTCCACAGGCCGTCCACAGCCGCCGGCGGCCCGTCCACGGGTGGCGTGTCCGCGCCGAGCAACCCGGGGATAAGCCACTGTGAAGTGGCTGGCGGCGCGGTGACACTGGAGCTGACACCGACGAACTGGAGACTCAGCCCGCCGTGATTGACCGCCTGCCACCCCAGAGCCTCGAAGCCGAGCAGTCCGTGCTCGGCGCCATCCTCATCGATCGCGAGGCGATCATCGAGGTCGCGGAGTTCCTCCGCCCCGAGGACTTCTACCGGCAGGCCAACGGGACCGTCTATCGGGCGATGCTCGACCTCTTCGAGCGCCGCGAGCCCGTGGACATCGTCACGGTGTCCGAGGTACTCGAACGCAAGGACGAGCTCGAGGGCGTCGGCGGACGCAGCTACCTGTCCACGTTGTCCAACCAGACGCCCACCGCGGTCCATGCCGTGCAGTACGCGCGCATCGTCGAGCGCAAGGCGGTCCTGCGGAACCTCATCGGCGCCGCCGGCAAGATCGCCGGGATCGGGTACGAAGACCCGGCCGAGATCCAGGAAGCCATCGACCGCGCCGAGTCGGAGCTCTTCCAGGTCTCCAACCGGCGCGTGACCGCCGGGTTCAGCCAGCTCAAGGAGCTGCTCCACTCGGCCTATGACCGGCTCGACTACCTCCACGCGCACCGCGGCGAGCTGAGCGGCATCACGTCGGGCTTCAGCGACCTCGACGCGCTCACGACCGGCTTCCAGAAAAGCGACCTGATCATCGTCGCGGCCCGCCCCTCGGTCGGGAAAACGAGCTTTGCGCTCAACATCGCCGAGTACGCCGCGGTCCGCGAACGCCGGAGCGTGGGCGTCTTCAGTCTCGAGATGAGCAAGGAGCAGCTCGTGCTGCGCCTCCTCTCGAGCGTGGCCAACATCGATTCCAAGCGCCTGCGCACCGGGTTCCTCGAGGAACTCGACTTCGCGCGCATTGCGCCGGCGATGAACGACCTGTCCGAGGCGCCCATCTACATCGACGACACGCCGAACATCACCTCGATGGAACTCCGGACCAAGGCGCGCCGACTCCAGGCGGAGTCGGGCCTCGACCTCGTGGTCGTGGACTACCTGCAGCTCATGCAGGCGACCACGACGAACCGGGACGCCAACCGGGTCCAGGAAGTCAGCGAGATCTCGCGCGGCCTCAAGGCCCTCGCCCGCGAGCTCGACATCCCCGTCATCGCCCTGTCCCAGCTCTCCCGCCAGCCGGAGATGCGAGAGTCCAAGGAGCCGCGCCTCTCGGACCTGCGCGAGTCCGGCGCGATCGAGCAGGACGCCGACCTCGTCCTGTTCCTCTGGCGCGAGAAGGAGAAGTCAGGCGAGGAGCAGGACACGGACGGCGAGGTCCTCAACGTGAAGCTCGCCAAGCATCGCAACGGGCCCACGGGCGACATCCAACTCTGGTTCAAGAAGAGCCAGACGCGCTTCCAGAGCTACGCCGGCCAGCGCTACGCGGAGGTCTGAGCCGCGC
>CAZVDO010000039.1:0-3038 GCA_964625345.1 uncultured Anaerolinea sp. | reverse complement strand
GTCCAGACGACCTCGCCCTCGACGAACGAGGCGAAGCTCCGCAGCCGCTCCCCGAGACCGGCCATCGCCCTGAGGATGAGGGCGTCCGGGCTCTGTGGGTTGTCGAAGCCGAGCGCCTCCACGGACACGGTCTTGTCGAGGCCGCCCGCGTGGACGGTGAAGGTGGCGGTGGGCGCATCGGCCACGTTGCCCGGGTTGTAGCTCGCGCGGGCGATGCCCAGGCCGCTGTCGGCAAGCGCGAAGCGAAGGAGCTCCTGCACCTGGGCCTCGCTGAGCCGGGCCGTCATGAACGGCGCAAGGGGCGAGACGACGCCGTTGTTCGGCGGGGGCGCCGCGTTCCCGTCGCGAAAGATGACCGTGCCGTCTCCGTAGAGGGTGAATTGGGGCGCCTGCGTCGCGAAGAAGTCCATTGGCACGAACCCGCCGCCCTCCTCGAAGCGGAACACGACGTCCTTGGCGCCGGTCGGATGGTCGATCGCCGATCCGTCCGTGGGCGTGTCGGTGGCGGTCGGAGAACCCGAGGGTCCGGTCGTCGGCTGGGGCGATCCGCCGGCGGGACTGCACGCGGCAAGCGCCACCAGGGCGACGACGGCCCCGACGCCGGCGCGGCGAGCGCGAGTCGTGCGAGTGGGGGCCGACGGAACGGGACTGGGCGAATCGTCGTGGTTCATGGACCGCCTGACGCCGTCGCCTTCATGCGAGTTCCCGAGCGACTTCCGGGTGGCCTGCAAGACGTGCGCGACGGGCGTGCGCCGGGCCTGTGCGCGGGGCTATCCTCGGGTCCTGGATCGATCTGGGGCGGACCCCTCGCCCCGGCCGGCCGAGCGCGCGCACATACCGACACGCCAGCGAGCGGGCCCTGACGGCCCGGTCGCGTGCCGATTCGTGGCGTCCCGGTCCGGCCTGAGCAACTGCGCAGGAGGATCGGGATGGTGTACGAAGACCGATCGCTGCCGTGCCGGGATTGCGGGGAGGCGTTCCTCTTCTCGGCCGGCGAGCAGCGGTTCTACGCCGAGAAGGGGCTGGTCAACGAACCGCAGCGGTGCGCGTCATGCCGCGCGGCGGCCCGCCAGGCACGGAGTCCGGAGCATCGCGAGTACCACGCCGCCGTGTGCTGGAACTGCATGAACCAGGCGATGGTGCCGTTTGCCCCGCGCACCGATCGACCCATCTACTGCAGCGCCTGCTTCGACCTCGTCCGCGCGGGGCGGATCGAGCCGCTCACGGCACCGCGCGTGACCGCCTGACCGGGATCGGGTCGTAGACTCCTCGCCATCGGACGTGCCGGGGCGGATATCGCCCTGCACGACCGGAACGGCCGGCACACTGGAACGATCGGCACCGCCAGCGCAGCAGCGCCGCGTGGGATGCGCGAGCGCGAGGAGGATCCCGTGGGCGTCATCATCATTCGCGAGATGGTCGGCACCAGCCCGACATCCTGGAGCGATGCGGCGCGCCAGGCGGTCGCCACGGCCTCCCGCACCGTCCGCAACATTCGAACGGTCGAGGTCGTGAAATCCACGGCCAAGGTCGAGGATGGCGAGATCGTCGAGTACCAGGTCGACCTCAAGATCGGGTTCGAGTACGAAGGCTGACCGCCCGGAAATCAGCCGCGCGGGGGCGCCCGATCGGCCCTCGCAGCTAAGCCTCCGGTGAGTGCCTTCGCGCACCATGCCGGCCATGCCGGAGATTGACACCCCGCATTCCCCGTCCGTATCGTTCGCGCCGCTCGAAGCCCGGGCGCACGACCGGGCGGAGGTGGGCGGCAGTCGTGACCGCGCGCCCTTCTCCGTCGGATCGGGCCGACCGGCGATCGTCGCGCCGATCAGGCGGATTGGTGCCCAACAGTCCGTGTCCGAGTACCCCGTACAGCTCAACAAGGTGCAGGCGCCGCCACTCCGCCAGGAGACGCTGGCGCGGGGCCGCCTGCTCGAGTGGCTCGAATCGCGTATCGAGCGCCGGGCCGTGCTCGTGCTGGCGGAAGCCGGGTACGGCAAGACCACCCTGCTCGCCGATTTCACGCGCCATACCCGAGCGCGCGTGGCCTGGTTCCGGCTCGATGCCGCCGATCGCGACTGGCCCGGCATCCTTGCCCACCTGGTCGCCGCCATTCGCGTCCACTACCCGGACTTCGCGCCCGTCACGCACGACGTCCTGGCACGCAACGCCACGGACATGCCGTCGCGCGAAGTCGTGCTCGACTCCTTCATTCGCGAACTGGGGCCGATCCGCGACCGCCTGGTGATCGTCTTCGACGACTTCCATCTCGTCGACGAATCGCCCGACCCGAGGATCGTCGCCCGCGAGCTGCTCGCCCGGGCGCCCGATTCGGTGACCGTCGTGATCGCCAGCCGGCGCATGCCCGCGCTGCCGTTCGCCCGCCTCCGGTCCCAGCACCAGGTGGCCGAGCTGCGCACCGCCGACCTCCGGTTCCTGCAGAGCGAGACCGAGCAGCTGTTCCGGGAAACGTTCGCGCTCGACATCGACCCGAGCGTGGTGTCCGAGGTGGGGCGTCGAACAGAAGGGTGGATCGCCTCGCTCCAGCTCGTGCGGACGGCCATTCGCGATCGGGACCCCGTCGAGATTCGGGCGTTCGTTCGATCGCTGAGCGGAGCGGAGGGTGACCTCTACGACTACCTCGCGGAGGAGGTCGTCGGCGAGCTCGCCCCGGATCTCCAGCAGTTCCTGATGCGGACGTCGCTGCTCGAGATGGTGGATCTCCATCTCGGGGGCGTGGCGGCGGAGACCGATGTCGAGACGACGCGCCGGTTCATCGCGGCCGGGGAACAGCTCGGCCTGCTGAGCCGCGCCGGGCCGCAGTCGACGGACCTCATGCGGGCGCATCCGCTGGTCCGCGAGTTCCTCGAGGCACGCTTCCAGCGCACGGCGGGCGGCAACGAGGTGGCACGAACGCATCGGGCCATCGCGCGGGCCGCCGAGCCGATCGACTGGCGCGTCGCGGGCCATCACTTCGTGGCCGCCCGCGACATGGATGACGCACGACGCGTCCTCGGCGGCGCCATCAACGCGATCCTCGC
>CAZVDO010000038.1:0-19783 GCA_964625345.1 uncultured Anaerolinea sp. | reverse complement strand
GACGCGCTCGTGGTCGACCTGCGCAGCTCGGCGATCCCTGCCCCCAGCCTCGACCCGTCGGTCCCGACGGCCGCGCCGGCGCACGCCGCGCACTTCGCCGCGACCCTGCCGGCATCCACGCTGGGGTACCTCGAGCTGCATGGGGTCGGCGCGGGCATCGCACGCGGCCTGGCCGCCCTGTCGGCAGATCCGGCCGCGGCCGACGCGCTCGGCGGCGCCCTCGACCAGCTCAACGGCCTCGGCGGCCTCGATTCGCTCGTGGGCTGGATCGACGACTTCGCCGTGGCCGTGGTGCCCGGCGAAACCCAGCCAGGCGTCATCGTGGCGCTCGGCGGTCCGGCCGCGGACGTGTCGGCCCGGTACAACCAGCTGCGCGGGATCCTGACGCTCGCCACGATCGGCACGGACATGACGGTGACCGACGAACCCCACGGCGACGTGACCATCACGCGGCTGGACCTCGGCGACCTCGGGTCGCTGTCGGGCCTGCTCGGACTGCCGCTCGACGCCGCGCCCACCGGTCGACTCGAGCTCGACCTCGCCAGCGCCGGCGACGCGCTGCTCATCGGCGTCGGGCCCGGGGCGATCGAGGCCATGCTGGATACGGACCCGACGGGCGCCCTCGCCACCACGCCGACGTATCGGGCCGCGCTGCCCCACATGGGCAGCCCGACGTACGGGGAGCTGTATCTTGCGGTCGACCGGGTCCTTGCCTGGCTGGACGCCAGCATGCCGGATGCCACCGGTGCGATCGACGCCGAGACACGGGCCTACCTCGAGCACCTCGGCGCCATCGGCGTGAGCGCCACGAGGTCGTCAGGCGGCGGCCTGGACCGCTTCTTCCTCACGGTCAAGTAACCTATCGAGCCGGCACGACGCCGGACCAGACAGAAAGGAACCAGCCCGACTCATGGCCGTTCGCATTCGACTGACGCGCGTCGGCGCGAAGAAGCAGCCGGCGTACCGCGTGGTCGTCGCCGACTCGCGGAGCGCCCGCGACAGCCGCTCGATCGAGACGATCGGGCACTACAACCCACTCGCCGAGCCCGCCGAGATCGCGATCGACGCGGAGAAGGCCAAGGCCTGGCTGGCCAAGGGCGCCCAGCCCTCGGACACCGTGGCCCGCCTGTTCAAGGCCGCGGGCGTCCTGCCCGCCGGCAAGTAGGGCCGCGCGATGGCAGCCCGCGAGCTCGTCGAGTACGTCGCCAAGGCCCTCGTCGACGACCCGGCGTCCGTCTCGGTCACCGAGGTCGAGGACGGGGACGGCACGGTCATCGAACTGCACGTCGCCGAGGACGACATGGGCAAGGTGATCGGCCGCAATGGCAGCGTCGCCAAGGCCCTCCGAACGCTCCTGAAGGTCAGCGCGGCCCGGAGCGGCGACTCGGTCACGCTCGAGATCCTCTGACCCGCGATTCCGCATCCGGCGCGACGCCCGATGCCGGGAACGCCACCCGGCTCGTCGTCGCGCGCGTCCGCGGCCTGCACGGCCTCCGCGGCACCGTCCGCGTCGAGGTGCTCACGGACCGCCCGGAGGAGCGCTATGCCGTCGGCACCGTGCTCCGCGTCGAGGGCACCGATCGACCGCTCACCATCAGCGCCGCGCACCCGGTCGAGGACGGCCCCGGCTGGCGCCTGACGTTCCGCGAGATCGGGAACCGCACCGCCGCGGAGGGGCTGCGCGACGCGTGGCTCGAGGTGGACGTGGACCGGTCCACGGATCTCCCGCCCGGCGCGGCGTACTGGCACGAGGTCATCGGTGCCGTGGTGCGGGGGCTGGACGGCACGGCGCTCGGGACGGTGGCGGACGTGTACCGGGTGGCTGCCGCGGAGGTCCTCGAGGTCCGCGACGGACCCTACGGCACGTTCGACCTGCCGGTGGTGGCATCGATCGTGCGGGAGTTCGCGCCCGAGCGGGGCGAGATCGTCGTCGACGCGGAGGTCCTCGACCTCGCGGCGCCGCCCGTTGAAGGGCCGGCGCGGCCGGAGCGCAGACGCCATCGGTTCTCGCGTCACGGCAAGGGCGGCCGCGCGGCACCGGCGTCCGGTGAGGATCCCGGGACGCAGCCAGGCCCGGCACCGGGTTCCACCGATCCCGGCACACCCGAGGGCTGAGGCGTGCGGATCGACGTCGTGACCCTCTTCCCCGCGATGGTCGAGGGTCCGCTGGCGGAGAGCATCCCGGGCCGGATCGTCGAAACGGGCCTCGTCGACCTGCGGGTCCACGACCTCCGGCAGTGGGGGCTGGGCCGCCACCGCAGCGTGGACGACGCGCCTTACGGCGGGGGAGCGGGGATGGTCATGCGGCCCGAGCCCATCGCCGCGGCGCTCGACGAACTCCGGACCGAGGATGCGACGGTCGTCCTCCTCGACCCCGCCGGCGAGCGCTTCAACCACGCCCGCGCCGCCGACCTGGCGCACCGACCGCACCTCGTCCTCGTCTGCCCTCGCTACGAGGGGATCGACGACCGGGTCCGCTCGATGGTCGACCTGGAGCTGTCGATCGGGGACTACGTCGTCACGGGTGGGGAGCTGCCCGCCCTCGTCGTGATCGACGCCGTGATCCGGCTGCTGCCGGGTGCCATCGACGCGGCATCCACGACCGAGGAGTCGTTCGCCGACGGCCTGCTCGAATACCCCCAGTTCACCCGGCCGGCCACGTTCCGCGGAGCCGGCATTCCCGCCGTGCTCACGAGCGGCAACCACGAGGCCGTCCGGGCGTGGCGGCTCGAAGCCTCCCTCCGACGCACGCTGGCGCGCCGACCCGATCTCCTCGCCGACCGGGACCAGACGCCCGAGGAAGCGGCCATCCTCGAGCGGTTGCGGGACGAGGCCGCCGAGGGATAGGCGGCGCCCGGACTCGTTGCCGGCGTCGCCTCTGCTATACTCCGCCGCCGGTCGTCCCTCGACGATCGCCCATCGATCGCTTCCTCCCGCAGCCCCGGCTGCGCCAGCCCAGGACCTGCCACCGTGAACGTGCTCGACGAAATCGTCGCCGACCAGCTCCGTACCGACCTCCCGGACCTCGCGACGGGCGACACCGTCCGTGTCGCGGCGCGCGTCATCGAGGGCGGCAAGGAGCGCGTCCAGGTCTTCGAGGGCACGATCATGCGGCTCCGCGGGGGCGGGATCACCCGCTCGATCACCGTCCGCAAGATCGCGAGCGGCGTCGGCGTGGAGCGGACGTTCAAGATCCACAGCCCGCGCATCGAAAAGATCGACGTCGTGCGCCACGGCCAGGCGCGGCGCGCGCAGCTGTACTTCCTGCGCAAGCGCGTGGGCAAGGCGGCCACCCTCCGGGAGCGCCGCGTCAACAGCTGACCGGACGCGCCCCGGCCCACTCCATCGACCCCGTCGGCGACGGGGTCGACGCATGTCCGGCCCGGGACCGGGGTAGGCTAGCGCTCGTGCCTCCCGTCCCCACGCTCCGGTTCGAGCGGCCCCTCTGGCGCCAGGGCATCGACCGTGTCGTGGGCGTCGACGAAGTCGGCGTTGCCCCGACCTGTGGCGCCGTCGTCGCGGCCGCGGTGATCGTCCGGCCCACGGTGCGGCGCATTGCCGGCGTCCGCGATTCGAAGACGCTCTCGGCCGCCCAGCGGGAGCGACTCGACCCGCTGATCCGCCGGCAGGCCGTTGCCGTCGGGGTCGGCGCGGCCTCGGTGCGCGAGATCGACCAGCTGAACATCTATCACGCGACCCATCTCGCCATGCGCCGCGCGATCGCGCGCCTGGGCGGCCACGACCACGTCCTCGTCGACGGCAATCGCATCGCGGGCTTCGAGGCGCAGGTCGGGCCGTACACCGCGATCGTCGACGGCGACGCGCGGAGCTATTCGATCGCCTGTGCGTCGATCGTGGCGAAGGTCGTCCGCGACCGGATGATGGCCAGGCTCGCGGCGCGCTACCCCGGCTACGGCTGGGAGCGCAACCAGGGGTATGCCACGCTCGAGCACCGGCGGGCGATCCGGCGCCATGGGCTGACGCCGTTCCATCGACGGAGCTTCCTGGCGCTCCAGCGCACGCTTGCCGGCGACCAGCTGGGGCTCGGCCTGCTCGCGGATGCCGAGGGGGACGACGTGGGCGCCGCGGCGCCCCCCTGGGACGGTCAGGACCAGGCTTCGCCGATCCGCCCACCGGTCCCCGTCATGGCGGACCGCATCGTGCCCGGGCCCGCACGCCTGGGGGTCGCCGACCTCCTCGACGACCTCGACCTCCTGGCGGCGGAGGCCGACCCGGCGGCCAGGTGAGCCGCAGATAAGTCGCAGTGCAGTGCCGCATGGAATGCTGCGCGGCATGAGAACGGAGGCGCAACGGATCGGCGACGAGGCCGAGGCACTCGTTGCCGATCGACTGGCCGCGGCAGGGTGGACGATCCTCGGCCGCCAGGTGCGCGTGGGTCGCGCCGAGCTGGACATCGTGGCGATCGATCCAGCGCCTCCCGCCCGCCTGGTCATCGTCGAGGTCCGGGCCAGGTCCAGCCGCGCCTTCGGGCTCGCGGAGGAGACGGTCCGAGCGCGCAAGCGCCTGCGCCTGCGCCGCGCCGCCCAGGCCCTGCGCGAGCGCGGCGTGCTCGCCGACGGCACCCAGGTGCCCGCCCTCGCCCTGCGCCTCGACCTCGTCGTGGTGGAGCCGTCCGCGGCGACTGACGGCGCGCCCAAGGTCCGCCACCACGTGGCCGCGATCTGACCTGACGCGGGCCCGCGACGTGCGGGGCCGCCACGCGGGCGCTCGGCGACCCTGTGCTACACTCCGCCGGCCCACGGACCATCCGTGGCATGCCTGCCCGTCAACGGATGACGGAGCTCACACGCGAGGCCGATCCCGACCGGGACGGTGCCGAGCACGGACCACGGTCCACTCGGTTCCCGGCGACGCGGCCCGCGGAGGACACAACCGACCAGGAGGACTCGCCCCGTGCCGTCTGTCTCCATGCGCCAGCTCCTTGAAGCCGGCGTCCACTTCGGCCACCAGACGCGCCGATGGAATCCCAAGATGCGCCCGTTCATCTTCGCGGAGCGCAACGGGATCCACATCATCGACCTTGCCCAGACCGCGCAGCGGCTCGAGACCGCGCTCGACTTCGTGCGCGAGACCGTTGCTCGGGGCGACGCGGTGCTCTTCGTGGGCACCAAGAAGCAGGCCCAGGAGCCGGTCGCCCAGGAGGCGACGCGCGCCGGCATGCCCTACGTCAACAAGCGCTGGCTGGGCGGCATGCTCACGAACTTCGTGACCATCAAGAAGCGGATTGGCCTCCTGGAGCAGCTCGAGGCGCGCCAGCAGGCCGGCGAGTTCGAGCGGCTGCCCAAGAAGGAAGCCGCCAAGCTGACCGAGGAGCTGACCAAGCTCAACGCCACGCTCGGCGGGATCCGACGGATGAAGCGCCTGCCCGGCGCGGTGTTCATCGTCGACCCGCATCGCGAGCGCATCGCGGTCACGGAAGCCAACAAGCTCGAGCTCCCGGTCGTGGGCACCGGCGACACGAACGTCGACCCCGACGAGCTCGATTACATCATTCCCGCCAACGACGACGCGATCCGCTCGATCCGGCTGCTCTGCGCACTGGTGGCCGAGGCGGCCATCGAGGGCGCCCGGGACCGGGCCAACCGTGCGGTCGAGCCCGAGCCCGAGATGGAACAGCTCATCGCCGAGCCCGACTACGACGACGTCGGGGCGAGCGATGCGCTCGTCGCGGCCCTCGCCGGCGGCGCCGCCCTGAGCTTCGCGCCCGACGAGGAGGACGACCTCCTGCCCGGGGCCCCCGCGGTTCCCGTCGAGGAGCCCGCCACCGCAACGCCCGAGGAGATCGCCGCCGAGCTCGCCCGCGAGGCGGCCGAGCGCGAGACCGCCGACAACGCCGGCTGACCGGCGCCCGAATCCACGCACCACCCCATCGCCGCGGCGTCAACGGTGACGCCGCCCACACCACAGGAGCAAGCACTCTCATGTCCACCATCACCGCGTCCGCCGTCAAGGAGCTGCGCGAGCAGACCGGCGCCGGCTTCATGGACTGCAAGCGCGTCCTCGAGGAGACCGGCGGCAACGTCGAGGCGGCCGTCGCGTTGCTCCGCGAGCGCGGGCTTGCCGCCGCCGCGAAGAAGGCCGGTCGCGAGGCCAACGAGGGCCTCGTCGCGAGCTACATCCACACCGGTGGGCGCGTCGGCGTGCTCATCGAGGTGAACTGCGAGACCGACTTCGTCGCCCGCACGGACGATTTCCAGAAGCTCGTCCGGGACCTCGCCGTCCAGGTTGCCGGCCTCGCCCCGCTGTACGTGGACGTCGAGGGCATCCCGGCGGCCGATCTCGAACGCAAGAAGGCGGAGCTCGCGGCGGATCCGACGGCCGCCTCGAAGCCCGCCGAGATTCGCGAGAAGATCGTCGAGGGCCAGCTCAAGAAGTGGTACCGCGAGGTCTGCCTGCTCGAGCAGCCGTTCCGCGACGAGGAGCGCCTCGTGCGCGATCTCGTGACGGAGAAGATCTCGACCATCGGTGAGAACATCCGGGTGCGGCGGTTCGTCCGCTACGCGCTCGGGGAGGAGCTGTGACGGTTGCCACGACGGGGACCCCGCCCCGATTCGGCCGGATCCTGCTGAAGCTCTCCGGGGAGGCATTGCTCGGGGAGCGACAGTACGGCGTCGACCCGGCGTTCTGCGCGTTCATCGCCCGCCAGGTGGCCGAGGTACACGCGGCCGGCGTCGAGGTCGGCATCGTCGTGGGCGGCGGCAACATCTTCCGCGGGATGGCGGCGGCGGCCCGCGGCATGGACCGCGCCACCGGCGACTACATCGGCATGCTCGCGACCGTCATGAACGGCCTGGCCCTCCAGGACGCGATCGAGCGGGCCGGGCTGCCGGTCCGCGTGATGAGCGCGATCGCGATGAACGAGGTCGCCGAGCCGTACATCCGCCGCCGCGCCGTCCGCCACCTCGAAAAGGGACGCGTGGTCGTCTTCGTGGCCGGGACCGGCAATCCGTACTTCACCACCGACACGGCGGCCGCCCTGCGCGCTGTCGAGATCGGCGCGCACGTGCTCCTGAAGGCAACCAAGGTCGATGGGGTCTACGATGCCGACCCGGTCGAGGTGCCGACCGCCCGTCGGTTCGACCGGCTGGAATACGCGGACCTCCTCCGGGACCAGCTGCGGGTCATGGATGCAGCCGCCGTGTCGCTGTGCATGGAGAATGACCTGCCGATCGTGGTCTTCGACCTCAATCGGCCCGATAACATCGCGCGGGTTGCCCAGGGGGAGCCCGTCGGGACGCTGATCGCGTCCCCTGCGTCTGGAGGCGCGAAGGGATGAGTACGGACATCGTCGTCGGCGCCGACCAGCGGATGGCCCGCGCCATCGAGGCCATGGAGCGCGACCTCCAGGGCGTTCGCACGGGCCGCGCCACCACGAGCCTGGTCGAACGGATCCACGTCGACTACTACGGGACCCAGACGGCGCTCAACCAGCTGGCCGGGATCAGCATCCCGGAAGCCCACCAGATCGTGATCCAGCCGTGGGACCGCAGTGTCCTGACCGCGATCGAGAAGGCCATCATCAAGAGCGATATCGGGCTGACCCCCAACGTCGACGGAACGGTGGTCCGGCTGAACATCCCGCCGCTCACCGAGGAGCGGCGGCGCGACCTCGTCCGGGTCGTCCACAAGCGGATGGAAGAGGCTCGCGTCGAGGTCCGCAACATCCGGCGCGATGCGGCCGACCAGCTCAAGAAGCTCGAGCGCGACGGGGAGATCGGCTCGGACGACGCGCACCGCATCCTCGACACCATCCAGAAGACCACGGACCGTCACATCGCCGAGGTCGACCGCGTCGGGGCGGCGAAGGAACAGGAAATCCTGGAGGTCTAGTGGCCCGAGCACCGCTCGCCCGGCCGACCGACGCGCCCCCATCCGCACACGGCCCGGCCGCGATGCCGGCGTCCGCCCCCGAGGCGGCCGGACCGGAGCAGGGCGCGGGCGTCGTCCCGCATCACGTCGCGATCATCATGGACGGCAATCGGCGCTGGGCGCGCCGCCGCGGGCTGGACGAGCTCGAGGGCCACCCGGCCGGGGTGGAGGCCATCCGCGCGGTGTTGCGCCACGCGCGCCGGCGCGGCATCGGCGTGCTCACGCTGTACGCCTTCAGCCGCGAGAACTGGGCCCGCAGCGACGCCGAGGTCAACGGCCTCTTCCAGTTGCTCGAGGCGACGATCCGCGCGGAGACCGACGCGCTCCGCGAGCAGGGGGTCCGGGTCCGGATGATCGGTCGCATGGACGAGCTGCCGCCGGAGACCCGCGCTTCGATCGACGAGGCTCTCGCGGCGACCGACGGCGGCCACGACATGCTCCTGAACATCGCCTTCAACTACGCCGGCCGGACCGAGCTCGTCGACGCGATCCGAGCCATCGTGCGGACCGGGCTGCCGCCCGACGCGATCGACGAGCGCGTCGTCGCGGCCCACCTGTACAGCGCCGGCACGCCGGATCCGGACCTCGTGATCCGGACGGGCGGCGAGCAGCGCCTGTCGAACTTCCTCCTCTGGCAGTCGGCCTACGCCGAGCTCGTGACGACCGAGACCCTGTGGCCCGACTTCGGCGCCGACGCGCTCGATGCCGCCCTCGAGGAGTACGCCTCCCGGCAGCGCCGGTACGGTCGCTGAGCGCCATGCTCCGCGATCGGGCACGGAGTGCGGCGATCCTCGTGCCGCCGCTCCTCGTGGTCCTGTGGCTGGGCAACCCGTGGCTGGCGTTGGTCGTGGCCGTGGTCGCGGCGCTCGGGGCGCGCGAGGTGTTCCGCCTCCTCGGCGCCGCCGGCTATCCGTCCTTCCCGGCGCTGGGCACGGTCCTTGCCGTCGTGGTCGCGGTCGCCGACGCCATTCCGTCGATCCCGGCCGGAAGCGGCCTGCTGATGGCCTCGGCCGGCATCGTCCTCGTCGGCACCGCGGCCATCACCCGCCAGGATCCCCGTGAGGGCGCTCAGTCCTTCGCGGTGACCACCTTCGGCGCCCTCTACGTCGGACTCATCGGGTTCCTGGCCCGGCTGGCCGAGGTGGCCCCCACGGTCCCGTCCGACGCCCTGCTGGCACCGCTCGGCGCGGCCCGGGCCTGGATCCTGCCGCTCGTCCTCGGGGTCTGGACGTTCGATACGGCGGCCTACCTCGTGGGGCGGCGCCTCGGCCGGCGGCCCTTCATGGCGCACATCAGCCCGGCCAAGACGCTCGAGGGCGTCATCGGCGGCCTCGTCGCCACCGTCGTGGTCGAGATGCTGCTCGTGCTGGCGCTGGGCCAGCCCGCGCTGTTGGGCGCCGGCCTCGGCCTGGCCGTGGCGGCGGCGGCGCAGGCCGGCGACCTCGCTGAATCGATGCTGAAGCGCGCCGCCGGGGTCAAGGATTCCGGGTCGCTCATCCCGGGTCACGGGGGCATCCTGGACCGCGTGGACTCGTTCCTGTTCGCCGCGCCCGTGGTCGTGCTGTATGTCGTCATCGTCTTCCGCTGAGCGGGGCCGCCGGATCGCGCCGGATCCGGCCGCGCCGGGACCCGTGCGGCGCGTCGCGGTCCTCGGCTCGACCGGTTCGATCGGCCGCCAGGCGCTCGACGTCCTGTCGGCGGATCCGACGTGGCAGATCGTCGCGCTCAGCGGCGGTCGCAACGCCGGCCTCCTGGCCGCGCAGGCGGCCCGGCACCGACCGGAGCTCGTGATCCTCGGCGACGACGGCGACCCCGGACCGCTCGGAGACCTCCCGCCCGGGACCCGGCTGGAGCGTGGCCAGGCGGCCCTGGCGACGCTGGCAGCGCGTTCCGACCTCGACCTCGTCCTCGTCGGGACCGGAGGCATGGTCAGCCTCGAGCCGGTCCTCGCGGCCCTGGCCGCCGGCACGCCGGTCGCGACCGCGAACAAGGAGACGCTCGTGGCGGGCGGTCACCTCGTCATGCCCCTCGCCCGGACCCGCGCCGCCGAGCGTCGCGCCCACGTCCACGCCGGTGCGTCACCCGGGGGGACCACGTTCGACGACGGCCTCGCCGATCCCCTGGGCTGGATCCGGCCGATCGATTCGGAGCACTCCGCCATCTGGCAGTGCCTCGCGGGAGAGGATCGCTCGGGCCTCTCGGGGATCATCCTCACGGCGTCCGGCGGGCCGTTCCTCGACCTCGACCGGACGGCCATGGCGCGGATCACGCCGGAGGCGGCCCTGCGCCACCCGACGTGGTCGATGGGGGCGAAGATCACGATCGACAGCGCGACCCTGGCGAACAAGGGCCTGGAGGTCATCGAGGCGTACTGGCTGTACGATGTCCCGTACGGGGCGATCGACGTGGTGATCCACCCGCAATCGGTCGTCCACTCCGCCGTCCGCTTCGTGGATGGCTCCCTGAAGGCCCAATTGGGCACCCCGGACATGCGCCTGCCGATCCAGTACGCCCTGACCTACCCGCTGCGCCGACCGTCGCCCGCACGCGCCCCCGACCTCGTGGAGATCGGGCGGCTCGACTTCCGCGCGCCGGACCTGGAGCGGTTTCCCGCCCTCGCCATCGCCCGCGAGGCCGGCCGCCAAGGGCCCTGGGCCAGTGCGGCCCTCATCGCCGCCGACGAGGTGGCCGTGGCCCGGTTCCTGGATCGCTCTCTCGACTTCGCGGGCATCCCGCGCCTCCTCGAGGCGGCCGTCACGGCCTACGCGTCGACCCCGGGCGCGCCGTCGGCCACGGACCTCGTGGAGCTCGAGGCCGAGGTGGGCGCTCGATACGCCCCCGGAGCCTGGGCATGACCGAGGTCCTTCGAACGATCGTCACGATCGTCCTGTTCTTCGGAATCCTCGGAATCCTCGTCCTCGTGCACGAGCTCGGGCACTTCCTCGTCGCCCGGTTGTTCCGAGTCCGGGTCCTCGAGTTCGCGATCGGGTTCCCGCCCCGGGTCCGCGTCCTGCGCGACGTCGGCGAGACGGTCTACACGCTCAACGCCCTGCCCATCGGCGGGTACGTCAAGCTCGAGGGCGAGGACGGCGACGACGCGGACGACCCGCGGTCCTTCGCCAGCCAGGGACTCGGGCGCCAGCTCACGATCCTGCTCGCCGGCGTGGTCATGAACGTGTTCCTCGCTGGCGCGATCTTCACCGGCATCACGCTCTTCGGCGACCCGGCCGCCGGCATCCACATCCCGGTGGTCGAGCCGGGTGGCCCGGCCGCAGCGGCGGGGATCCAGGCCGATGACGTGCTGATCCGGGTGGACGGCGTCGAGACGTCCTACTTCGACGAGCGGACGGTGCTCGACGAGCTCCGCCTGCGGGCCGGCGAGCCGGTGTCGATCGACCTCCTCCGGGACGGCTCCGTGATGACGGTGTACGCGACGTTGCGCACGCCCGCCGAGGTCGCCCAGGGCAAGGGCGCGCTCGGCGTGCGCGGGACGACCACGGACCCGCTCCGCCGCGTGTTGAGCGGGCGAACCATCCAGTACGGGCTCGGAACCGCGGTGGGGCTCGGGGTCGAGCGGACCGTGGGCGCGATGGGAATCATCGTGGACGGAGTCGGGCAGCTTGTTTCCGCGATCGTGACCCGGCCGACGGAGCCGCCCCCGGCGGCGGGCCCGGTGGGCATCGCGACCCAGATCGGGGACGTCTTCTGGAGCCTCGGCCCCCTCGTCACCCTCTACCTCGCGGGCATCCTCTCGGCCAACCTTGCGGTCGTGAACATCCTGCCGTTCCCGCCGCTCGACGGCGGGCGGATGCTGATCCTGGTCCTCAAGCGGGTTCTCGGCGGCCGCCTCTCGATGCGCGCCGAGCGGCTGACCTACGTCGTCGGGTTCGGGATCCTCATGATCTTCCTGGTCTGGGTGACCGGATTCGACATCGCCCGGGGACTGTCCGGAGGATGACCTCGCCCGACGCACTCCGGCCCACGCGCCGGCCGACCGTCTCGGTCGACGTCGGCGGGGTCCTGGTGGGGAGTGCCCATCCGATCGTCGTCCAATCGATGACGAACACGGACACCGCCGATCCGGACGCGACCGCGATCCAGGTGGCCCGCCTGGCCCACGCCGGATCGCAGCTCGTGCGCATCACGGTGAACACGGACGAGGCGGCGGCGGCGGTCCCCGAGATGCTCCGGAAGCTTCGCGACAACCTCGGCGTGGACGTCCCCGTGATCGGCGACTTCCACTACAACGGCCACCAGCTCCTCGTCGACCATCCCGAAATGGCCAGGGGCCTCGCGAAGTACCGGATCAATCCGGGCAACGTCGGCGCGAAGCGGCACGACGAGCACTTCGCCACGATCGTCCGGGTCGCGATCGACAACGACAAGCCCGTCCGCATCGGGGTCAACTGGGGGTCGCTCGACCAGGCGCTGCTGACCGAGCTGATGAACGCCAACGCCGCGGCGCCCGAGCCCCGCGACGCGCGCGACGTCATGATCGAGGCGATGATCGAGTCGGCGATGCGCTCGGCCGAACTGGCCGAGGCGACCGGCCTCCGCCACGACCGGATCATCCTCAGTGCCAAGGTCAGCCAGGTCCGCGACCTCGTCGACGTCTACCGGATCCTCGCGACCCGGAGCGACTACCCCCTTCACCTCGGCCTGACGGAGGCCGGCATGGGCGACAAGGGCATCGTGGCCTCGACGGCGGGCCTCGCGATCCTCCTGGCGGAGGGCATCGGCGACACGATCCGGGTCTCGCTCACCCCCGAGCCGGGCGCGGGCCGTGAGCGCGAGGTCGAGATCGCCCAGCAGGTCCTCCAGTCCATGGGCCTCCGGGCGTTCCTGCCCCAGGTGAGCGCGTGCCCCGGCTGTGGGCGCACCACGTCGACGTTCTTCCAGGAGATGGCCCAGCAGATCCAGCAGCACCTCAAGGACCGCATGCCCGACTGGCAGGCGAGCCACCCCGGGGTGGAGGAGATGCGGGTCGCCGTCATGGGGTGCGTGGTCAACGGGCCCGGCGAGAGCAAGCACGCCGACATCGGGATCAGCCTGCCGGGAACCTTCGAGGACCCCGTGGCGCCGGTGTTCATCGACGGCAAGCTCGATCGGACGCTGCGCGGCGACGGCCTCGTGAAGGAGTTCATCGGGATCCTCGAGGCGTACGTGGATCGACGCTACCCCGCGCCGACGAACTGACGGACGTCGTCGCGGCGGAAGTCGCCGGCGATACGGCACGAACCACCGCGGACGTGGCCCGCGGACCGCGCCGCGCGGCGGCTCGGATTTCGCGATCCACCGGTCCGGGTGTATACTCCGGCGAACCGAATTGGCCGCCTCGAAGGACGTGGGTGACCCCCACGTTTTTTTTGGCGGCGAGACTTGCACGATGAACGGAGGGCGAGACGACCATGAGTCGCGATTTCGTCGGCGCCCTCCTCCAGCTCAACGCCGAGAAGCAGGTTCCGCGCGAGCAGCTGATCGCGACCGTCGAGGACGCGATCCAGGCCGCCTATCGCCGGATTGCCAATGAAGAGGACATCCACGTCCGGATCGATGCCGACAGCGGCAGGATCCGGGTGTTCCGCGCCCGCATGACGGTCGCAGAGGTGGAGGATCCGCTCTCGGAATTCACCCTGGAGGAGGCTCGAGCCGTCAAGCCGGACGCCCAGATCGGCGAGCTCGTCGAAACCGAGCAGCTCGATGGCGACGTCTTCGGCCGGATCGGCGCCCAGACCGCCAAGCAGGTCGTCCTCCAGCGGCTTCGCGAAGCCGAGCGCGACGTGGTCTACGACCAGTTCGCGAGTCGCGAAGGGGAGCTCATCACCGGCACGGTCAACCGGGTCGAACCGCGGGCCATCATCCTCGACGTCGGGAAGGGCGTCGAGGGCGTGCTCGCGACCACCGAGCAGTCGCCCCTTGAGCACTACCGGATTGGCCAGAACGTCAAGGCCTACGTCCTCGAGGTCCGTCGCACCCCGCGCGGGCCGACACTGCTCGTGAGCCGGACGCACAAGGGCTTCCTGAAGCGGCTCTTCGAGCTCGAAGTGCCCGAGATCCATGCCGGGACCGTCGAGGTCCGGGCGATCGCGCGGGAAGCCGGCAGCCGCAGCAAGGTCGCGGTCGGGTCGCGCCAGGAGGGCCTCGATCCCGTCGGCGCCACGGTCGGCCAGCGAGGCGCGCGGGTCCAGGCCGTGGTCGCGGAGCTCGGCGGCGAGAAGATCGACGTCATCCCCTGGAACGACGACCCGTCGGCCTTCGTGGCCAACGCGCTGTCGCCGGCCCAGGTGCTGTCGGTGGACATCGACACCGAGCACCGGATCGCCAACGTGACCGTGCCCGAGCGAATGCTCTCGCTCGCCATCGGCCGGGAGGGCCAGAATGCCCGCCTTGCGGCCCGCCTGACGGGCTGGCGGATCGACATCCGCAGCGACGTCTCGGTCGCGGAGGCGAAGGCGGCCGACGACCACGCCGAGGGTGTGGCGGTCGAGCCGATCGCCGAACACGTCCCGACGGCGGAAGCCGACGCCGCTCCCGACGACGCGGTCGCCGCGACCGCCGGCGAGGATGCGTCCGCGCCCGTCGAGCCGGCCGATGCGGTCGAGGCCGCTCCGGCCAAGCCGGCGAAGCGGGCCAGCCGCAGCCGCAAGACGGCCTCCGAGGAGGTGGCGTCGTAGCCCGGGCGGCCGCGCGGCCGGCCCGTCGCTCGCCGCAGCGCACGTGCGTCGCGTGCCGGACGACGCGCGACCAGCACGAGCTGGTGCGGGTCGTCCGCTCGCCGCTCGGGTCCGTCGGCGTCGATCCGACCGGGCGAGCTCCCGGCCGGGGCGCCTACGTGTGCCGCGATTCGGCCTGCCTGTCCCACGCCATCACGCGAGGTGCCCTGAGCCGGGCCCTCGCCGCCAAGGTCCCCGAGCACCTCGCAGACGAGCTCGGCGCGGCCCTCACCAGCACGACCATCCCGGGAGGAATCCATGGCCAGGAGTAGGAGCGGCACCCGCGGCCGGCGCGGCCCGCGCAAGCCGCCGCGTCGCGACGGCGCGTTTGCGTCGAGCGTCCAGACGATCGACCCGCGGGAGCGGGGCGCGATCGAGATCCCCGCGACGATCACCGTCAAGGACCTCGCCGAGCTCTTCGGGGTCAACGTGGCCGACGTCATCCGCGAGCTCATCAAGAGCGGGATCTTCGCGACCATCAACCAGTTGATCGACCGCGACACCGCGGTCCTCGTGGCCGGCGAGCTCGGCTTCGAGGTCGCCGAGGCGCAGGTCACCGGCGCCGCCGAGGATGGCGAGGCGACCGAGGACGGGGCCGACGAGGCCGCGGCGAAGGTGGACCTGCTCGCCGAGGAGGACGGGGCGGACCTCGTGACCCGCGCGCCCATCGTGACGGTCATGGGTCACGTGGACCACGGCAAGACGAGCCTGCTCGACGCGATCCGGTCGACGACCGTCGCGGCCGCCGAACGGGGCGGCATCACCCAGCACATCGGCGCGTCCGAGGTCACCAAGGACGGCCGCCGCGTGGTCTTCCTCGACACCCCCGGCCACGAGGCCTTCACCGCGATGCGGGCGCGAGGCGCCAAGGTCACCGACGTGGCCATCGTGGTGGTGGCCGCGGACGACGGCGTGATGCCCCAGACGCTCGAGGCGATCAGCCACGCCAAGGCCGCCAAGGTCCCGATCATCATCGCCCTCAACAAGATGGACAAGCCGGACGCGAACCCGGACCGGGTGAAGACCGAGCTCACCGAAGCCGGCGTCGTGGTCGAGGAGTACGGCGGCGAGACGCCGCTCGTCCCGGTCTCGGCCAAGAGCCGGCTCGGACTCGACGACCTGGTGGACATGGTCCTCCTCGTCGCCGACCTGCAGGACCTCAAGGCGAACCCCAACCGGCCCGCGATCGGCACGATCGTGGAGGCGCGCATGGACCGCAGCCGAGGCGCCGTGGCCACCGCGCTCGTCCAGACCGGCACGCTCAAGGTCGGCGACGTGATCGTGGTCGGCGAGACGTATGGCCGCGTCCGGGCCCTCGAGAACGACCGCGGCAAGCGCATCACGAAGGCCGGACCGGCAACGGCCGCCGTCGTGCTGGGCCTGTCCGAGGTGCCCGAGGCGGGCGACATCCTGCGCGTCGTCGCGGACGAGAAGGAAGCCCGGACCATGGTCGAGGCGCGCCGCGCCGCGACGAGTTCCAAGGGTGGGGAGGGGAGTGGCCGGGCCACCCTCGAGGACCTGTACCGGCAGATCCAGGCCGGCCAGGCCAAGGAGCTCCGGATCATCCTCAAGGCCGACGTGTCGGGCTCGCTCGGCGCGATCACGCACGCGCTCGGGCAGCTGGCCACCGACGAGGTGACGATCAACATCCTGCACGAGGGCGCCGGCGAGATCACCGACAACGACATCCTGCTCGCGTCGGCCTCGAACGCGATCGTCGTCGGCTTCAACACGAAGATCAGCGACACCGCGCGCCGCGCGGCCGAGTCCGAGGACGTCGACGTCCGGATGTACGACATCATCTACCAGCTCACCGACGACATCGAGAAGGCGCTGTCGGGCCTCCTCGAGCCGGAGCTGGTCGAGGTCGTCGAGGGCCGGGCCGAGGTCCGCAAGATCATCCGGGTCGGCAAGAGCCAGGTGATCGCGGGCTCCTACGTCACCGACGGTCGCATCGTCAAGGGCGGAGCCCGCGTCTGGCGCGGCGGCAAGGTCGTGGCGACGGACCGGATCGATTCCCTGCGGCGGTTCCGGGACGACGTGCGCGAGGTCGCCACGGGCTTCGAGTGCGGCATCGGGCTGGCCGGCTACTCGGACCTCGAGGAGGGCGACGTCATCGAGTGCTTCACCACCCAGTCCGTCAGCCGATCGCTGTCGAACTGAGCCCGCGGTCCCGACCGCGGGTGTCCGGGTGATGCCAGGATGAGCCAGCGTACCGATCGCATCGATGAGCTCCTGCGCCAGGAGATCGGGGCGATGCTCGCCCGCGAGATCGCGGATCCGCGGGTGGGCTTCGTGACGATCACGAAGGTGGAGACCACGCCAGACCTCCGGCACGCCAAGGTCTGGGCGAGCGTGATCGGGAGCGAGGCGGAACGCGACGCTGCCCTGACGGCGCTCGGCCACGCCATGCCGTTCGTGCGCCACCAGCTCGGTGGGCGCCTGCGGCTCAAGCGAATTCCCGAGCTGCATGTCCGCGCGGACGACACGTTCGAGCGCGGGACCCGCATCCTCAGTCTCCTGGGCGACCTCGAGCGCGGCGTCGACCCGGCGGGGCTGGAACCGGTCGATCCGGCATTGCCCACACCGGTGGCGCGCCTGCCCCGGGACGGCGATGCGGAGCCGGAGCCGGCGCCGCTGGCCGATGCACCGCGCCCGCCGCGACGGCGGCGTCGACCGGGTCGTCGCCCATGACCGTCCGGCTGGAGCCCTGGCTCGGCGACGTCCCCGCGGCCCTCCTCGCCGCACTCCGGGGTGCGCGCGACGTGCTCGTCGTGAGCCACGAGAACCCGGACGCCGATACGCTCGGCGCCGGCCTCGGCCTGCGCGAGATCCTCGTGGCCCGCGGCGCGTCGGTGACCCTGGTGTGCACCGACCCGCCGCCGCCGCTCTATGCGTTCCTGCCGGGGATCGAGGACTACCGGACCGACCCGGAGGAGGGCCGGGCCTACGACCTCCTCGTGATCGTGGACTGCGGATCCCTCGACCGCGTGGGTGCGGTGCGGGACCGGCACGCGGCGCTCTTTGCCAGCCTGCCGTCCGCGGTGATCGACCACCACGCCTCCAACGACGCCGCCGGTCCGGCGGACTGGGTCGATCCCGGCGCGGCCGCGACCTGCGAGATGGTGGCCCTTGTCGGCGCCGCCCTCGACATCCCCGCGGCGGCGGGCGGCGGCACGCTCGCGAGCGCACTCATGGCCGGGATCGTCATGGACACGGCCGCGTTCGCGCATCCCAACGCGACGCCCCGGACGCTGGCAGTCTCGGCGGCCCTCGTCGAGGCCGGGGCGCCCCTGTCCGACATCGCGCGTCGGCTCTATCGCACCAAGCCCGACGCACAGCTCCGGCTCTTCGGCCGGGTGCTCGCGCGCCTCGCCTCCACCCCCGACGGGCGCGTGGTCTACTCGACGATGCTGCTGTCCGACCTGGCCGAGAGCGGTGCGATCAGCGCGCATTCCGAGGGCATCATCGACCTCCTCTCCCAGAGCGAGACGGCCGAAGTGGCGATCCTCTTCAAGGAGGCCGGGCCCCGCACCGTGCGGCTCTCCGTGCGGACGCGACCCGGCGGTGTCGACGCCACCGTCCTGACGGGCCGATTCGGCGGCGGCGGCCACGCCCGCGCGGCCGGGGCGTCCGTCGAGGGGACCGTGGAGGACGCGGTTGCCCGGGCGATCCCCGAGGCGGTCGCCCTCGCCGCGGAGGTCGCGCGCTGAGCCGGCGCGACGCGACACCCGGCCTGGACGGCGTGCTCGTCGTGGCCAAGCCCGCCGGGCCCACGTCGCACGACGTCGTCGCCCTGGTGCGCCGACTGAGCGCCACGCGGCGGGTCGGCCATGGCGGCACGCTCGATCCCTTCGCGAGCGGCGTGCTGCCGCTCTTCCTGGGCGGAGCCACGCGGCTCGTCGAGTACCACCTCAGGGACCGCAAGGCCTACCGCGCGACCATCTGCTTCGGGGCCACCTCCACCACGGACGACCTCGACGGCGAGCTGACCCCGGTCGATGGGCCCGTGCTGACCTCCGACGGGGTCGAGCGCGCGCTCGGGGCCTTCCGCGGGCCGATCCGCCAGCGGCCGCCGGCCTTTTCGGCGGTGCAGGTCGAGGGGCGGCGCGCCTACGCCCTCGCCCGCGAGGGCCGGCCCCTGGACCTGCCCGAACGCGAGGTCACGATCGAGGCGCTCGACCTCGTTGCCTGGAACACGGATGACCCGGCCCGCCCGATCGCCGTTGTCGACGTCCTGTGCAGCGCCGGGACCTACGTGCGGGCGCTCGCCCGCGACCTCGGCGCGGCGCTCGGCACGGGCGCCTACCTCGGCGCGCTCATCCGCACCGCCAGCGGCCCGTTCCGGCTCGAGGACGCCGTGGCGCTCGATGCCCTGCGGACCGCCGGTGCCGACGGTCCGGACGGGATCAGGGCCCTGCTCCAGCCGTCGGATGTTGGACTCGACCTGCCCGTTCTGACGCTCGCCGAGGATGAGATCGTGGACGCCATGCAGGGCCGCTTCGTCCGACCCGCCGCAGGCCTGCGCGGCCTGCCTCCGGACGGCCCGATCCGGCTCCTGGACGCTGAAGGCCGCGTCGTGGGCATCGGGCATGTGGCCGGGGCGAGGGTCGCGCCGGACAAGATCCTCCGCCGGATGGGACCGGTGGGCGACGCGTGACGGCCATGGACGTCGTGCCGGGCATCGACGCCCTCCGGGCCGAGCATGGCCGCCTGTTCGTGGTCGTGGGGGTGTTCGACGGCCTCCACCGCGGCCACCTCTACCTCCTCGAGCATCTCGCGGCCGCCGCCGATCGTTCCGGGGCGCGACCGGCGGTGATCACGTTCGACCACCACCCCGACGAGATCCTGCTCGGGGCCGCTCCGCCCCTCCTGTGCGACCCGGACGAGCGGCTCGCGCGGCTGGCCGCGGCCGGGGTTGCCGTGACCATCGTGCAGACCTTCGATCCGGCGCTTCGGATGACCCCGTTCGACGCGTTCGTCCGCCGGATCGCCGACCGCGTGGACCTGGCCGGGTTCCTCATGACCCCCGAATCCGCGTTCGGCCACGATCGCGGCGGAACGCCCGAGACCGTCGCCGCGCTCGGGGCGACGATGGGCTTCGACGTGGCGACCGTGCCGTCGTTCGAGCTCGACGGTCGCGCCGTGCGCAGCTCGGACATCCGCGCGGCGATCGCCGA
>CAZVDO010000037.1:18355-19807 GCA_964625345.1 uncultured Anaerolinea sp. | reverse complement strand
TGCGGTCGCATCGAGCGGAGGATAGGGCGGATCAGGCGTCGATGCGGGCGCCGTCCCGGTACGCGCTGGCCGGACACCCACGGGGTGATACGGCGCGTCCGCAGCGCCGCGCCCCGGGCTACGATGCGGGCCCATGGCTCCCCTCGACGCCCTCCGGCGCGGCCTGGCCGGACTTCCCGGCTGGTTCCGCACCTGGGGTGGCGTCCTCCCGCTCCTCGCCGCCGAGTTCATTCTCTGGACCGGATTCGGGGCGCTCCTGCCGGTCATGCCGCTGTACTTCACCGAACATGGCGTCGACCTGGCGTTCCTCGGTGTGGTCATCGCGGCCTGGCCGGCCGCCCGGCTCTTCGCCGAGCCCGTCTTCGGGGCCATCGCCGACCGGACGGCGCGCGTGCCGCTCATGGTGCTCGGGCTGGTCATCGCAGCGGTCGCGGTCGGAGGCATGGCGATCTGGTCCGCGCCGCTGGCGTTCGTGCTGCTACGCGCCGCATCCGGGCTCGGGACGGCCATCTACGACCCGGCCGCCCGCGGCTACCTGACCGACGCGGCGCCCGAGGGCCGGCATGGGGAGGTGTTCGGGCTCTACAACGCGGCCCAGATGGGCGGCATCCTGCTCGGACCCGCCATCGGCGGCATCGGGACCGCGGTCCTCGGCAGCTACGCGTTCGTGTTCATCTTCGGCGGCGTGACGACTGCCCTTGCCGCCCTCGCCGTGGCGGTTCGGGTTCCCGAGCTCCGGGCCGGGCGCACAAGGGCGGCAGGCGTCGGCGCGGACCCGGAGCACGAAGGCGATCGGCGGCATGCGACGACGGTCGCGGAGTTTCCCGCGGAGCCGGAGCCGACGCGCCAGCCCGGCCCCGGGACCGCGCGCACGCTGCGCAATCGCCTCCTCCTGGCGGCCATCCTGATCAACCTCGCCGGCTACTTCGGCGGGGGACTGTACGAGACGATCTGGGCCCTCTTCATCACCGGCCACGGCGGCGGCGTGGAGCTCGTGGGCGTGACATTCGCGACGTTCGGGCTGACGACAATCCTGCTCTCGCCGATCGCCGGACGGGTCGTGGACCGCCGCGGACCGCTGCCGTTCGTGGTGCTCGGCACGACGACCATGGCCGGGATGATGGTCCTCTACCCGTTCGTCCGCGACCCGCTCCTGTACATCCCGATGGTCGCCATCGAGGCGGTCGGCTTCGCGTTCCTCGGCCCGGCCACCTACACGATCATCGCCCGGGGATCGCCGCCGGGACGTTCGTCCACGGCCCAGGGCATCGCCGGCACGGCGGGGACGGTCGGCACGATCGTGTCATCACTGCTCGCGGGCGTCCTCGCGGCGCGCAGCCTCGACCTGCCCTTCTTCGTGGGGGCGGGCATCGTGAGCGCGCTCTTCGTCGTGACGATGGTCGTGGCCGGTCCCGCGCTGCGTTCGATGCGATCGGGTGCCGAGACGGCGGC
>CAZVDO010000037.1:8184-18255 GCA_964625345.1 uncultured Anaerolinea sp. | reverse complement strand
CCACGGCCCAGCCGCCGGCCGGGTGTTTGTCATTCCGGGGCTCCTCGGCTAGCATGGGTGGTCGCGGGGTGGAGCAGCGGCAGCTCGTCGGGCTCATAACCCGAAGGTCAAGGGTTCGAATCCCTTCCCCGCAACCAATCGCCTCCACCAGAACCCCGGTCCCGACCAACCGGGGTTCTTCCTTGTCCGGCGGGTTGCGTGCCGGTGCCCGGTTCGCCGCGGCTACTCCCAGCGGAACGAGCGCGCGGCAAGGCCGGCCGCGCCGGCTGCCCACGCGGCAAGGACTGCCATCGGGACGCCTGGCTCGCCGGTGCCGAGCCCGGCCCGGATGAGATCGGACAGGGCCGCCGCCGGCAGGATGCCCGCGAGTGCCTGCAGTGGCCCGGGCAGGTGGTCGACCGGCAGCACGACCCCGCCGAGCATGAGCGCCACCAGGAAGAGGCCGTTGGCGAGCGCGAGCGTGGCTTCGGCCCGGAGCGTGCCCGCGAGGAGGAGTCCGAGCCCGGCGAAGGCGAGCGTGCCGAGCAGGAACGCGACACCCAGGAGCCACGGTTCCGTCCCGTCGGGCGCATGCCAGCCCAGCGCCACGCTCGCCGTCCCCACGAGCAGGGTTACCTGGACGAGCTCCAGCACCACGATCGCGGCGATCTTCGCGGCCACGAGGCCCCAGCGCGGCAACGGTGAACCGCCGAGCCGCTTGAGCACACCGTAGCTCCGCTCGTACGCGGTCGCGATGCCGAGGTTGACGAGGCCGCTCGCGATGATGGCGAGGGCCAGGGTTCCCGGGAGGAGGAAGTCCACCGGGCGTCCCGCAACCCCGGGCACGATCCCGACCGTGGCGAAGAAGAGCAGCACCGCGACGGGGATGACGAGCGTCACCAGGACGTTCTCGCCGCGTCGTGCCGTGACCCGGAGCTCCTGGGCGGCAAGAGCGCCCACGGCCCGGAGCGGCGCCGCCGGCCGGCTCACGCCACCGCCTCCACGTCGACGTCGCCCGTCAGCTCGAGGTAGCGCTCCTCGAGCGTGGCGCCGCCGGCCCGCAGCTCCACGATCTGCACGCCCTGTGTCGCGCACCAGGCGGCGAGCGCGGCGATGGTCGCCGGATCGGGTGTCCGGTCGGCCAACCGGTAGGAGCCCGGGCCGCCGTCCTCGACCAGCGTGCCCGCCAGTGCCGCCCCGAGGGCCGCGCGATCCACGGGTGCGAGCGCCCGCGCGAACCGGCACCGGAGCACGGGCCGGGCGCCGGCTGCGAGCGCCGACGGGGAGTCCTCCGCGACGATCCGGCCGTCCTTGAGGATCGCGACGCGGTCCGCGAGCCGCTCCACGTCCCCGAGGTCGTGGGTGGTCAGCAGGATGGCCCGGCCCGCATCGCGCAGGGACGCCACGAGATCCCGCGTGGATCGTCGCGCCTCGGGGTCCATCCCGGCGGTCGGCTCGTCGAGGACGAGGACCTCTGGATCCCCGACGAGGGCGATGGCGAGGGCGAGGCGCTGGCGCTCGCCGCCCGACAGCCGCCGTATCCGCGTCCGCGCCACGGCATCGAGCCCGACCTGTGCGAGCAGCGCCCCGGGATCACGGCCACCCACGTGCAGGGCCGCATACAGCCGGAGGGCGTCGCGCGGCGTCATGCGCGGATCCAGCCCGCCTCCCTGGAGCATGAGCCCGACCCGCGCCCGCAGGGCCGGTCCGCCGGTCGTGGGGTCCATGCCGAGCACCCGAACCGTGCCCCCGGCGGCCCGCCGATACCCCTCGATGACCTCGACCGTGGTCGTCTTGCCGGCGCCGTTGGGCCCGAGGAGCGCCACGATCTGCCCGTCCCAGACCCGCAGGTCCACGCCGGCCAGCACCTCGCGGTCCCCGTAGGCCATCCGCAGCCCGCGAACCTCGATCGCCGGGATGTCCCGGGGTCCGACGGCCGCACTCGCCACGGACGGGGTCACGGTGACGCCGGATCGGGCCGCTCCTGCGTCAGGCTGGATCGCTCCGTCCTCGGTCCGGGTCGCCTCCGCGGCCGTGCGAGGCGCCACCTCGCTCACGAGGCGCCGGCGATGGCCGCGTACAGGCGCTCGAAGTCCGCGTCGGTCAGCTCGCCGACCTGGATGCCCTGGAGCACGCCGTGGCGATCGATGAAGTAGGTCTGCGGCCGTGCGACCACCCGGTACGCATCGCGGATCGCCCCGTCCGGGTCCTCGAGCGTCGGCCAGGTGGCCCCGTACTCGGCGATGAAGTCGCGGGCCGTCGATGGCGGGTCGAACGTGAGCACGCCGACGATCGCGAGGCCGTCGGCCGCGTGCACGGCGAGCTTGTCCTTGAACAGTGGGAACTCGTCGCGGCAGGGGATGCAGCTGGGACCCCAGAAGTTGAGGATCACGGGCCGGCCGGCCAGGCCCGCCAGCGAGACCGCCGCCCCGTCCAGCGTGGTGCCGCTGAACGCCGGTGCCGCCTTGCCGCGGGCCACGCCGCTCGAGGCGTCGGGATCCGGACGGGACAGCTGCGTGGCGACAACGACCAGGACGACGGTGGTCAGCAGCGCGAGCAGCAGCGCGACGAGGATCGGTCGTCGGCGAGGTGTGATCCCGGGACCCGTGAGTGACGCCCCTTACTTGACGGTGATCGTCCCGGTCATGTTGGCGATCGGGTGGACCGAGCAGATGAACACGTACGTCCCCGGCGCCAGGCCCTGGTACTGATACGTGGCCGTGTCGCCGCCGTTCGTGTAGGGCTCGTCCTGGATCGTCGTCGTCTTGTCGTTCTCGCGGATGTCGATGTCGTGGGGGATGCCCGGCGTGTCCTCGTTCTTGAACGTGATCGTGAACGCCGTGTCCGCCGGGACCGTGATGGCGCGGACGTCAAACGCGATGTCCTTGGCCACGATCGTGAACGCCGTGGCCGGCGGTGCCTCGCTGGGCTCGGCCGAGGCGTCGGGCCCGGCAGCCGTGTCGGACGTGCGGGGCGGGAACACGCCGGTCTCGGCGAGGACCGCGATGGCGAACACCACCGCGATGACCTGGAAGGCCCGGCGGGGCCAGCGCGGCGCCGGGATGTTCTCGAGGTGCCCGGTCGCGTCGGCCTCGACGGTCTTCGTGTACTCGGCCCGTGCGTCGACGAGCCAGCCGCTCAGGGTCAGGACGAGGATGATCACGCCGGCGCCCAGGACCCAGCCGCCGACCACGAGCCCGGCCATGAGCGCCGTCGCCCCGATGGCGCCGAGGAGCGGCCGGAACGATGGTCCCGGCATGTGGACGCCCGGCGGGGGACCGGCGTGGACGACCGCCGGGAGCGTCTCGGCGTGGGTGTCCCGATCGTAGTCGCGGATGGCCTCGCGGCCCCAGTAGAGGAGCGTCAGCACGAGGATGCTCGCGCCGATGAGCAGCGCGGTGCCGCCGACCACGAGGCCCCAGAACAGGGCTGCCGCACCGAACGCGGCCAGGAACGGCGCGAGGGACGGACCGGGCATGTGGAGCCCGGCCGGCGCGACGGGCACGCGTCGCGCGGGAGCCCGGCGGGTCGGCCCCGCGGTTGCCCAGGCCCGCACGACCCACAGGAAGAAGAGCACGACCACGCCCAGCAGCGCGATCGGGATGAGCGCGATGAGCGACGCCCAGTCCGGCGTGACGAACTTGGCGGTCAGGTCCAGGAAGGCGTGCCAGAGCTCCTGCATCGGCTAGGAGGGGCGCCTCACTCGCCGGAGCCGGTGATCAGGACGTACGCCATGATCGACATCGCGACCGCGAGCGCGCCGAGCATCGTCACGCCCGCCCACTCGATGTGGTAGCCGAGCGGGACCGCGCCGATGGCGTACAGCGCGCTCACCACCAGGAACGTGATGGCGATGACGAGGACGTTGCGCGGGCGGATCCCGGACGACATGACGACCTCCGGCTACAGGAAGTAGAGGATCGAGAAGAGGAGGATCCAGACGACGTCCACGAAGTGCCAGTACAGCGAGGCGGCCTCGACCGCGTCGTGGTGGCGATCGGAGAACTGGCCGGACATGCCCCGGTAGAGGACCACGCCGAGCATGATCACGCCGCCGAACACGTGGGCCCCGTGGAACCCGGTGAGGGTGAAGTACGTGGTCCCGAACGGCCCCGAGCCCATGGTGAGCCCATCCTCGAACAGGAGGCTGTAGTCGTACGCCTGCATCAGCAGGAAGAGCACGCCCAGGACGAACGTCACGCCGATGTTGCGCAGGAAGCCGCGCCGGTCGTTGCGCCGGATCGCCCAGACCGCCATCTGGCAGGTGACCGAGCTCAGGACGAGGATCACCGTGGCGACGAGGATCAGCGAGAACGGATTCAGGATGTGGGCGAACTCGGTGGGCGGCCAGACGTGGGCCTGCTGGCCGTTGATCGTCTCGCGGTAGTTCGCCCGGGTGCTGAAGTACGCGGCGAAGAGGCCGGCGAAGAACATCACCTCGGAGGTGATGAACAGGAGCATCCCGAGGACCGGGGTCCCGAGTCCGCCGCGGGCATGGCTGCCGCCCGCGCCGTGATCGACGGCGGTGGGCTCGGCGGGGGTGAGGGCCTGGCTGCTGGCAGTCACGATCGCGCTGTCCTCAGTGTCCGGTCATGCCGTGGCGAGCGTCGAAGACGGGCCGCTCCGAGCGGATCTCCGGCAGGTGGTCGAAGTTGTAGGGCGGCGGCGGCGAGGAGGTGGCCCACTCGAGCGTGTTGCCCTCCCACGGGTCGTCGCCGGCGATCTTGCCGTTGCGGAGGGAGACGAACACGTTCCAGATGAACGGCAGCATCGACACCGCGATGGTGAAGCCACCGATCGTGGCGGCGAGGTTCCAGTCGTTCCAGCCGACGTTGTCGGCGTAGTCGGCGATCCGCCGGGGCATGCCCGCCAGCCCGAGCATGTGCATCGGGAAGAAGGTCAGGTTGAACCCGACGAACATGAGGACGAAGTGGATCTTGCCGAGGGTCTCGTCCAGCATCCGGCCGAACATCTTCGGGAACCAGTAGTAGAGCCCGGCGAAGACGCCGAAGACTGAGCCGCCGAACAGCACGTAATGCAGGTGCGCCACCACCCAGTAGGTGTCGTGCAGGGCGAAGTCCACGGGGACGGAGGCGCTGAACGCGCCGTTGATGCCGCCGATCAGGAACATCGTCAGGAAGCCGATGGCGAAGATCAGCGGGGTCGAGAACGTCAGCTGGCCACGGAACATCGTGAAGACCCAGTTGAACATCTTCACGCCCGTGGGCACCGCGATCATGAAGGTCAGCAGGCTGAAGAACGGCAGGAAGACCGCGCCGGTCGTGAACATGTGGTGGGCCCACACGGAGAAACCGAGCGCCCCGATGCCGGCCGTCGCGAAGATGAAGGCCTTGTACCCGAACAGCGGCTTGCGGCTGAAGACCGGCAGGACCTCGCTGATCACGCCCATCGCCGGCAGGACCATCACGTAGACCGCGGGGTGCGAGTAGAACCAGAAGATGTTCTGGTAGAGGACGGCACTGCCGCCGTTGAACGGGTCGAAGAAGCTGCCGCCGTAGTTGCGGTCGATGAACAGCATGATCAGGGCGCTCGTGATCACCGGCGTGGCCATGAGGACGAGCACGCTCGTCACGAGCACGGTCCACACCATGATCGGCATGCGCAGGAGCGTCATGCCCGGGGCGCGCATCTTGAAGATCGTGACCAGGAAGTTGATCGCACCAAGGATCGAGCTGGTCCCGATCAGGACCACGCCGACGATCCAGAGGTCCTGGCCGGAACCCGGCGAGGCAAGCGGCCCGTCGGCGGCGAGCGGCGGATAGGACGTCCAGCCCGCGGCGGCGGCGCCGCCGGTGAAGAAGCTCGAGATGAGCAGGATGCCCGCCAGCGGGAGCATCCACAGGGACAGCGCGTTGATCCGCGGAAAGGCCATGTCCGGCGCGCCGATCTGGAGCGGGACGATGTAGTTGCCGAGGCCCGCCAGCATCGGGATCACGAACAGGAAGATCATGATCGTGGCGTGCATCGTGAAGGCTTCGTTGTACACGTGCGCGTCGGTCAGGAACTGCAGGCCCGGCGCCGCGAGCTCGGCCCGGACCGCCAGGGCCAGCACGCCGCCGATCAGGAAGAACAGGAACGAGTTGACCACGTACATGATCCCGATCTTCTTGTGATCGGTGGTGGTCAGCCAGTCGTACAGCCGGCCCCGGGAGTAGGCGCTGGCGGCGGGGGCAAGGGCGTGGGTCGCCATTCCGCGGCTCCTTACTTGACCGTGATGGTGCCGGTCATGTTCGAGTGGATCGAGCAGAAGAACGTGTACGTGCCCGCCGGGAGGCCGTCGTACGCGTAGTTGCTCGAGGTGCCCCCATCGATCGTCTCCTGGTTGGCGACGACGGTGCCGGCGTCATCCTTGATGTCGATGTCATGGGACACGCCCGCCGGATCGGCGTTCGTGAACACGATGCCGAACGGTGCGTCGGCGGGGACCTCGAAGCTCTTGGTCTCGAACTGGATCCCCTTGGCCGTCTCGTTGAGCACCGGGCCGCTCGGCAGCGGCGCCGGCGTGGCGTTGGCCTTCTCCACCAGGGCGGCGAGCCAGGCCTGGTAGTCGGCCGGGCTCAGCGCGATCACCGAGAAGAGCATCTTGCGGTGGTCCGTGCCGCACAACTCGGCGCACTGGCCGCGGAACACCTGGCCGGCCTCCGTGGTGTCGACCGTGAATTCGAACGTGTTGGTCTGCCCGGGCACCACGTCCCGCTTGAACAGGAACCGGGGCACGTAGAAGGCGTGGATGACGTCCGGGCTGTCCAGGCTGACCTGGACCGACTTCCCGACAGGCACGGCCATGCCGCCCGTGCCCGTGGCCGGGTCGTATTCGGGCGCGAGCTGGGTCGCCACCTTGGTGCCGTTGTCGTCGAGGTACTCGAACTGCCAGGCGAACTGGCCGGCGATGGCGTGGATCCGGATATCCGGCTTGGCGCTGACCGCGTCCACGTGGTTGAGCGTCTGCCACGAGATCACGAACAGGAAGAGGACGATCGCCGTGGGGATGACGGTCCAGATCACCTCGACCACGTTGTTGCCGTGGGTCTGGACGGGCAGGTCGACGTCGCTCGCCCGGCGCCGGTAGCGGATGACGCTCCAGACGATCAGGCCCTCGACGACCAGGAAGATCGCGACGGCGAACCCGAACACGATGTCGTAGAGGCCGCTGACCTCGCGGCCCTGGTCCGTGACGGGGGCCGGCGGGAAGAGCGATCGTCCGGCGCCGCTCAGGAAGGTGGCGGCGACCAGCGCGACCAGGGCCACGACCACCACGGCGGCGACGATCGCGTCGGGCGCGGGTCGCTTCCTGGGGCTGCTCGACATCGGGCGTCCTCGACTGGGTCAGCGGTGAAGGTGTCGGCGGGAGGGGACGAAGGCCGCCGACGGGGCGCAACCAGAACGGCCACGCCGAAGCGGGGCCGTCCGCATGATACCCGAGCCCCACGCGCGATGACAGGTCGCGCGACGCCGACTCGACCGCGGCCGTGCGACAGCGGCAGGCCGGCGCCTCCCGGCCCTGATGATCGCATCGTGGGACGATGGGCGGCGATGCGGTCACGAGGCCTTCCCGCGCTCGGAATTGGCGCCCTCTGGCTCGGCCTTGCCGGGTCCGTCGCCGCACACGGTTCGGTCCCCTCGAATCCCCCGGACGCAGCCGGGCTCCTCCTCGGCTGGTCGTTCGAGCCGCTCATCCTCCTGCCCCTGATCCTCGGCGCCGTCATCTGGTGGCGGATGACCGGCCGGATCAATGCCGCCCATCCGGACAATCCCGTGCCCCGATACCGCCGCTGGGCGTTCCTGGGCGGGCTCGCGGTGATCGCGATCGCGCTCGATTCCGGGATCGAGCGCTGGGATACGACCCTCTTCTCGGTCCACATGGTCCAGCACGTGCTCCTGACGCTGGTGGCCCCACCGCTCATCGCCATCGCCGCGCCCATCACCCAGCTCCTCCGGGCGGCTCGCCGATCGGACCGGACCGACTGGATCCTCCCGGTCCTCAATTCACGGGTCATGCGCGTGGTCGGGCATCCCGCCGTGGCCTGGATCGTCTTCACCGGGGTCATGTGGGGCACCCACTTCTCGCCGCTCTTCAACCACTCCCTCGAGGATCGATTCGTCCACGACCTCGAACACGTGCTCTACCTCGGCGCCGGACTCCTGTTCTGGTGGCCGGTGGTCGCGGCCGATCCGGCCCCGCACCGGATGCGCTATCCAGCCCGGATCGCATACGTCTTCCTGCAGATGCCCCAGAACTCGTTCCTCGCCATGGCCATCCTCTTCGCGGAGGGCCCGCTCTACGCGCACTACGCGACGCTCGGCTCGCCCTACGGCATCACGGCCCTCGACGACCAGCGCCTGGCCGGGGGGATCATGTGGTTCCTGGGGGACGTGATCTTCCTCATCGCCACCTTGCTGGTGGTCAACGGCTGGCTGCGATCCGAGGAGCGCGCCGGGGACGCCGCGGAGCGGCGGGACGATGCGGACCGGCAGCGGATCCGGGAGCGCGAGGAGGCGCTCCGGCTCAGGCGGGCGGCGACGCCAGCAGCGCCCGATAGCGATCCGGGTCCACGTTCCCCCCACTGACCACGGCCACGATGGACCCGGAGGGGGTGCCGGCCGCGGCGCTGGGGCGGATGCCCGCGCGATCGAGGGCGAACGCGGCAGCGGCCACCGCGAGGGCGCCGGAAGGCTCCACCACGAGCCGGCTCCGCTCCGCGGCCAGGCCCATCGCGAGGGCGATCTCGCGCTCAGTCACGGTGACGACGCCGTCGAGGTAGCGGGAGAGGTGGGCGAACGGGCGGCGCCCGATCGCCTGCGTGCGCGTCCCGTCGGCGATGGTCCGGGCTGCGAGGGCGCCGTCCCAGCGCACGATCCGACCCTCGCGCAGCGATTCTGCGGCGTCCGCGGCGAGTTCCGATTCCACCCCGATGATCTTGGCCGCCGGCCGGAGTGCGCGAATGGCCACGGCGACGCCGCTCGCGAGGCCGCCTCCTCCGATGGGCACGAGCACGAGGGCGAGATTCGGCACGTCCTCCGCGATCTCGACGCCGACCGTGCCCTGGCCGGCGATCACGCGATCGTCGTCGTAGGGCGGGATGAGCACGAGGCCCCGCTCGCTTGCGAGTCGGTCCGCCATGGCCTCCCGGGCGCCCGATTCCACGCCGACCTCCACGATCGTGGCGCCATCGGCCTCGACCCTCGTCCGCTTGACCGACGGCGCGTCGGAGGGCATCACGACCGTGGCCCGCACGCCCAGCAAGCGTGCCGCCCGCGCCACGCCCTGGGCGTGGTTGCCGGACGAGTGGGTCACGACGCCGCGGGCGCGCTCCTCGGGCGTCAGCGTCGCGATGGCGTTGTAGGCGCCCCGGATCTTGAAGGCACCGATGGGCTGGAGCGATTCGGCCTTCAGGAGGATGCGGGGCGGTCCCGGGTCGAACTCGACGAGGGGCGTCCGGAGCGCGATCCCTTGAAGCCGCTCGGCGGCCGCGCGGATGTCGGCGAGGGAGACGAGGTCCTCGGCCGGGTCTTCCGCGGCCTGGTGCTCGTCGGGCAGCGGGCCGGGGCCGGCGGGTGCGTGCCCGGCGGCTGCGCGCCCTGCGGCTGCGCGCCCTGCGCGCGTCGGGTCAGCGGCGGCCACGGGCGCACTCGATGCAGGTCGGCACCCAGGGGATGGCCGCGAGCCGCTCGGTGGCGATCCGGCGGCCGCACGATGTGCACGTGCCGTAGGTGCCGGCATCGAGCCGCGCGAGTGCTTCCTCGACGAGCGTGAGCTGCGCCCGCTCGTGGTCTCGCAACGCGAGGTCACGCTGCTGCTCGAACACGTGCGTCGCAGCGGCAGCCTGGGATCCGTAGGTCATCTGGCCGGGTCCCTCGATCGGCTCACCCAGGGCCAGCCGCAGGCGCGCCGCCTCGGCCTCGAGCGCCGCTCGCGCGGCATCGAGGTCGATGTGGGCCTCGGCCGCCGGGTCGGCGGGCGTCGCGTCGGTTCGTTGGTCGTTCACGCGGCGATCGTAGCAGCGGCCTGACACGCCGCCGCCTCGCCCGCTGCCGGGACCCGCGCCTCCCACCGCCCCCGCGCGCACGACC
>CAZVDO010000037.1:0-8084 GCA_964625345.1 uncultured Anaerolinea sp. | reverse complement strand
ACCATTTACGCCTCGGGTCGGTGCAAGGTGGGCTGGCGCCACGATGGCGGCTCTGGCTGTGCCGGCGCCGAGCACGAATCGGGGCCTGCCGCCCGGAGCCAGGCTCGCGAGGCGCGTCCGTCTGCGCCTACCACCGCTGTGGGGCGTAAATGGCGGGTTGCCCGCACCCCCGCGCCCACGCCGCCCCGTCGTGTGCCCGCTGAGCGCCGCTGCGCCGGCCATCGCGTTCCGCGCCGAAGGGCCATGGCCCATGCGCCCGCTACACTCGACTCAACGGCACGCCGCCCACAGCTTCACGAGGATTCACGATGCACGACCACGGACACGATCACGGCCACGGCCACGAGGCCAACCCCAGCGCGGGCGGCGGCACCACCGCCATCGACCCGGTGTGCGGGATGACCGTCGATCCCGAGGCGCGCCCCGACCTGCACGTGCAGTACGAGGGCACGAGCTACTGGTTCTGCGGCAAGGGCTGCATGCTCGAGTTCCGGGACAGCCCCGCCACCTACCTCGACCCGGGGTACACGCCGCAGGGGATGTAGCCCAACATACGGCGGCGCGTGCCGGCCTGGCACCGGCCGGGCGGCCGCCAGCGATCGCGCGCTCGCTACCGCACGCTGCCGGCGCTCTCGGCGCCCGCGAGCCGGGCGGAGATGTAGACCGGAATCACGCTCAGCGCGATCATCGCGAGCGCCACGACGTTGACGACGGGTCGGGCGTTCGGCAGGCGGAAGTTCGCGAAGATCCAGATCGGGAGCGTCTGCTCCGTGCCGGCCGTGAACGTCGTGACGATGATCTCGTCGAAGGACAGCGCGAAGGCCAGCAGTGCGCCCGCGAACAGGGCCGTGGCCATGGACGGGAACGTGATCCGCCGGAACGTCTGCCACGTGTCGGCGCCGAGGTCCATCGACGCCTCCTCGAGGGACCGGCCGAGGCGGCGCAACCGGGCCACCACGTTGTTGTAGACCACGACGACGCAGAACGTCGCGTGGCCGACGATGATCGTCCCGAGCCCGAACTGGGGGCCGGTCACGTGCAGGGGCCCGATGTCGAATCCGCGGACGCCGGCGTTCATCGCCGCGTTGAGGGCCATGCCCGTGACGATGCCGGGCAGCGCGATCGGCAGCACCACGATGAAGCTCACCGCCTCACGGCCGAAGAAGCGGAACCGATGCACGGCGAACGCGGCCGCCGATCCGAGGACGAGCGCGGTCAGCGTGGCCCCGAGCGCCGCCTGGATGGACAGGAGGAACGATTCCTTCACCTGGTCGTTGTTGAGGGCCGCCTCGAACCAGCGCAGGGAGAACGTGCCCCCGAACCCGTTGGTGGCGATGCTCTGGACGAGCCGGTCCCAGGCCTGGTTCTTGGAATCGTTGAAGGCGTACACGATCACGATGAAGATCGGCACGTACAGGAACACGATGGTCAGGGCACTCGCCGCCCGCAGGCCGATCCGGGTCAACCGACCGCCCATCAGAGCGCCTCGAACGCGCCGAGACGGCGTGCCAGCAGCAGGTAGACGGCCATGATCGCCACCGGGACGGTCGCGTAGGCGGCGGCGAATGGCAGGTTGCCCGACACGCCGACGTGCCCGTACACGACGTTGCCGATGAACTGGTCGCCGCTGAACAGCGTGGGCGTGATGTAGTCGCCCAGCGTCAGCGAGAACGTGAAGATCGAGCCGGCGACGATGCCCGGCAGGGCCAGCGGGAGGATCACCCGCCGGAACGTCGTCCAGGCGCGGCCGCCCAGGTCGGACGAGGCCTCGATGAGGGATTCCGGGATCCGCTCCAATCCGGCGTAGATCGGCAGGATCATGTAGGGCAGCCAGATGTAGCTGAACACGAGCGAGATCGCGACATCCCCGAGGACGCCCGGTCCGCGCAACCCCACGAACCCGAGGATCCAGTTGAGGAAACCCCCGTCGGCGAGGATCACCCGCCACGAGTAGACGCGGACGAGGTAGCTGATCCAGAGCGGCAGGAGTGCGGCGATGAAGAGCGCCCGCCGCTTGCGGCCTGACGCCACCCGGGCCATGTAGAAGGCCAGCGGGAAGGCCAGGACTGCATCGACGATCGTGACGATCGCGGCGATCGACGCCGTGTGGAGCGCGATCTGCAGGTACGGCTTTTCCGGATTCAGGAGCTCGCGGAAGTTCTCGAGGCTGGGCTCCCGGACGATCGCCGTGGTGATCGGGTCGAGCCGCCAGAGCGACGACACGAGCAGGAGCGAGAGCGATCCGAGGTAGATGACGACGAGCCACAGGATCGGCGGCGCCAGGAGCGTGCCGAGCACGAGCCGCGGTCGCCGGTACAGCGCCGCCGCGACGCGACGGGGCAGCGAAGGCGGGATCCGGGCGGGTGCGGTCGTCGTGGTCATGGCAGGAAGGACGGCGCCCGGCACGCAGGGCGTGCCGGGCGCCGTGTTACATCCGTGGCCGTTCGCCTAGCTGGCGGCCTTGATCTCGTCCCACGCCTTGAGCCAGTCCGAGAAGTCGATGCACGTGGTGCCGCGGCTGTCGCCACAGTCGGCGAGCGGCGTGCTCCAGAACTTCACGGCCGAGGCGTAGGCGTCGTCCGAGGCGTGCTGGTCGGCGCAGAAACCGGCGTACCCGTACGGGCCGGGGTTGGATTCGATGAGGTCACAGGCCTTGAGGTTGGCCGGCGCCTCGCCGAAGTACTCGGCGACCTGCTGCTGCGTGCCGGGCTGGGACATCCAGTCCATCCACATGAGCATGCAGTTCGGATGGGCGGCGTTGGCCGACATCATCCAGGTGTCCGCCCAGCCGGTCGCACCCTCCTTGGGCAGGATCGCCTTGACCGGGATCGGCGGATCCTCGGCGAGGAGCGCCCCGACCTGGTACGGCCAGGTGGTGCCGAGCACGGACGTGCCCTGCTCGAAGTCGGCGATCTGGTCGCTGTAGGTGCCCCAGTACTTGCCGATGATCTTGCGCTGGTCCTTGAGCAGGGCCACCGCCGCATCGAACTGGTCCTTGGTGAGCTCGTACGGATCCGTGATCCCGAGTTCGGGCTTGGTCGCCGAGAGGTACAGCGCCGCATCGGCGATGTAGATCGCGTAGTCGTAGGCGGTCACCTTGCCGGCGTACGGGGAGTTCGGGTCGAAGACCACGCCCCAGCTGTCGGGATCGGGAGAGACCACGTCGGTGTTCCACATGAGCAGGTTGGCGCCCCACCCGTGGGAGATGCCGTAGTGGACATCGTTCACGGTGTTGTGCGGCGGGCTCTGCATCGGGCCCCAGAAGTTCTTCCACTCCGGGAAGAGCTTCTCGACGTCGACGGCCGCGATCCGGCCCTCGGTGATGAGCCGGATGGTCGCGTCGCCCGAGGCCGACAGGCCGTCGTAGAGCGCGCCGCCACCCTGGCGCATGAGGGTCACCATCTCGTCCGAGCTGCCGGCTTCCTTGATCGTCTTGACCTTGCAGCCGGTCTTGTCCTCGAACGGATGGACCCAGTCGTATTCCGGCAGGTTGGCGCCCGACTCGGCGTAGCCCGGCCAGACGATGAGGTTGAGCTCACCCTCGCCGGCGCCGATCGAATCGATGACCGTGGGTCCTCCCTGGGTCGGTTCGGGGGTGCTGCCCTCGCTGGGGCCGCTCGTCGGCGTGGAATCGGTGCCGGTCGGCGTGGGCGAGGCGCCCGAGCCGCAGGCGGCCACCACGATCGCGAAGGCGGCCGCCGTGGCCGCCAGGTTCCGGTAGCGCATGCTCCTCCTCCTCTGCGCCCGCGTCATTCCTTGACGCGCAGCGCGTATTCCCGCTTCCAGACCAGCCGCACGCGGGTTCCCCGTGCGGCCAGGACATCCATCGACGACGTGGTCAGGTTCTGCTGGGTGACCACGAGTTCGGCCCCGGCGTCGAGTGCCACGATATAGCGCGTGTCCGGGCCGAGGTAGACCACCGTGGAGATCGTCCCGTCGGCTGCGATCTCATCCGCGGCCACGGAGGCGCCCGCATCGGACAGTCGGATCTTCTCCGGTCGCACCGTCACCAGCTCCGGGCTGCCGATGAGCGACCTTGCGACCTCGCCGCGCAGCAGGTTGGACGTGCCGACAAAGCCCGCGACGAACGCGGTGGCCGGTCGCTCGTACAGCTCCGCCGGCGTGCCGACCTGTTCGATGCGCCCGCGGTTGAAGACCGCGAGGCGGTCGCTCATCGTGAGGGCCTCCTCCTGGTCGTGGGTCACGTAGATGAACGTGATCCCGACCTGCTGCTGGATGGCCTTCAACTCGAGCTGCATCTCCTCGCGGAGCTTGAGGTCCAGGGCCCCGAGCGGCTCGTCGAGCAGGAGCACCCGTGGCCGATTCACCAGCGCCCGCGCGAGCGCCACCCGTTGTCGCTGTCCGCCCGACAGCTGGCCCGGCTTGCGCGCCTCGTACCCCTCCAGGCGGACCATCCGCAGGGCGTCCTCGACCCGTTCGGCCCGTTCGGCCTTCGGGACCTTGCGCACCACGAGCCCGTACGCGACGTTTTCGCCGACGGTCATGTGCGGGAACAGGGCGTAATCCTGGAAGACCGTGTTCACGTCGCGCTCGAACGGCGCCCGCTGCGAGACGTCCTCGCCGTGGAGCAGGATCCGGCCGCGCGTCGGCAGCTCGAACCCGGCGATCATCCGGAGGGTCGTGGTCTTGCCCGAGCCCGAGGGACCCAGCATCGAGAAGAACTCGCCGTCGCGGATCGCAAGGTCGATCCCGTCGACCGCGACGACCTGGGGCGCCCCGCCACTCCGGCGGGAGCCGGCACCACCGAAGGCCTTCGTGACGCCCTGCAGCTCGACCGCCGCCGCGGTGGCGGAACCGGCGGGTGCTGCGGCTGGGGCGATGGACGGGCTGGTCACGCGGGCAATCGTCCTGGCTGCGAATTCCATTCGTCCGCCGGGTGCGCGGTGCGCGTTTCGTGCTCCGGGCGCGGCTCGGACTCGAGGACCGCACGCGAGCGGTTACGTGCGCGGCTCCCGTGTCGGGTGGGCGCACTATCCGGTCGGCACCGGGCCGTGTCAAGGCGGATCGGGCACCTCCGCCGTGCATCGTAGACTCGCCGGGCCGTGAGTTCCCTGGTCGCATCCGGTCCCGCACGCCCTCGGTCCGCGCAGCCGGCCGCATCGGTTCGTGCGCGCGGCGCGCTCGTCGGGGCCCTGTGCGGCCTCGCGTGCGCCGTCGCCGCGTGCTCCCCGGATGCGTCGACTGGCGGGCCGTTCCTGCCCGGAACCGCGGAGCACCCGCGCGAGGTCATCATCGCGGCCCGGGACTACAGCTACGTGCCGCCGGTCGTCGACCTCGTGCCGGGCGAGACCGTGCGCTTCGAGGTCGTCAACGGCGGCCTGGTGACCCACGAGGTGGTCGTGGGCACGCTCGACGTCCAGGACGCCTGGGAGGCGGCCGAGGCCGCACCGCCGCCGGCGCCGCCCGGCCGGACGCCCGAGGTGTCCGTGCCCCCCGACACCGGCGGCCTGCGGTTCGTGCTCGTGTCCGGGCAGCGGGTCGACGTGACGTGGACCGTCCCGCTCGACGCGTCCGCTCGCCAGGCCGCGTGGTATCTCGGTTGCCATATTCCGGGCCACTGGGCCGAGGGCATGGTGGCCCCGGTGCGCTTCATCGACGCGAGCGGGCAACCCGTCGCCAGTGTGCCCCCGATCCCTTCGGGCGCCGGCACGCCCTGACGCCGGGATTCCTGGCGCAGGGAATCTGCCGGCGGCGCCGCCGGTGATCGGAAATCGGGGAAGCCGAATGGCCCTCGGTGGTACGCTTCGGCTCCCGCGACGCGAGGGCGGGAGGCGAGCGCACAAGGAGTCGAACGCACATGGCCTACGTCATCACCGAGCCCTGCATCGACGTGCTGGACGTCTCGTGCGTCTCGGTCTGCCCGGTGGATTGCATCCACTACGAGGAAGGCGTCGACCGGAAGCTGTTCATCGACCCGAACGAGTGCATCGACTGCGGCGCGTGCGAGCCGGAGTGCCCGGTCAACGCCATCTACCCCGAGGACCAGGTGCCGACCGAGTGGGCGAACTTCGTCCAGATCGACGCGACCTGGTTCACCGACCGCGGTGCGGCTCGTACGGCCGTCGACGAGGCCAAGCCGCGCTGATCCCCGCCGGCCTCGCCGGCCGGTAGCTGCGCAACTGGCGGCCTTGCAGCCCGGGGCCGCCGTCCTTGCGGGACGTGGTCCCGACGCATGGCATACTCGCGCCATGTCCCCTCTCGCAGAGCGCACGATCGCCACGGTCGGGTCCGGCGTGATGGCCGAGGCCATCATCGCGGGCGTCCTGCGCGGCCGGCTCGTGGAGCCCGGGCAGATCGTGGCCAGCCACCCTCGCCCCGAACGGCGCGAGCAGCTTGAGGCGGGACACGGCATCCGCACGGTGGTCCACAACGCCGAGGCGATCGAGGGTGCCGACATCGTCCTGCTCGCGATCAAGCCCCAGATGCTCGCCCGCGTCGGCCGCGAGATCGGGCCGCAGCTGCAGCCCGGCCAGCTCGTCATCAGCGTGCTCGCAGGGGCCACCACCAAGGCGCTGTCGGCGGCGCTCGGCCACGACCAGGTGGTCCGGAGCATGCCCAACACGCCGGCACGACTCGGGCGGGGCATGACCGTCTGGTACGCGACCCCCGCTGTGACCCCGCACCAGCGTGAAGAGGCGGGCGCGCTCCTGGGGGCGCTCGGCGCCCAGCTCGAGGTCGACGACGAGAAGCTCGTGGCGATGGCCACGGCGGTCTCCGGAACAGGCCCGACCTACGTGTTCCTCGTCATGGAGGCGCTGATCGACGCGGCGGTCCACCTCGGGTTCCCGCGCCACATCGCCCACGACCTCGTGATCGAGACGCTCGAGGGCAGCACGCTCTTCGCAAAGCAGTCCGGGATGCATCCCGCGGAGCTCCGGAACATGGTCACGTCCCCCGGCGGGACGAGCGCTGCCGCCCTCCACGAACTCGAATCGGGTCGCCTCCGGACCGTTCTGTCCGAGGCGGTGTGGGCCGCGTTCCGTCGTACCGTCGAGCTCGGCGATCAACTCGAATCGGCCATCGTGCCCGGAGACGGCGTCCCACCGACCCGACCGTGAACGTTCGGGCTCGCGCGGGCGCAGCGGTCGAGCGCGGGATGCGCGCTGGCCTCCTGGGCCTGTCCCACCGGCGGATCGTCGGTCGCCTCGCCACGCGGCTGCCATTCACGCGGCCGATGGTCGCCCGCTTCGTGGCCGGAGAGTCGCTCGACGCCGCCCTCCCTGTCCTCGAACGCCTCCGCGCGGCGGGCTTCCGAACCACGGTGGACATCCTCGGGGAAGCGGTGACCTCGGAGGACGCGGCCGCGGCCGCGGCGGACGCGTACGTCGCCGCCATCCCGTTGCTCGCGGATCGCGGGCTCGACGTCAACGTGAGCATCAAGCTGACCCAGATGGGCCTTCGCCTCGGGACCGCCGTCGCCCGGGCAAACGTCGCCCGCATCCTCGGCGCGGCCGCGGCGGCCGGCGGGTTCGTGCGCATCGACATGGAGGACCACCCGACCACCGATGCCACCCTCGCGCTGTGGCGGGACCTGCGGCCGACCATGGACGGGCGAGGCGACGTGGGCGTGGTCCTCCAGGCGGCCCTGCGGCGGACCCCGCAGGACCTGGAGGCGCTCGTCCCGCTGGGCGCGCGCATCCGCCTGTGCAAGGGCGCCTATCGCGAGCCCGCGAGCGTGGCCCACCAGGCCCGGGGCGACGTCGACGCCGCGTACGTTGCGCTCATGCGGCGTCTCCTCGACGACGGCCGCTACCCGGCGATCGCCACCCACGACGAAGCGATGATCCGGCTGGCCATCGAGCACGCCCGGTCCAACGGGATCGGGCCGGAGCGGTTCGAGTTCCAGATGCTCTACGGGGTCCGCCGCGACCTCCAGGAGCGGCTCGTCGCGGACGGCTGGACGGTCCGCGTCTACGTGCCCTGTGGGCGCGAGTGGTACCCGTACTTCATGCGCCGCCTCGCCGAGCGCCCCGCGAACGTGGCGTTCCTCGTGCGGAGCCTGTGGAACGAGCGGGTCAGGGCCGGGCGGGCCCCGCGTCGTGGCTCCGGCGCATCGCGCTGAC